>JAJRYT010000178.1 GCA_024275635.1 Chloroflexota bacterium | reverse complement strand
TCAATGCAACTTTACTCGAGTACGAATATTTGAACATCGCATAAAAAGAGTGACATGCAAATATTATTTGAATACAAACCCACGCGGTCGAGTACGGTTTGGAAGCAATCTGTTAGGAATGTACAAAGTCGAGCTTAGTGGGTATCAGCTAATACCCAATAACCATCAATCACATTGTTGGAGGAAAACGAATGGCCTTCGTACCCAGTCTGTTACTAAAGCAACTTTACACATTTGGCAGCTTAAAAAATGTTGAGGACGGCGTCCAATTCTCAATCAAGAACCGGCTCAGCGATGCGACGTTGCAATCAATCGAGCATATTAAACTGGGCGGGGAAGAGGTGGATTTAACGGCCGTTACCCTCGATTTAGGCAACGGCAATACGTTAACAGTGGACCAACTGGCCCAGACCCCCATCCCCTTCCCCCTGCGCTACGTCATCACCGTCGTCACTTCCTGCCCCCACCTGCCCAATGGCAAGCACAAAATCGAAATCAAATTCAAAACCAATCCTTTTGGCGCTCTTAACTTAAAAGTAGACGACACCATCTCTCAAAAAGACGAAAACCGCGTTCATATTCCACGCGATAACAACGATGATTATTCCGATGACATCATCCGCCAGCGGCAGCGCTTTGTGACCGAATTTACCCAACAAAAACTGGAACATGTACCCCAATACTCGTTCGATCCGCACATTTTAGCCGGTAACATCGAAAACTTCACCGGCGTGGCCCAAATCCCGCTTGGTTTTGCCGGCCCGCTCACCATTCACGGCGAACATGCCCTGGGCGATTTTCTCATCCCGCTGGCAACGACAGAAGGCACGCTGGTCGCTTCCTACAATCGAGGCATTAAGCTGCTGAATCTCAGCGGCGGCGTCAAAGTCAGCGTTGTGGACGACGCCATGCAGCGCGCCCCTGTTTTTGTATTTGAGGACGCCCGACAAGCCCGCGAATTTGTGAAATGGGTTCATGAAAATCTCGACGACATCAGAGGAGAAGCCGAGGCCACGTCGAGTATAGCCAAGCTTTCTTACATTGATCCCTTCCTGGCCAGCAAGTTCGCTTACCTGCGTTTTAATTTCACCACCGGGGACGCCGCCGGGCAAAATATGGTAGGGCGGGCAACGTTTGCCGCCTGTAGTTGGATTATTGACCATTACCCAGGCATCAAGCATTTTTTCCTGGAATCAAACCTGGTAACAGACAAGAAAGCATCACAGGTTAATCTGATGCGAACACGAGGCAAGCGGGTTACGGCCGAAGCCATAGTCAAGCGCGATGTTCTCATCCAACACATGCGGGTGGAACCGGAGAGCTTATTCTATCATGGCGGCATTGCCAACGTGGGCGCGTTCTTATCCGGCGCCAATAACAATGGCCTGCATTCGGCCAATGCGATCACCGCCATTTTCATCGCCACCGGACAGGATGCAGCTAATGTAGCGGAGTCATCGGCAGGGGTGATTTATACGGAAATGACGCCAGAGAAGGATTTGTACATCTCTATCACTATCCCCTCGCTGATTGTGGCCACGTATGGCGGCGGCACCAAGCTGGCGACGCAGCGGGAATGTTTGTCCCTGCTAGATTGTGTGGGCAAGTGCAAAGTTAAAAAGTTTGCCGAAATTGTGGGCGGCGCGGTGTTAGCGGGTGAATTATCGCTGGCAGCGGCGATTTCGTCATCAGATTGGGTGTCGAGTCATGAGCAGTACGGCCGTAACCGCTAAGGTTCACCCGCCGACCAGCTATTTTGACACGCATCACGCTTAACTCACTCTGGCTGTTTCTGGCCCGCGCCATCAGCCAGGGATTGATGTTGGTCTTCACCATCCTGGTCGCCCGCCGCCTGGGTGAAACGGGATTAGGCCAATATGCTTTCATCGCCGCCGTCGTCTTTGTGGGCAACGTGTTCAGCACGCTGGGCATGGATACGCTGTTAATTCGTGAGATTGCCGCCAAACACAGTACAGATACGCCCACGTTAACGGCCGCTTTGCTCATCCAACTGGCCCTTTCTTTGCTGTTCATCCTGGCCGTCATGGTTGGCGGGCATTGGCTGCCCCACCAATCGCCAGAAACGGTGGCCGCGCTCAAATGGTACAGTCTGTCCCTGCTGCCGCTGGCGTTCTCAACAATTTACAGCGCCGTTTTGCGAGCTTATGAGCGAATGGGACTGGTATTGATTGCGCAATTGGTCACGGCCGTTTTCCAAACCGGCGGCGCATTCATCATCTTGCGGCAAGGAGGCGGGCTGGTGGCCCTGGTCTGGCTGTTGTTGGGCGGGCAGTTGATTGGAGCGGTGGTGGCGGGTGGCCTGTGCGGCCGTTTCCTGCCCGCCTTTGTTTACAATTGGCGTCTCAACCGCGCCAGCCTGCGCCAGACGATGCAGGCGGGCATAACTTTAGCTTTCTTAATGGTGTTGGCTGTCATTCATCAAAGAATGGGCATTTTTACCCTCTCCCTACTGGGCGGCGAGGCGCTCACCGGCCAATTTAGCGCCGCCGCCCGCCTGGTAGAAGCCGTCAAAATGGTCCCTTATGCGTTCTTTGGCGCTTTGTTCCCGGTCATGGCGCGAAGGTGGCAGAGTGGCGAAGCAGCGAACTACTCTGTAACTTCGCTGCCTCGCTACTTGGCGGCGTTTACGGCCGTTTCCGCCCTGCTTCTCACTATCTTGGCCGAGCCGCTCATTCAACTCTTGTACGGAACCGGCTACACGCCCGCCGTCAACGCCCTGCGCATCCTGGGTTGGAGCCTTATTCCTTTTGTTTTCACCCTCAAACTCTCCTTTGAATTGGTCTCCGCCGGGCAAGAAGCGGTCGCGCTGCGGGCGATGGCGTGGACATTGGGGATTACGGCCGTACTCTTCACCCTCTTCACACAGCGCTGGGGGCTGCTGGGAACCTGCTGGGCGGTAACGGTGAGCGAGACAGTGCAGGCCGTTATTCTGCAACGGATGAGACATAGCCGAAAGCGTTCAGCCGGTCAGCCGGTCAGTTAATCAGCTTGATAATGTTTACTGAACAAGCCAGTTATGGCTGATAGCTGAGATGCTAATAATTTAACGCTTACACATAACATATGAACGATGAACGAATAAACAACAAACCGATGTTTACGGCCGCTGATCGGCTGGCCCATCGCCGCCGCACCGGAACCGCCCCCACCTTTGCCCCGCCGCACACGGTCATCATTTGCTACCAACCGGCGCTGCTGCGCTATGCCGTCAAACGCTGGCGCGGTCAGAAAAAGAACGGCTTTTTTGGCGATTTTTATCTGCTCAGAAAAGCAGACGGGCAAATTGGCGTAAGTGGCAATTTTGGCGTAGGGTCGCCGGTAACGGCCGTTCTCCTGGAAGATTTTGTGGCCTACGGCATCAGGCAGTTCATCAGCATCGGCCTGGCCGGCGGTTTGCAAGAATCATTAACCGCCGGCAGCCGCGTCATCGCCAACCGGGCTATCCGCGACGAAGGCACATCGCGCCATTATCTCCCCCCGTCTCACGATGCAGCCCCTTCGGATCGGCTCACACAGCAGTTACGCCAGGCGCTTGATGAACGGAGCGCCCCCTACGCCGTCGGCGCTACCTGGACAACCGACGCGCCTTATTGTGAAACATTCCGTGACGCAGCCCAACACCGGGAAGAAGGCGTCTTAACAGTAGAAATGGAAACGGCCGCTTTGTTCGCCGTCGCCCAGCACTTGCAAGTCAACGCTGCCGCTGCTTTGGTCATTGGCGACTCGATGCAAAACGGCCGTTGGCAGATCGAATTTGATGTCCGCCGCACTCAAAAAAGCCTGCAAACCTTACTCGATACAGCTATCCATATGTTGCAGACATAACAAAGATAACAACAAATGGATAAAGAGGCTTCTTCATCCATTCCTCTTCTAAATCCGTTGTTGCCTTCCCAAAAACATGAATCCAACTATTGTCGTCACCGCCTATAATCGACCCTACGCCTTACAGCGACTACTTAGCTCGCTACGCGAAGCCAGCTACCCGCCCCAGGTGCGGCTGGTAATTGCAATTGACGCTGGCGGGGAAAATACGGCCGTTGTCCGCCAACTGGCCGCCGCCTTTGAGTGGCCGCACGGTGAAAAACGACTCATCCTCCACCAGGAAAACCAGGGACTGATCGGCAGTGTTTTTTTCGGCGGCGGGCTGTCACAAGAATACGGCGCCATCATCTTGCTGGAAGATGATCTAGTCGTTTCCCCCGTCTTTTACCACTACGCCAGCCAGGCGCTCGATTTTTATACGGACGATCCCCGCATCGCCGGAATTTCCCTCAACGCCCTCTGGTTCAATGGCTACACGCACTTTCCATTCATCCCCTACCTGGACGAGAGCGACGTCTTCTTCATGCAGGTGGCCTGGTTCCAGGGGCAGGCATACACCGCCCGACAGTGGGCCGATTTTATCGCCTGGCGGGAGGGGGACAACGACCTCCCCCTTGCCCCCCTCCACGAAAGCTTCACCCAATTCCCCGACACCGACTGGTTTCCCCTCAAAACCCGCTACCTGGCTCAAACTAAGCGCTTTTACGTCTTCCCGCGCCAATCCCTCACCACCAACTTCGGCGACATCGGCACCCATTTCCACCAGGCCACCCACTTTTTCCAGGCCCCCTTGCAAACAAAACAGCGCCAGTACCGGCTGAAACCGCTGGCCGACTCCGTGGCCGTTTATGATTCCTTCCAGGAAATGCTGCCCGACCGTCTCAACCGGCTGACCGACCGGTTCAGCGGCTACGACTACGCCGTTGACCTCAACGGAACCAAATCCCGGCAAAACCTGCCCACAGAATATGTCCTAACCAGCCAGAGGTGCCGCCAGCCATTGTTCACATTTGGGCAAGTCATGCGACCGCTTGCAGCCAACGCCGCTGCCGGCGTGCCCGGCACAGGTCTTTATTTTGGCCAGACGGCCGATCTGAACACCAGCCGTCTGGCCGTTCTCGACCAGCAAAGACGGCTTTTTGACTATTACCAACGCGGTGACAGTCCGGGTCTGAAAAAACGCCTGCTATTTTGGCTGCTGCGCCGGTTTGAAAATGACAAAATATGAAAGGTGAATGATGAAGTTTGATC
This sequence comes from Chloroflexota bacterium, assembly GCA_024275635.1. Lineage (GTDB taxonomy): Bacteria > Chloroflexota > Anaerolineae > Promineifilales > Promineifilaceae > JACKCC01. The sequence goes on along the minus strand of JAJRYT010000178.1, from coordinate 16,223 downwards.
ATTTATTGACATTTGTTTGTTGTCGGCTACCCTTAAAATTAGTTACCCCTTGTCAAATTGGCTATGCGAATTGATTCAGAATAGACAGGCATGATGTTGACGGCCGTTCCCACCACATCCCCCCCGCAAGCAGCCCACATACGCCGCTCCCGGCTGGCGGGCCTATTTCTCCTGGCCGCCAAAACCAGTCTGGCGCTACTCATCATCACCCTGCCCTGGCGGCAGCAGCTTGTTTTGCTGGCACGGCCGTCTCCCCCCATTTACCCCGATTTCACCAACCTGCTGCTGCCCACACACACGATATTTCTGCTGCTCCTGCTGTTGGCCTGGGGAGGCAGTTTGCTGCTCCAGCCGCGCCGTCTGCGCGTTGGTCCTTTCTTCATATGGTGGCCCTTGCTGGGCATCACCACCGCCGCCGCCATCGGCGTCATCGCGGCCGTTGACCCGTTTTTAGCCGGGTATCATGTTTTGCAAGTGGGGCTGCTCGACCTGCTGTACCTGTTCATCATCAATGAAGTGACCGGATGGAAATGGGTGGGAACGGCCGTTGCCCTGCAAATCCTGCTCCAGGCCGCCATCGCCATCGGGCAGGCATGGCAGCAGCATGACCTGGGTCTGGCCTGGCTGGGCGAGCGGGCGCTTTCGCCCCAGTCCGGCAGCATCGTTTGGGCGCAAGGGGGCTTACAATCATTACGCGCCTACGGCCTGACCGACCATCCTAATATTTTAGGCATCAGCCTGGCGTTAGGACTGCTTTTGCTGGCCACCTGGTATTTGCAGGCCGCCGGTCATGGGCACATTCTAGCCCTGGTCATCTTCAGCCTGGGCAGTGTGGCCTTGTTCCTGACTTTCTCCCGCTCGGCCTGGATTTCTTTTGGCTGGGGAACGCTGTGGGTAACGGCCGTCTGCTTCAAAAAATCCCCCCAACGATTATCCCGCTGGCTGGCCCCTATCGGCTTCAGCCTCTTGTTGCTGCTCCCCGTCATCTGGCAAAATTTGCCCTATTTACGCCTGGGTGCAGACCCCGGAGCCATCGCCGCCCGTGTTGAAGAACGGCTCTCTACCCAAACCGAGCGCGCCGCCTTAAACCGTGCCGCCGACCAACTTTTCAGCGACCATGCTCTTACCGGTACTGGTTTGGGAACCTTTCCTCTGGCCCTACGCCGCGCCTGGCCCGATTTTGCTTACGATTACCAACCGGCCCGCATGACCTTCATCACTTCTGGGGCTGAAATCGGCTTATTTGGCGAACTTTTTTATTTTTTGGCTGTCTTCGCCCCCTGGGTCGTTCTGATACTGCGCCGCGACCGGCTCGCCTTTTCCCCGGCGCTCATAGGGCTGTCCAGCGTTTTGCTGGCCGTCACGATTTTCGGCCTGGTTGACGCCTACCCCTGGTTTTACCCCGCCGGCCGTTTGTGGCAGTGGCTGATCTGGGGACTGTGGGCCGGGGCTTATGAATTTGGATTGGAGGCTGAGTGACTATAAGATTGCTTAGGGTTCGTCCAAAATTAACTTTGCAGTTTGCTGGTAATTGGTAACTGAGTAATTGGATAATTACCAGTTACCAATTACCTGGAGTTTTTATGCTTGATTTATTGCTTATCCCGCTGGCTATTCTTTACCTGCTCGTTGTAGGGATACTGTTTATTTACGGCGTTAATTTCTTTTACATGACGTTTCTGACCTGGCGCAACCAGCGGCGCCCCCCCCAGGATCCCCCCCCACTCACCAACTGGCCCCTGGTCACTGTCCAACTTCCCATTTACAACGAGATGTATGTAGCCGAGCGGGTCATCAACGCCGCCGCCCGCCTCGATTACCCGCCGGAGCTGCTCCAAATTCAGGTTTTGGACGATTCCACCGATGAAACACAGGCGATTGTAAAAACGGCCGTTGACCACTGGCAGGCGCAGGGAATCAATATCAGTCACCTCACCCGACCCAATCGTGACGGGTACAAAGCCGGGGCGTTAAAAGCCGGGCTGTCACACGCCAGCGGCAAATTCATCGCCTTTTTCGACGCCGATTTTGTCCCCACCGTCGATTACTTGCGCCGCACCCTACCCCATTTTCAGCCGCAAACCGCATTTGTGCAGGCTCGATGGGGGCATCTGAACCAGAACTATTCCCTGCTCACCTCGCTGCAAGCCATCGCCATTGACGCCCATTTCGTAGTGGAACAATTTGCCCGCTGGTCGGCCGACTACTGGTTCAACTTCAACGGCACTGCCGGCATCTGGCGGCGGGCAGCGCTGGAGGACGCCGGCGGCTGGCAGGCCGACACGCTCACCGAAGACCTGGACATCTCCTACCGGGCTTTACTGCGCGGTTGGCAGGCCAGGTACCTGCGCAACGTGGTTGTTCCGGCGGAGCTGCCCGTCAGCATGATCGCCTTTCGCCGCCAACAACATCGCTGGGCGCGGGGCAGTCTGGAATGTGCCCTGAAATTTATGTCGCCGGTATGGCGCTCAAACCAGTCACTGTCGCTGAAAATTGAGGCCACGCTCCACCTGACGGGTTACGCCGTCCATTTGCTGCTTTTTGCTTTGACCCTGCTGTACCCGGCCGTGCTGCTGCTTTCACAACAATACCCACAGCTTATTACCCTGTTTGGCATCGCCTACGCCTTCAATCTGACCGCGCTGGCGCCGACGACCTTTTTTATCATGGGCCAGCAAAATTTGGGCAAGCAGTGGCGGCGTCTCCTGCCCAAAATTTTGTGGATAACGGCCGTTGGCTCCGGTTTGATGATCAACACAACCCGCGCCGCGCTGCAAATCATCACCCGCAAGCAAAATGCGTTTGAACGCACGGCCAAGTTCGGCATTGAACACAAAAACCAGCCCTGGATGCGGAAGCAGTATCAGCTACGGCTTGATTCTATCGTTTTTTGGGAATTGGGTGTGGCGGGGATAAATTTAGGCACAATTTTGTATGCGATTCGGCTGGGCAATTGGGCCGTCGCTGTCTACGCCGGGATATTCTTGAGCGGGCTGTTGTATGTCGCTGGTTTGACAATCTGGCAGGCGGTGGCCGTCTACCGGCAGCAGTCCGCCGCCAGCCGCCAGCCGGTCAGCCAGCAGCAGCCCATCGCCGGGGATTAAAACAGGGATGAGAGAAAAGGGATGAGTGATGAGATACTTATCCCTCATCCCTCATCCCTCATCCCTGTTTCCTCAGTCGCCGCCGCTCCCCAGAGGCCCCAGGCAGTCCATTGCAGCAGCCGTCCCTGCTGCCAGCTCCAGGTATAGTAATCAAACAAACCGATAACGGCCAGGGTGACAAGAACGGCCGTTACCCCCCATGCCCATAAACTCAACTGCCCTTGCTTCAGCCGGGCCAGCGCCCATCCCACCGGATAAATCATCAACCACAGCCACAGCGCCGCGCCGGGCAGCCCCAGTTCGATGCCGAGCAATAACGGCATGTTGTGGACTGGCTGAGCGCCAACATCAGGTAAATCACTGACCAGCGGGGCGATGGCAACGGCCGTATTCCCCGCGCCAATGCCGGTCAAAGGATTCAAGGCCGCCAACTGCCACCCGGCCGACAGCAGCGCGGCCCGCTCATTGACAGAACGGGTTTCAAATTCGTTGGCCGATGGCATAACACGAGAGAACAGTAAGGCACGCTGCGACCAGGCTAATCCGCCCAGAAACAGCCCGCCGATAACAATAAGCAGGAGTAAGGAACGGCCGTATCGCTGCCGCCATTCCCGGTTCACAACTACGCCGAAAACAAGAAAACTACCCCCGGCCAGTCCACCCAGCCCGGCCGCCCGGGAAAAGGTAAACAGCAGCCCCGCCAGCCCTGACAACAAGACAGCCAACCAGACTAACTTAGCACGCTGCCGCGCTTTTAGAAAGGGAACAACCAATGCCGGTAAAAATCCCGCCAAAATCCCGCCCAGGATGTTGGGGTGCGGCGTCAAACCGTAGGCGCGCAGCCAATATGTCCCCCCTACTTCCAGGATGCTGCCACCGCCAGGATAGCGGTTCAGGTCAAGTTCACCCAACCAGCGCAGGCCCAAATCATCTTGCAGGCCAAATTGGCGCAGAGCAACGGCCGTTTGCAGCCCGACAGATGCCGCCAGCCCAACCTGCACCCAACGCGGCGCCGGACGCAGGCGGATGATGACCGCGCAAACCGCCAGCAGGAGCAGCAGACGAGCGGTTTGCTGCCCGGTCAGCGCCACATCGAACGCATTGAGACTGCTAACGGCCGTCAACAAGACCAATCCCGCCAGCGGCCCAATCAGCCGTCGAGGAAACGGCGAGATGACGCGGCGATTCAGCAGGAAACTGGTCGCCACCAGCAGCAGGGCAACCACATCCGATAGATAAACATCAAAGCTGGTCAGCTCGTAATAAACGGATGGGTACGTCTGCCGCAGCAGGGGCCAGTGACGCGGTAAGGGAAGAAAAATGAGGAAGAGGAGGAAAACGGCCGTCGCCGCTCCACTCCTCCAGTTATTGCTGCTTTCCGGCCAGAAATCTTTATAAGCTTTGCTCACTATGGCTGGTCTATAAAGACCGGAAGATTGCCCAACGCAATTACATGGGACCAATCTGCGCTGCCTTCAGTGAAAACGGCCGCCACCTGGGCCACTTTTCCTCTGGCGGCCATGATGACCTTTTCCATCCCCTGCAGCGTACTGCCAGTGCTGATGACATCATCAATCAAAATGACTGGGTGACTGCTGATCAGGGCAATGTCCTTCTCATCCAGGTAAAGCGTTTGCGATTTGCCAGTGGTGATAGAAACAGTCTCGGCGCTGATGGCGTCACCCATGTAGCTTTTGTAGCTCTTACGCAAGACGATGTAAGGCAGGCCCATGAGCACGCTCATTTCATAGATGAGAGGGATGCTTTTGGCTTCGGCCGTAACCAGGACACCAGCCTCAATATCCTTTAACTTCTCAGCCAGAACAGCGGCGGCCGCTTTGACGATGTAGGTATCACCCAGCATATTAAAGATGGCAATACGGACGCCGGGGGCGACTTCGAACAGGGGGAAATGGCGTGTTAAGCCAGCAATTTCAACAGTATACGTTTCACGTTCTGACATAGCGTGATAATCTCCTCTTCTCAGTATAGAATAAGTTTAACGTGGAAAGCGCAAAACGAAAAGGTGTGGCAACGTGAAAAGCAATTCTGCAACTCTAATGGAGTAACCAAATGAAAGGAATTATAGTTGAAGGGGATAAGTCGAATCCGGCGCTGGTGTGGCGGGAGGTGGCCGATGTGGCGTTTGGGCCGGAAGAGGTGTTGGTGGCGGTGCGGGCAACGGCCGTTAACCGGGCCGACCTGTCACAAGCGCGGGGAAATTACCCGCCACCGCCAGGAGCCAGCGAGATTTTGGGGCTGTAAATGGCCGGGGTGATTGAGGCCGTGGGCGCAAGCGTGCCCGGTTGGCAGACTGGCAACCGGGTATGCGCTTTGCTGTCTGGCGGCGGCTATGCCGAGAAGGTCAACGTTCACCAGAAGATGCTGCTGCGACTGCCGGATGCGTGGGATTTTGCGCGGGGGACGGCTGTGCCCGAAGTATGGCTGACCGCATTTGTGAACCTGTTTTTAGAAGGGAACCTGCAAACTGGTGAAACCGTGCTCCTACACGCCGGGGCCAGCGGCGTCGGCACGGCGGCCATCCAACTAGCCAAAAGTATCGGGGCGCGGGTATTTGTCACTTCCAGCCAGGAACGCAAGCTGGCCCGCTGCCGCGCGTTGGGCGCTGATTTGGCCATCAATTACAAAGAGCAGGATTTTTTGCAGGCGCTGTTGGCGGCAACGAATGGCGAAGGCGTGGATTTGATTCTTGATCCGGTGGGGGGAGCGTATCTGGATCGTAACGCGCGGGCGTTACGGCCGTTTGGCCGGCTCATCAACATCGGTCTGCTCGGCGGCGGCAAAGGGGAAATGAATGTGGCCTTGCTCCTGCGGAAACGGCTGCGCATCATCGGTTCCACGCTGCGCTCACGGCCGTTAACCGAAAAAATCGAGATTACGCGTCAGTTTCAGGCGCAGTTCTGGCCCAAACTGCTGTCCGGCGAGATGCAGCCCATCATTGATACTGAATTCCCGATTCAAGAGGCGCAAGCGGCGCATGAATACGTCGCCCAAAACCGTAACATCGGCAAGGTGATTCTGACGGTCAGAGATTAGAGATTATTGACCAGTCTCCAACCTCAAGCCGCTAGTCTTCCCCCGTCTGATTCAGCCAGACCCGGTTGCCACCTTCATTGAAGGCGAACGCATCCAGGTCGCCATCCCCATCCAGGTCGGCCAGGACGACGTTATGGGTACGGCTGTTGCCCAGGCGCAGGCCACTGTCGCTAAACTGGCCGCTGCCGTCATTGAGCCAAATTGTATTGGCCTGCCCCCCAAGATCAGGACCGTTGCCGGCAAAAGCGTCCAGGTCGCCGTCCCCGTCCAAATCGCCTAGGGCGACGGCCCAGCTATCGCTGTCGCCCAGCAGTTGGCCGCTGTGGGTAAAACGGCCGTCCCCCTCATTCCACCACACCGCATTGGGTTGTCCGCCGTTACTGCCGTTAGCCACAAAAGCATCCAGGTCGCCATCCCCGTCCAGGTCGCCCAGAGCCACGCCGATGCTGGGAGCGTTGCCCAACGCCTGAGCGGTTTGGCGGAAACGGCCGTTCCCATCATTCAAAAACACCTTATTCGGTTCGCCCTGACCAAAATTAGCGACGAAAACATCCAGGTCGCCGTCGCCGTCCAGGTCGCCCAGCACCGCCCACACGCTGTCGCCGTCGCCGAGGGATTGGGCGCTGTCGCGGAAACGGCCATCGCCCTCATTCAACCAAACTTTGCTGGGGCCGCCGCTGGCGTCAAAAGCGTCCAGGTCGCCGTCGCTGTCAAAATCGCCCAAAGCAATGGCCCAACTGTGCGAACCGCCCAGCCGCTGGCCGCTGTCGGTGAAAGACCCGCCGCCGTCATTGAGCCAGACGATGTTGTCGCCGCCGGAACTGTCATTCTGGAAGATACCTACCAGCGCGTCTAAATCGCCGTCGCCGTCCAGGTCGCCCAGCGCCGCTTCGTTGCCGCAGACATTAGGCGGGTCGTCGCCCCGGCTGTCATTCCCTTTGTCGAACCGGGCACGGCCGTCGTTGAGCCACGTTTCAAAGCCTGTGCCCCGCGGGATGAAGGCATCCAGCGCGCCGTCGCCGTTCAGGTCGCCCAAGGACGGTTTACCGCAGCCAGATTCGCCAACGATTTGGTCGTTATCGGTGAAGCGGAGATTGGCGGCAGGTATGGCCGGTTCCGCCCACTGTGGATACCATTGCCCCGTCCAGTTAAATGGAAAATCGTCAATGGGTTTGGATTGGCGCGTAGAAATGTCCAGTAGCTGCGGCTGGCAGGCGCCATCCACATAAGCGATCTGGGAACCATCCGGGCTGAAAGCGGCTTCGACTCTATTGAAGCAATCCTCACTGTTGGCAGAAATGTCCATGAGATGTTCCGCTTCCCCGCCTTCGGTTGTGAGAACAATGCGCCTGACGCTTGCCGCATCTTGCGCCGCTCCTGGCTGCGCCGTGTATACAAGCCACTGGCTGTCCGGCGACCAGGCCAACGCCGCCACACACCACTCAGGGGCTTCGCCGTCAATCCAATAATCATCAGACCCATCGAGCCGCATTCCGACCAAATCGCAACTGCTGTGAAAAGCCAGCCACTGTCCATTGGGACTCCAGGCTGGGCTGAGATCGTTGCCAATGGCGGGAAGTTGCTTTAGCCCCGATCCGTCGGCGTTGACAATGTAAATCCGTGCATCCTCATGGCTGTCCTCGCCGGATCGAACAGCGCCAAAGGCGATTTGCCGGCCATCAGGACTCCAGGCGGGCAAGCTAACTGTTTCTAGTTGATTCTCGGCCGCGATTTGTATGACGATATCATGGGCGTCAATCAATTTGCCTTCAGGGGGTGGCGGCGCATCGGGGGGCGGTTCCTGATCGGGGGGGATGGCGCAGAGGAGGATGTCGTCGTACCAGGTTGAGCCACGGAGGTTTTCCAGGGCGACGCTGCCTCCCGGCAAGGCGTCGGGGTCGTCAAAGGCGGCGACCTGACGGCCGTCCCACATAATTTTGATATTTTTGCCGCGAGCGTGAATGGATAGGTCGTGCCAGCGGTCATCAGGCTGGTTGTTCCACTGCGCCAGCATCTCGCCGCCCGGTTCACGGCGGATATGGTTGTCGGTGATCAGGTAACGGCCGTTCTCGCTCATGCGTAAATTAATGTGGAAATCCATGCCGGTGGATTCGGGAGCGGCGCGCACCCGGAGGCTGAGCGTGTAATCTTGCCCAAACGTGTTTTGGGGACTGGCCCAGTTATGGTCTGTGCCAATGAGGACGTAGTTTTCTTCTTGCGAAGCGATATGCCAACCGGCGGGGGAAGGACGGCCGTCTACATCGGTAAAATCCCACCCTTCCCAAATACCATCTTCAAAATCGTCAAAAAACAACTGCGTCTGGCCTGGTTCACAAAGAGGGGCGGCTGCTTTATTGCCGGGTCCTAATTGGTTCAACCAGACTTGACTGCTATTTGCGTTTCCGGAAAGCGCGTCCAGGTCGCCGTCGCCGTCCAGGTCGGCCAGGGCCACGCTGAATGTTTCCAAATTGCCGATCATCTCGCCGCTGTCCTTGAAATTGCCGGCGCCGTCATTCAGCCAGACCCGGTCGGCCGGATCGGAGCCGAACTCGGTTGTATTGCCCACGAAGGCGTCCAGGTAGCCGTCTCCGTCCAGGTCGCCTAGGGCTACCGCCTCGGTGGAGGAGTTGCCCAGCCATTGGTCGTAGAAACTGAAACTGCCGTCGCCATCGTTAAACCAGACCTGATTAGCGTTCCGGATGGCGTCGCCGATAAAAGCGTCCATGTCGCCGTCGCCGTCCAAGTCACCCAGAGCCAGGGCGACATTATCGCTGACGCAAAGGTTCTGTCCATTGTCACGGAAGGAACCGTCGCCGTTGCTCAGCCAGATGGAGCAATCGGCAAAGAAAGCGTCCTGGTAGCCGTCGCCATTCAGATCGGCCAGGACAACGGCGCGGGAGCCGCTGCCGCCCAAATCTTGAACGCCATTGGCGAAGGCGCCGCCGCCATCGTTGAGCCAAATTTCATGCTGGTCGCCGCTGACGACGGCGTCCAGGTCGCCGTCGCCGTCAATATCACCCAAATCTACCTGCCAGCTATCGGCGCTGCCCAGGCTCTGGTCAGTAATTTGGAAACGGCCGTCTCCCACGTTCAGCCAGACCTGGTTACGCACCCGATTCCCATAAGCTACGAAGGCATCCAGGTCGCCATCGCCGTCCAGATCGCCCAAAGTCAGCGCCCGACCGTTATCTGGCAATACCGTTTCGCCGACCTGTTGGCTGAACCGGCCTGAGCCGTCATTTAGCCAGACGCGGTTGCCAACGATAGCATCCGGGTCGCCATCGCCATCTAGGTCGCCTACAGCCAGCAAGTCATCACGAAAGCCGCCTAAATCCTGGCCGGCGCTGCGGAAGAAGTTATTGGTCGATTCTGGCGCTGCCGGTTCCGGCCCGGCCGCCGCTGTGGGTTCGACGTCGCTGCCCGCTCCCGCCTGTGGTTGGGCAAGGGGGGACTCGCTCGCCACGTAATTGCTGTCCCGGAGCGAACTGGACAGCGCCACGCCCAGTGTGATCAGAACGACCGCAGCTACCACGCCGATGATTCCCCAGGCCCAGGCGGGTAGACGGCGTTTTTGGGCAGGAACGGCCGTCACGTTAACTTCAGGCGCTGGCGTGGGCGGCGGCGGTTCGGGGATAGGGATAGGGCGGGCAGCGCCGACGGCCGTGTCTGCCTCTGCAATCGCCCGTGCAAAAGCCGCCGCTAAATCGCCGGCTGTCTCGTAACGGGATTCCGGGTTTTTCGCCAACGCCTTGAAGATAACGTTTTCAGCTTTCCCCGGTAGGTCGGGTCGGGCGCTGCGGGGCGGGGGCAGCGGGTCGTTGAGCTGCTGCAGGATGACGGCGATGGGGGTTTCGGCGTGGAACGGCCGTCTACCCGTCACCATCTCATACAAAATAATACCCAGCGAATAAATATCAGTAGCGGGGCCGACCGGTTCCCCTTTACACTGCTCCGGACTCATGTAAGCCGGCGTGCCTAAAAGCCGGTCGCCCGTCAAATCCACCGTCGCTTCCACAATTTTAGCCAGACCAAAGTCCATCAAGTAAGCATTGCCGTCATCATCCAACAGCACATTGCTGGGCTTCATGTCCCGGTGCAAAATGCCGTGCGCGTGAGCGTAGTCGAGCGCGCTGGCAAGCTGGTTGAGGACGCGGCTAGCCTCGTCAAACGGCAGCGCGCCCTCGCCGATGCGGTCGGTGAGCGTGCCCGCTTGCAGGTAGCGCATGGCCATGTACGAGATACCGTCGTCCTCGCCGTAGGTAAAAATAGGCAGGATGTGGATATGTTCCAGTTTGGCAATGGCTTTGGCTTCTCGTTGAAAGCGCTGCCGAAATTGGGGGTCGCCTGAGAAATGTTGGGGAAGTATTTTGACAGCGACGTAGCGGTCGGTATCGGGGTCGTATCCTTTGAAGACAGTAGCCATACCCCCTAAGCCGATCTGCTCAATGATGCGGTAATTGCCTAACGTGCGACCTATCATTTTTTTGTCCTTTTGCGCGGCGGGAAACAGTTGTTGTTGGCGAAAAGTGGCGGCCCGCGCGTACCTGTATGATTTACCCTTTGTTCATTGTAGCCTGGTTTGCTAACGCTTTCTCTGAAGATTGGCGTGTTTTTCATTAGCGCTTAGGTTGTTGTTTTTCAGGGTGTGGGTGAGGCTCGTTTGGGGTATGAACATTAAGCCCGACAAGAGGGTTAAGAGTCCGATTCCTAACATAAAGGCGATAATTATGTGTCTGTTGGCTCGACGGCGCGTCTTCATATGTCACCTTCCTTTGTTTGCGGTTAGCAACGGCCGTTGCTCCACCACCCAGTCACCACCCCGCATATGATTCAGAGGACACACACGGCGTCCATTATAGCATAATTTGTTATGCCTTTGATGGCCGATTGCTCGGTTTTTCACATATTTCACGCTGGGATACAAGCAGCGCCAAATAGTGATTGACATTCATGACGCACCGTGTTATAAATAGACGAATGATGCAATGCGTCATGCAATGGCGACCCACAAACTGCGAACCGTTTTTACAACATGAGTCAGATTCTTTTGAGCATAGGCACAAATTTAGGTGAACGCCGCCGGAATTTGCAGCAGGCTGTCCAGCGGTTAAGCGAGGGGATGATGGTTACGGCCGTTTCCCCCGTCTACGAAACTGAACCCTGGGGCGAGATTGACCAGCCCGCCTTCCTCAACATCTGCCTGGCCGCCACAACCGTCTTATCCCCCCAGGAAACCCTTACCTTCATCAAACAAATTGAAACCGACTTGGGACGCGAACCCACTTACCGCTGGGGGCCACGTCTGATTGATATTGATATTCTCTTTTTCGCCGACCAAATCGAAGAAACAGGCAATTTGACAATTCCGCACGCCAGTTTAGCGGAGCGGGCGTTTGTGTTAGCGCCGCTGGCTGCTATTGCGCCCGATTGGGCACATCCAGCCACCGGGCAAACGGTGGCGCAGATGTTGACGGCCGTTGATGCCACCGACGTGTATCGTTTGCCGGAACCGCTTTTTGAAAAGATTAAAGATTGGAGACAAATTCATTGAACACACCCTTAGCCTGGGGAGCCAAAACCTACGTCATGGGCATCATCAACGCCACGCCGGACAGCTTTTCCGGGGATGGGGTGTTGACGGGGGAGAACGTGGTGGGGGCCGCCGTTTCCCAGGCCCAACAGTTCATCGCCGACGGAGCCGACATCCTCGACATTGGCGGCGAAAGCACCCGGCCCGGCAGCCAACCGGTCACTGCTGATGAAGAACGCGCCCGCATTTTGCCCGTCATCAAAGCGATACGGCAAGCAGTAAACATTCCCATTTCGGTGGACACCTACCGCGCCGATGTCGCCCGCGCCGCCCTGGATGCCGGGGCTGATTGGGTCAATGATGTGTGGGGGCTGCAAATGGATCCGGCGCTGGCCGGACTGATCGCCAAAAAACGCTGCCCGGTCGTCCTCATGCACAATCGCAGCAAACCGAAAGATGTCATCCAGGCAAAAAAACTGGGCAGTATGTACCTGGGCGCAAAGTACGACGATTTGTTTGCCGACATCATGCGGGAATTGCAAGAAAGTATCGATCTGGCGCTGGCGGCGGGTGCGCAAAAATCGCAAATCATCATTGACCCCGGCATCGGCTTTGGCAAATCAATTACTCACAATGTGCAGCTGATCAACGAATTGGATCGGTTCAAAGTGATGGGGTATCCCATTTTGCTGGGGCCGTCGCGCAAATCATTTATCGGGTATACGTTAGATTTGCCGCCGGAGGAACGGGTTGAGGGGACGGCCGCCGCCATCGCCATCGGCATTGACCGGGGCGCTGACATTGTGCGGGTGCATGATGTAAAGGAAATGGTACGGGTAGCCAGGATGACGGATAGAATTGTTCGTGAACCGTGAACGGAACACGCCGTAATGATTGATAGACTAACATCGTCAACAAAGTAGAGGTGCATTATATTAGATTTTCGCTTAGATGAAGAGCAGAAAATGCTCGCCGATGCGATAGCTCGTTATGCTAACGAACGGGTACGCAAGGTGTTCCGCGATGCGGAAGAGGATAGCGTCATTCCCACCGATGTCGTCAAAGCAGGTTGGGAAATTGGCATTTTGCCCACCGGTATCCCGGAAGCGTATGGTGGCTTTGGCGAATATTCGGCCATAACTGGCGCGCTGGCCGCCGAAGGGTTTGCCTGGGGTGATCTGGCGGTTACGCTGAATTTGATGGTTCCCAACCTGGTCGCCATCCCGCTCATGCTGGCCGGGACGGAGGCGCAAAAGGGGGCGTATCTGCCCCAATTTTGTGATGAGGCGATGCCGCGTATGACGGCCGCGCTCACCGAGCCGCGCATCCAATTCAACCCGTACAAGCTGAAGACGACGGCATCTCTGGCGGGGGAAAGCTACGAGTTGAATGGGACGAAAACGGCCGTTCCTCTGGCCGACAACGCCAAATTTATCCTGGTTTACGCTAACGAAGATGGCCAAACCCAGGGCTTCCTGGTTCCGATGGATGCCGAAGGGCTGGAAATTGGCAAACGCAACAAGCTAATGGGCATTAATGCCCTACCTACTTTTACCATTGCGCTGACTGGCTGTCAGGTTCCTGTCGAAAATAAATTAGGCGGAGCGGATGGCATTGACTTCGGCCTGATTTTGGCGCATAGCCGGGTCGCGTTGGGCGCGATGGCAGTGGGCGTGGCCCGCGCCGGGTATGAATATGCCCGCGAATATGCCAAAGAGCGCGTCCAATTTGGCGAGCCGATTGCTCATCGCCAATCCATTGCTTTTATGCTGGCGGAGATGGCGACGGATGTGGATGAAACCCGCCTGCTGGTATGGGAAGCGGCCTGGCTGCTGGATAAGGGAAAGGATGCAGCGCGGGAAACGGCCGTTATGAAACGTCATATTGATGAGATGGTCGTCCGCACAGCCGACCGTGCTGTTCAAATCCTGGGTGGTTACGGCTACATCCGCGAATACCCGGTAGAACTATGGCTGCGCAACGCGCGCGGCTTTGCCACCTTTGACGGGCTGGCGATTGTGTAGGGGATTGAAGATTGAAGATTGATGATTGGCTCTTAATCTTCAATCATCAATCTTCAACCTTCCCACCCAACGGGAGACTAAGATGATTGACTTTGAACTACCTGAATTCATAAAAAACCAAAACCAGCTCATCCAAATGGTAGCCGAGCAGGCGATGCGGCCGTATTCGCGTGATTTGGATGAACATGAGCATGAACGGCCGCAAGCGTTTGTGGAGATGACCTGGCCGTTTGCCCAGCAAATGGTCAAACGGGATTTGAAGGGGTTGGAAATAGCGCTAAACGGCCGTACTGGACAAAATGGAAACGGTGCGGCCAAAAGCGCCCCAACAAAGCCCAATTACGCCATCCTATCGCTTATCATGATGATCGAGCAGTTAAGCTGGGGCGACGCCGGGCAATATTTGTGCCTGCCGCATCCGATGTTGGGCGGGGCGGCGATTCAATCAGCCGGGACGCCGGAACAGCAGATTCGTTTCTTCAAACGGTTCACTGAAGGCGAGCCGAAATGGGGAGCGATGGCTATCACCGAGGCCGGCGCTGGCTCAGATAACAGTTCTATGCGGACAACGGCCGTACTCGACCCCGACAGCAACGAATGGATCCTCAACGGCGAGAAAATCTTCATCACCAGCGGCGGGCTGGCCCTGGAAGAATCAGATGGCGTTTGCGTTGTTTGGGCAACGGTTGACCCTAAAGCGGGCCGCGCCGGCATCAAATCTTTCGTTGTAGAAGGCCATACCCCTGGCGTCACCATCGCCAAAGCAGAGCATAAGTTAGGTATCCGCGCCAGCGATACGGTAACGCTTCACTTTGACAACGCCCGCATTCCTTACGAAAACCTGTTGGGCAGCGCTGAGGTGCGCCAGAAGGGAGCGGGAACGAAAGGGTTCAAAGGGGCAATGAAGACATTTGATTCGTCCCGCCCGGCGGTGGCGGCCAGCGCCATGGGCATTGCCCGCGCTGCGTTGGAGTTCACCCAGGAGAAGCTGGCGGAAGAGGGGATTGCGGTGGATTATACCAAGGGAACGCATGAATTAACGGCCGTCGAACGCGACCTGATGGAGATGGAAGCGCGGCACAAAGGCGCCTGGCTGCTTACCCTGCGCGCCGCCGCCCAGATGGCGCATGGCCAAAGCAACAGGTTGGAAGCCAGCATGTGCAAATTCCGCGCCGGAGAAGCCGTCACCTGGATCACTCAGAAAGCAGTCGAACTACTTGGCCCCATGGGCTACTCCCGCGAATGGCTGGTGGAAAAATGGATGCGCGACGCTAAAATCAACGACATCTACGAAGGCACGCGCCAGATCAACCAGCTCATCGTCGCCCGCGCCATCTTGGAGTATACGCGGCGGGAGTTGAAGTGATTCGGTTCGGATAACGGATTGTTGGTTACTGAAAAACGGCCGTTTACGTTATACTTTAGGCGAATATGGCACATTCTAAAAAACAGGATAAGTATTTGCATAAGGCGCTCAAAGAACCGCCTCTTAAGTATCAAGGGGACGGGCAACTTACTCTTTTCTCGGAAGAACAACTGGCGAAAGGACGTGTATTTGACGTAGACGTTACAGGATTAACGGAGCCGCATCTTTTTTACCAACATCCAAATGGGGCCATCTACCTCGGAGATTCGATTGATTGGTTGGCGGCGTTGCCAGAAGAAAGTGTAGATTTAATTTTGGCCGACCCCCCTTATAACATTAAGAAAGCGGAGTGGGACACTTTTGAATCTCAACAAGCTTATGTCAATTGGTCGCTGAAGTGGATCAAGGAAGCAGCGCGGGTTTTGACGCCTGCCGGAACATTGTATGTGTGTGGATTTTCTGAAATTTTGGCAGACATCAAACTGCCAGCGCTGCAATACTTTGCCGGTTGTCGCTGGCTGGTCTGGCATTATAAAAACAAGGCCAATCTGCGTAATGATTGGGGACGTTCTCACGAGAGCATCTTGCACTTCCGCAAAAGTAAGGATTTCACTTTCAATGTAGATGAGGTTCGTATTCCTTACAGCGATCACACCATGAAATATCCGGAACACCCCCAGGCGGAAACGAGTCAGTATGGCAAAGGGAAAGCATACACCTGGCGGCCTAATTCCAGAGGCGCCAAGCCGCGCGACGTGATTGAAATACCTACAACCTGCAACGGGATGAATGAATCTACGCCGCATCCCACGCAAAAGCCGGAGGAGTTGTTTCGCAAACTGGTTTTGGCTTCTTCCAGTGAGGGCGATCTGGTTGTTGATCCGTTTTTGGGTTCAGGCACAACGGCCGTCGTTGCCGAACAATTGCATCGAAGATGGATGGGATGTGATTTGTCTGTGGAGTACGGCCGTTGGGCTGTGCAGCGCATCGAAAGGGTTAAGGATTGGCCGGTTGAAAAGTGGATTGAGTTTGATTTGAACAACGCTAAGCGGAGAAAATCCATTCGATGAGCGTCCCATCCTTATTCGACTTGCAAGTCAGCGTGCAGGATAAATCCGCTTTTACTGATTTGGCAGCTTATC
>JAJRYT010000177.1 GCA_024275635.1 Chloroflexota bacterium | reverse complement strand
TGAAAAAGCGCAGAAAGACCGCGTAGAACAAGGTACGGCCCATCAAGATCGTTGCCTAAGGGCGCGTTCGTTTATAACTTTGGCGTTTGAAAAGTTGTAACCAAGTAATTGGTAACTGGTAATTACCCAATTACTTAATTAACTCAAGTTGCTACTTTAACATTTGGCCAACGCTGAGACCGATGACAAAAAGCTTGACCTTTAACTCAAAGCCTTCAGCATTGGTTGCATGAATAGATTTCGGTAGTTTTCGTTCAATTAAACTGCCTGCTGTCTCGACCTGTTGGCGACACAGAAATTGGAGACCCCGCTCCCAAGGTTTAAGCGGTCGTTTACTGTTTTTCTTGCGAACTGGCAGCAATGTTAACCCGGCCTCGGCCATGACATCTTCCAGCCAATACAAGTTGTAGGCTTTGTCGCCAATAATGATAGCGTCTTGCGGCAGGTCAAAATCAAAGCCTAGCAGGCCACTGACATCACCCACAGAACCTGGCGAGAGGAGAAACTCCACCGGTTGGCCTGTTTGAGTGACCAGGAGATGTATCTTTAGACCATAAAAGTAACGTTTTTTGCTCGCTTTGTAACCACGGTACTCTTCTCGACCATAGATACGATTGCGCTTGATGCGCCAGTTATCACAGACCGGGACAGGAAAGGTGTCAATCAGGTAAATCTGACGGTCATTGTGAACTTTCCAGATTTCGGCCAACAGGTAAAAGAGGAACATAGAATGATGTTCAACTCGATACAAGCGACGGCTGAAGCGGCTCTTGCTCAACATAACGGGCATTAAGTCTGGTTTATGCAACCAGCATCGGGCTAGGGCATAGTTCCCGCCGAAGTACAAAACGGCGGTCAAGGCCACCGTCATCACTTCTGAGCTAGACATCAGGCAACTGGGATGGTCATGATGGTTCACGCTGATCAAAAGATCGTCACAAAGGCAGTAAATTGTTAAGATTTCATTGTCCATGGTAGTCTCCTTTTTACAGTTTGGGTTGCTACCATAACTGTAATGAGACTACCTGGACTATTCAAGCCATTCATCTTTGATGGTGGCAACTTGGGTTAACATTAATATGCTGAATAACGCTCTTGTCCAATCTGGTTGGAAGAAAGATGGTGTTACGGCCAACAATTGGCGCGGTTATGTGTTGGGCCGACTGGAACAGTTGGATTGGGGGCAAGTAGTAGATGATGTGCAACGTTTTTTGATGAAGCAGGAAGAATTAGCTGTATTCAATCAGGATACAATCAGGAACTTACTGGCGATTGAATAAGATTGTCGTCTATCGACGGTGAAAAGTTCCGTCTTGAACCTGATATCAAGTTAAAAAGTAGCCTAATTCTTTGATCCGTTTGCGGAAATGAGTTAGTTTTGACGATTGTACGAGAATCGTTTTACCATCCACTTTCTGGCACAGTTTGGCTAACACTTTGTCTTCTCGTACCAATTTTTGCAAGCCGCGCTGGTTGAGTTGGATGAGCACGGCCGTTCCCGCTTCCTTAAACGCCCCCTGATTTTTTTGTAACCGGGCCAGCCATTGGGACACGGCCGTTTCCATTTTCCCTTGATGATTAGCCTGCAAAAAAGCGCTGAGTTGGTCAAATTGTTGGCCGGATTCAACGGCCGTCAACAACTTCAACTCACGCAACTGATACGTCTTGCCGTCAACCGGCTCCGCTATCGCCTCCAGTTGCAATCGTTCATTGGGCAGCAAATCAGCCAGCAGATGCAGGCGTTTATCGGCGTCAATGGTGAATAGCTCTTTTTGCTGGGGTTGCGCCGGCGTGTACTTATCTGCCTGCCCCAGCAGGAACGCGCCCCAGGGATTGATGCGGAAATAAAGCAGCCCGTCAAACAGACTGATTGGCTCATCGATATAATCGTAAGCGCCTTTCACAAAAGTAGCGTACTCATCCGCGGCAAAAGCGATGTCTACCGCGCCAATCGTTCCCAGATATTCCCAAATGACGGTGTTGATGTAAAGTCCGTTGACGACATGCCAGTAATTGCCGCCATGTAGTTCGCCATAATAACGCGACCCTACATAGAGATTGGTATAACCTGTTTTTTCCACCTCAAAGTCAAAATCCCAGATGATGACAGCCCGGTAAAAATCGTTGATGCTAATCCAGGTATCTACCGGACACCAGGAGAGGGCTTCGATGACTTTTTCGCGGCGGGAGGCAGCCGGGGTAAGGCGTGTGCCGCGCGATTTGAGGCCGCCTAAATTTTTGATGCGCGTCAGTTCGTCGAATTTACCGCTGTCGCTCCATTTTTCAAAGGCGGCGAGCATGATGTCGGGGTTTTGGCTGTGGAGATAGTCGCGTCCCGCTTTGGTGAGTTTGCCGGTGCGGGTCATCAGGCCGGATTCTTGGGCAAATACGTCGAGGCCAAACGGCCGTATCGTCGTCCGCCCCGTCACGCTTTCCGGCAGTTCCCGAAAATCGCCATCCATCAAATTAGCCAACGCCTTGCGCACGCTGGCGGCCGTCAGCCGGTTGTTCTTGGCGCCAAATTTGACCTGTTTTTGCGCCACCATCTGCAAATAAGTCAGCAAATCGGCGCGGCCAATCAATTCTGTTTCCACCGATACCACATCCCAATCATGCTTGTGGCGCGTAACTTCGGAGGGCAGAGACTCAATACCCTCAAGTTGGAACCGTTCCAACGGTGAGACCAAATCGGCTAACAGCGGCATCAAATCGTCGGGAATTTGCCCATCCACGACAAACAGGTCAAAGAGAATCGGCTCTTTGTAATAGTACCAATGCCTTTCCCTTTGCGGGCGCGGCGGCAGCCGGCCGTATTGGGCGACAAATGCGTCCGAATCGAACGCGCCATCGTTGTGGTAGGCGACGGAAATGGCGCGTTTGGCAATATCATCCAGCTCTTGCCATACAGCGCGTAAGGATTCTTTAAATATCATTTTGCGCTGGATAAACGTTACGCGATCTGCTTTGCGCTGGATGTTGCTTTTGCCGCCGAGCAGGTAGACGTATTTCTTCAAATCATCGCTGCGCCATTGTTCTAATTGCTCTTTTAATGTGGTCATGATTGGGTTTCGTTCTCGTTTGTTGAATCGGTGAAGGCGGTGGCAACGGCCGTTTCCGACAGCGCATCATAAGCCGGTTTTAGCCAGCGTTCAAGTTCATCCATAAAAGCAGGCGCGCCCAACCGGGCCAGCGCCGGATAGGGAACGCCTGGCGGGGCGATGCGGGTTTGGAACCGGGCGGCTTCGCTGCCGATGGCCCAAAAGTCGGCCAATGAATCGGCGAGCGGGGGCGGTGGGGCGTATTCGGGCGCAATGGCTTCCTCGCCATCGTCCGCTCCCTGCAGCTTACTCAACGCCGCCATCAACTCATCCTGCGTCTTGCCGCGCAGCCGGAACAGTAAAAACGGGTCTTCATCGAACCGTTCGGCCAAAATATAATGCACTGCCGCCAGATGTTTGCACACTTCCGCCCAGTCGGGGCAGTTGCAATCTTGCGTTAAATCCCGCGACCTGGCCGGGAAAAGGGACAGATTCACATCGGCAAACGCTTCTTCAATCTCCTGCGGCATTTCGCCCGCCAGCAGTTGGGCCATGAAGATGGGCCGGGCGGCCAACGCTTCAATGACTTGTTCCCACTGGCTGTCGCTGAGGGGTTTGATGGCGATGGTGATTTTGTACGGCCGTCTCCGCGACCCTTGCACCTTGCCTACCACCTCGCCAATTCCCTCCGCCAGCGACACCACCTGCCCCTTCCGTGCATACCGCCGCCCACGTTGTAACCGGCCGCGATCCATCACCCGCTCCATCGCCTCAATCCATCGCGTCGCCCACCAGCTCTTCACAAACGCCCCGCGCTTGCTCTTGGCTTTGATGCCCTCATCCGTTTCAATTGTCGGTTTCTTGTTGTAGTTGTAATACCATCTCATAATTTCAGAAAAGATGAGCGAACCTATCTTTTCTCTCCTGTGCTGTCAATAATTTCTTGGCGAAGCCTTCATTTACGTTGATGTGAATTCCACTGCTCTAGCCAAGCATCTTTGAATTCCTCAAAAGTACCCTCTACTAAAATCGAATCAGTATACATAACACGGGTTATATCGTGATATTCATAATTCAGCTTGATAGTGTAGTTTTGAAATGCGTCTGAATCGGGAACGAATTTTAATCTTTTCCGGTCATCAAATTGAATCTTTATTTGGTACTCAATCAGCCCAAAATACTCGCCTGGTATTTGATGAGGAAAAATATTGATTGGGAACTTGTTACTGTTTTCAATGAAAAAAAGCCTACCAAGCGGTAGATTTTGATTTAGTCGTTCATGAGGAACTTCGAAGGCAGAAATCGCAAAGCTTTTTAATATGACAGGTTTAGGACTCTGGTTTACCAAATCTAATTTGATAACAAATTGAAAAGGAGACAGGGGTTCACCTTGATTCCAGGCTCCTGGCCCAGCATGGGAAGAAATGACATTTATAGAAAGTGGCCCTTTATTTGTGGATTTGTGTAAATTAGATGACTGTTCAGGGGGAATATCTCGAGGCTTATCCGGCCAGGAAATTTGTGGAAATTTTTTGAGCATTTCGGCCATCAAGTCATCGATACGTTTCTGACGATTAAGTTCCACCACTAATTCTCTTGCCTTATTAACTTTTCCGCTAGCTGGAAGGTCGTCATACTCTATACCTAAATAAAAGCAGAGTGTCTTTAAGCCTTCTTCACCGAGATGCTCCGTGACCAACTTATGCACTTCTGTCAGATACGCTTGGTCTGATTCTGAAAACGTCATTTCTTAACCTCGCTTTCGCAATTTTACCATCGATCGCAAATCGGCCGTTGTCATCTCCGTCAACCAATTTTCGCCCTTGCCCACAATGCTTTCGGCCAGCGCTTTCTTGTCCTCAATCATCTGGTCAATCTGCTCTTCCAATGTCCCCAGGCAGACGAATTTGTGGACGAGGACGTTTTTGGTTTGGCCGATGCGGAAGGCGCGATCGGTGGCCTGGTCTTCCACGGCCGGGTTCCACCAGCGGTCAAAGTGGAAAACGTGATTGGCGTTGGTCAGGTTCAGCCCCGTGCCGCCCGCCTTGAGAGAGAGGATAAACACTGGCGGCCCGTCGTCCGATTGGAAGCGGCGCACCATCTCGTTCCGCTTTTTGGGGCGCACGCCGCCGTGCAAAAAGAGGGTGGGTACGCCAAACCGCTCCTGAATGTACCGCTTGAGCAGCCCGCCCATCTCTGTGAACTGGCTGAACAGCAGCAGCCGGTCGCCCTCGGACAGCACCTCATCCAAAATGGCGTGGAAACGGCGCAGTTTGCCGCTGCGATTGTTGTCCTCGAACGGGTTGTAGGTTTCGCCCTGATGCAGGTATTGGACGGGATGGTTGCACACTTGCTTGAGCTGCATCAACATGCTCAACACCATCCCTTTGCGGGCGATGCCGCCATCTTCCTGCGCCTCGATGGCTTGCAGCGCATCCTGCACGACCGCTTCATAGAGGGTGGCCTGCTCTTCGCTGAGATTGCAATACACTTTCACTTCTTGCTTGTCGGGCAGGTCGGTGATGACGGTGGGGTCGGTTTTGAGGCGGCGGAGGATGAACGGCCGTGTCAACCCCCGTAACTTTTCCGTCGCCGCCGCATCCCCATACTTCTCAATCGGCAAAACAAACTGCTGGCGGAACCGCTTCTGCCCCCCCAAAAAGCCGGGATTCAAAAACTGCATAATTGACCACAACTCCGACAGCCGATTTTCGACGGGCGTGCCCGTCAGCGCCAGCCGGAACCCTGCGGACAAACTGCGAATTACCTGCGCCTGTTTGGTATTCGGGTTCTTGATATTTTGCGCCTCATCCAGAACCACGCCCAGCCAATCTACCTGCCGCATCGCTTCCGCGTCGCGGCGGACGAGAGCGTAGCTGGTCAACACCATGTCTACTTCCTGCGCGGCGGCGACAAACTCTTCCCCGCGCAGCCGGTCAGCCCCCTGGTGGGCCAGCGTTTTCAGGCCGGGCGTAAACTTTTCGCTTTCCATCTGCCAGTTGGTGACGACGGAAGTGGGGCAGACGAGTAAAATCGGCGCGGTTAGCTGCCCTTCATTTTTGAGCTTCTGCGCCATCGTCAAAGTCTGAACCGTTTTTCCCAAGCCCATGTCGTCGGCCAGAATGACGCCCATTCCCCAGCGGCGGGCGAAGTCGAGCCAGGAGTAGCCATATTGTTGATACGGTCGTAACATCCCCCGCAGCCCCTCCGGCGGCGGCAAAACCGTCAGCTTCTCATCCCCCTGCAATTTATCCAGCCAATCTTGCAGCCAACTGTCCATCGCCACGCCGTCAACCGGCAGGCCGTTGTGCGATTCCGCGCCGCCCAGCCCCAACTGCATCGCCTCATGCAGCGAAAATTCCCCTTCCAGCGTTTGCTGTTTCTGCCAAAATTGGATAGCCGCTTCGATTTGTTCCGGGTCTAGCTGCACCCATTGGCCGCGAATCTGCACCAGCGGCGATTTGAGCGCCACCAGGGCGTCGAACTCCTCGCGGGTGAGGGCGGTATCGCCGATGGACAGTTCCCAGCGGTATTTGACCAGATTGCTCAAGGCCATGTGTCCGGAGGAAACGTCGGCGGCGTTCTTTTTGCCGCCGCTCAACTTCAGTCGCACGCCCAGCCGCGTACCCGGCTTGTTCCACCAGGGCGGCGTCAGCAGGCCAAAGCCGCTCTGCTCCAACTGCGGGGCGCAGTGGCGCAGGAAGTCAAACGCTTCTTGCGCGGTCAGGCTGACGCCGGTGGGATTTTTCCGGTTGAGGCTTTGTTTGATGGGCGGGAAAAAACGGCCCGCGTAGCCCAATCCGGTGAGCAGCCGTTCCTGCGGGCGGTCAAAACGGTGGTTGAGCGCTTCCAAAACGCCGCCGCGTGCCCGCCATACTTCGCTGGCGGGGACGATCAGGCTGGCGTCGTCCCGCGCTTGCAGCAGGTAGTGCAACTGCCATTTTGGGCGTTTGGCTCCCGGCGCGGGCGCTTCCAGGCGGAAGGCGACGCGGATATGTTTGTCGCCGGCGATGGTCAGGGTGCGCGTCCAGGCGCGGTAGCTGCTGTACAGATGCTGCAACTGCGCCGCGCTGCCGGCCACGGCGGGTTTGACGGCGAACAACGCCCGCAGCCATTTTTCGGCGGGATTGCCGCCGGTGGGCAGGTACAGTTCCCGTTTTGTTCCCCAATTGCGGACGGCGGCATCGGTCATGTGGTTGAGGAAGCTGTCGAGGATGGCGCGGGGCGGGATGGTGTCGTTGGGGTCGGGCGCATCGGCGCGGCAGGCGGCGGGTATGGCGGCGGCGAGTTGGGCCAGGCGGCGGGCGTCTTGTTCGCTGTCGAGGAGGGGCTGCCAGCGGGCTTCGTAGCGCAGGCCGCGCTTGGCGCTGATTTCGACCAATGTGGGGCGCAGCTTTTGCTGGGCGAGGATTTCGAGGGTGAAGTTGACGAGGTGTTGCAGGTAACGGCCGTCTCCCCCCAGTTTTGTCCCCGGCAACACAGCGCGGTTCAGCCCCAGCAAAAAATCCCAGGCGTCGGCGGCGTTCAGCCGCAATCCGCGCACAATCCAGGGGCGCAGTTCCGGCGGCGCGTCGTCCCGTTCCCAATCGTGCAGCAGTTCCGGCGAAGGACTGGGGCCGAATTTGTTGGTCGGCAGCCAGAGGGTGAGGCGGTGGGGGACAAGTTTGACCTTGTGCCAGGTGATTGTCCGGCGCACAAGGGCGGTCAGGGCGTTATCGCTCAGGGCGAAAGGGTGGGGTTGGGCTGATTTTTTGCGCCGGTCGCGGGTTGGTTGGGGAAAATCGGCCGTTTCTGCCCAGACAAATAATCCTCCTTCATCGCCAAGGGATTTGGGTATTAACCAGAGGGTGTGTAAAACTTGCATAAAAGCCTCGGAAATCGGTCATGGTTTCGTTGCAACCTGGCCCATATTTTATCATAATTAACCTTATACAAAATCATTGACCGCCAAAGTAGCAGGAACGTCAACAAAATGACACGGAGAGGTAACTACTAAGCCAATAGCAGGAACACGGAGTTACACGGAGATACACAGAGAGGAGGAGGTATGAGATGAAGAAAATACCAATTGAGTGGGGCGACCTGGAATTGGCTTTTGACAATTCTTTTTGGGAGATAAGCTACTATCTGGACAAGGAAACCGGCCAGACGCTTATGGTGACGGATGAGACTCGACAAGAACTGGAACGTATTTACGAAGCGTATTTCGATCCGGATGCCCCCAATGAATTTGACCTGGAAGCGGCGCTGGCGCAGAGCCATTTACCTGACTGGCAGCAAGAAGCCGTGCGGGAAGCGGATTTGGTTGAGCGGGATTATGGTTCCCGCATTATCGAGATTCCGAGGGCTGAATCGCATGAAGCGTATAATGATATGCAGGATTTTATCGTTACCATTGAAGATGCATGTCTGCAAAACCAATTGCTCAAGGCAACGCACGGCCGTGTCGACAAATGCTTATCCAATGCAAGCAAAGTCACCTACAAATCGCGGGAGTGACACGGGTGGACACCTCCCCCTAAAAAATGTGGATCGCGGGTTCGATAAATAAAAAGCGCTCGACTGAATCGAGCGCTTTGGAACCCGCGATGCGGAACGGGAGCGACGGGCTTGGATACCTCTCTGGGCGCAGATGTATAGTTTGGTCAACTAGCATAAACCGCCATGTTTTTGTCCAGTTTTTGCTTCAGCATTTTGAGTTAGAATATCAGACTGGGTGAGGTAATAGCGCCTTTTGGATAACGGCCGTCACCCCGCACTCTCAAAAACGTTGCAACAACTAACGATTTCTGCCATAATAACTATCATGCGCTGGCAACAATTGCAACATACAATCCAAGATCAACCGCTGTTTGAAACGTCATTACTTCTAACAGGCGATGTGACGCGCCATCAAGTACAACGACAATTGAGTGATTGGACAAAAGCTCAGAAAGTTATCCAATTGCGGCGCGGTATTTACACACTGCCACACCAAACCCCACACCCGTTTGTTGTGGCCAATCATCTTGTACCCGGTTCTTATGTGAGCCTACAAATGGCATTGGCTTACCACCATCTCATCCCAGAACATGTCGCCGTCATCACCAGTGTCACAACCCAACGACCAGGCAAGTACGAGAATAAATTCGGCCGTTTTTCTTACCGGCACATTAATACATCCCTATTCTATGGCATGGAGTACCGCCTGTTGGTTAACGACGAATACGCCTATGTGGCTACGCCGGAAAAAGCCTTGCTCGATCTCATTCATTTTCGTCCACAAGGGGACTCAGCAGCTTATATCGAATCCTTGCGACTGCAAAATCTCGGAATTCTCGATCTTGAACGGCTTCATCGTTTCGCCGAACGGGCAGGTAAACCCAAACTCAAACGCGCCGCCAGCGTGATCGAGGCGATTGTCCAACGCGAAGCAGAAGAATACGAACCGTTATGAAAGCGTATCTGCGTACACTCATTGCGCCGGCTCAAACCAAACTTGTGGCGGTCCATATCGTTCGTGAATATCTACAAGCGCGTATTTTGCAAAGCTTGCAGCGAGCTGGCGCCATGCAAACGTTGGCCTTTCATGGCGGCACAAGTTTGCGTTTTCTCTATGACATCCCTCGTTACTCTGAAGACCTTGATTTTGCTCTTGAACTACATCCAGAAGCATATGATTTTCGTGCCTATTTGCAGCGCATCGTGCGCGATTTTTCCACCGAAACGTATGCGGTTGATGTTAAGCTAAACGAGAAACGGGTTGTTCATAAAGCTTTTGTGCGTTTTCGTGGCCTGCTTTACGAACTTGGTTTGTCAGGACATGCGGAAGAAGTCTTGGCAATCAAAATCGAGGTGGATACCAATCCGCCGTCACATGCTGGCTTGATGACGACGCCTTTGCACAAATATGTGCCCATCAATTTGCATCACCATGATCCAGCAACACTTTGGGCCGGCAAACTGAGCGCTATCTTGCAGCGCGACTATCTCAAAGGGCGCGACATTTATGATTTATGGTGGTATTTGAATCAACCAAATTGGCCTGGACCCAACCTGGAATACCTTAATGGGAGTTTGCAACAGGGGGGGGGGGTAGGCGACTCGCTAACGTCAACGAATTGGCAAATGGTTGTGAGGGAACAAATCTTGCCTCTGAACTGGTCTCTCGTAATAGAAGATGTCGGTTCGTTTATTATTGACTCGGATGAGCAAGCTGATTTTAGTAAAGACCAATTATTAGCTCTGTTGAACCGATGAAAGGGGAAGATCATCCTACCCTTTTGTGAAACAACGTTGCTTGCATTTAGTACAATGCTGTAATCACGGTTTTTCAGTAGTCGGATATCAAAGCATCTGTACGGCAATCCGAGCATCAAATATACGTCTCGCCGAGGCAAGATTGGAATAACCCAGCTTTTGTGATAAACCAACCACAAAATTGTTAATGGTTGCCATCGTCTTTGCCAGTGTGGGTTGGGAAATACGCGTCGCATCTTCACGCAAGGTGACATCCCGACGATAATGCAAACCATTTTCGATGCCCCAGTAATGCCGTGTCCATTGCAACATCTGCTCAGAGGATGCCGTTTCAGGCGCACAACTGGTGATACCATAAGCGATTTCATCTGTTGCTCGACCCGTTCGCTGGTGTGTGACATCCCGTTCCAACTTAAAAACCTGACGCACACCAGGCCAGTCAAGAAACTGGTACTCATCTACCATGAGCGTCAGCGTGCGTTTTTCCAGCCGTCCATGCCCTTTCTCAGTCGTTTCCGCCATCGTTCGAGGTAGTTCAGGAGGATGCCATCCGGCGCTAATTCGTGCGGGCTTGAAAAACTGTTCCACGTTGTAATGCGGGCGTTTTATTGGACACCAAAATCAGTGTAAACTGAGACAATAAGGAGTTCAAAAATGCCCAGAAGAAAATTGCGCAAACACGCACCAGAATTCAAATTCAAGCTGGTCGTCGAATCTTTACGTGGCGAACGAACGCGAACCGAGATTGCACGCGAAAACGACATCACCAAATCGTTATTGTACAAATGGGAACA
Organism: Chloroflexota bacterium; assembly: GCA_024275635.1. Taxonomy (GTDB): domain Bacteria; phylum Chloroflexota; class Anaerolineae; order Promineifilales; family Promineifilaceae; genus JACKCC01. The sequence continues at coordinate 34,746 of JAJRYT010000177.1, read as the reverse complement.
AGCCTTCCTTGAACAAGGCTCTGATGTGTTCCGTTCCGCTGATTTGCGAACCAAAGAATTAGCTGAACGTGACAAACGTATTGCTGATTTAGAAAGGCTTATCGGGCGGCTGGCGCTCGAAAACGAAGTGTTAAAAAAGTTCGAGATGCAGATCAACTCACCGCCACACAAAAACGGAAGATGATTGAACAACTGTCGGCTGAACATCCTGTGCGCTACCTGTGTCAATTGTTGGATTTACCTTCCAGCACCTATTACTATCGGTCTCGGCGCCAAGAGGATGACCCAGAACTGGTGAAAGCCATTGAACAACATTTGGCCCTCAGACCTTATCTTGGCTACCGGATGCTGCTGGCTCGTTTGCGGCGTGACAAATGGGTTGTCAGTGAACGACCAGTACGCCGGATTTTGCGCCAAATGAAGCGGACGCGGTTGGCAGGCCGGGTCATCACCACTGATAGCAAGCATTCCCATCCTCGTTTTCCTAACGTTATCCAGGATGTAACGGCCGTCTATCCCAACCACATTTGGGTAGGTGACATCACATACTTGCGCTACGGTCGTCAATTCTTGTACTTGGCAGTGATTCTGGATGCTTATACCAGAGCCGTTCGGGGCTGGCATTTGGAAGAATTACTCACTTGCGGGGCGTTGACCTTACCTGCGCTGCAAATGGCTCTGCAAACAGGCGCACCAACATTCTTTCATTCCGACCAAGGTCGACAGTATGCCGCCAAAGAACATGTTGAGCTGCTCCAGCATGAGCGAGAGCGGCCGTTACACGTCGGGGGAGTTACGGCCGTCCATCACTGTCGAGACACTGCCGGACAGCCCCTTTATCGTTACGCTGGATCAAGCCGGCATCCTGGTTCCCGGCCCCTGGATCATCACTTGGCCGGTCCCGGAAACGTAAACGGCCGTTCGTCAATCGGTGGTTAATCGTCCTGTTATGGAACAGTGCATGACGTACAATCATGCTTGAAAACACAACGCGCTAACATCGGCCTGCATCAAATCAACAAGTGACTTGTACGGAGCCGGCGTCGGCAGTTCGGCCGTGGGAACCACTTTTTGGGCCTGGAATCGTGATGGAGCCTGGTACGAGATGATGGACAGCGGTGTTTCTTTGTCTGGCATTATGGCCGATTGGGGGCGGCAGCTGATCTACGAAGCGGTCGGTAAAACCATCCGGGTCGTTGCTCCCGATACGCGAGAAGTTCTGCAGCAGTTGGATGTGGCGTTGTTGGATAGCAACGGCCGTCTGGCCGGACACGATCCCATCAGCGACAACCTATACTTTCTCGCCAGCGATGGGCAGATTCGACTGTGGCCGGCCAACGCTCTGTTTGCCACAAGTGAATGACAGCCAATGCAGGCTTCAAGCGGGAACTTTTGATTAACGGCCGTCGTCTCCATACCAGATCGTCCAAGAGGAGGATATAATGAAGCATGTTTCCATCCTATTTCTGATTTTGTTCCTCACCGCCTGCATCCCAGCCACACGAACGGAACCGGAACCTGCCGCGCCACCGGCAACGGTCGCTTCCCCCACCACCGACGTCGCCAATCTGCTGCAAAACCGGCCAGAACCGGGCGAAACCGTAGAAATCACTGCCTACTTCAGCGGCGCTGACCCATTCATCATGATGGGCGGCATACCGGAAATCCCGCAAGGTCAGGTCATTTGTCCTTCATTCATCAACCGCACACTGACAGATCGCCCCTTTCTCCCCGGACTGGCCGTTCTAAACAGTTCGATGAGCAATATCCTACCCGATGATGCCTTTTGGCTCATTGCCGCCTCGCCAGAGTCCATTGAAAACCCGGGGCAGGACATCGCTCCGAAGCTACCTTACCATGCTCGACTGCGCGGCCATTTGAACAATCCCGGATTTGCCCACTGCCTGCACGCTGATCGCATTTTCGTTGTGGACGAGGTGATCACGACCTACGCTGAAATGCCGCCTGGCCCAACCGGCTGGCCACAGAAACCGGCCGATTTCCCCGAATGGCTCCGTTACGATGACCAGGCGCTGGGATTAAGCCTCGCTTGCCAGCCGGATTGGACGGTGGAGACGCTGGCGGAAAGCAACGTGTTGGGCGGGGTTATGTTACGGCCGTCCTCCAAACCAAACTACCCCGTCGCCATCCGCATCCATGAAGGGGAAACCCACCTGGATCAATACGACCCCGCTTCCGAGCCGCCGCTGCTGCAAGGCGTGGGCATGAGCGTCTTCGAGCAGGGCTGGAGCCTGGGCGAATGGCCGGACAGCCAGCATCTGCCCGGTTTTGTCATTGATCGCGAGGCCGGGTCAGGAAAGGAAGCCAAAGCGGTGTTGTTCAGCAGTAACGGCCGTACCTACGAAATCGCCCTTACCTATCCCACCGACTTTGAGGCATCACAGGAACTATTGACCCAATTCACGGCCCTGGTGGAAAGCTTCCGTCTGGACGTTCCGCCCGCCCCGTCGTCCACGCCGCCGCAGAACCAAACAACTTCTTTTCCCTGAGCGTTTCCCGGCGTCGTTTTATTGCTAATGGTTATCGTTATCATTTTAAGATGGAAGCAAATATCCTTGTAGGAACTAAATCTGTTATGATTCGCAAAACAGTTAACCTATCGTAGCCATTCCTAACGCCAATCGTTGAACGGCCGTCAGGTAAACGACGGCCGTTTTGCAAAAATAAAAGCAAAAGTATTCTCTGGAGGAATTGGCACGAAAAAGTACGCGCTGCTGCTTGGATTATTAGTTTTGGTTGGCTGTGCCGATGGGATGGCGACGCCTGCGCTGAGTGGAGCCGAAGCAGCCGTTCCGCCCACGCCCACTGTAAAATTGACAACGACGGCAGCAGAACCGGTAACGGCCATTCCCCCCGCTTATCCTGCCTACCCTGGCCCTGCCGCCGACACCCCGCTCACTGCCTATCCCGGCCCGCCCACTGCCACGCCACTTTCCACGCCAACACGCCGCATCGTTCCCACCCCGTTCCAGCCGCCGCCCGATCCCTACGAAAGTAACGGCGACAGTTTCCAACCCCACATCTCCGCCGACGGCCGTATCATCGCTTTCCTCTCCGCCGGTTTTCTAAACAATGACAAAAACTCGGCCGTTTCTGTTTTTGTCCGCGACCAGATTTCGCAAACAACAACGCTCGTCAATGTGGGCTTTGGGAACGCTTCGCCCCAAATTTCTGTGAACGGCGCAGCGCTGTCGGCCAACGGCCGTACCATCGCCTACTACTCCTTCGAGGGCGACCTGGTTCCCGGCGACGAAATGGACTGCGCCAGCGAAAATGATCCCATGATGAGCTGTGAAGATTTGTTCATCTACGACCGGGAGACGGGGCTGACGGAACGCATCCCGCTGGGACGCGGCCAGGGATTGGGCGGAGATTACACGCTGGCCTTGTCGGCAGACGGCCGTTACGTCGCTTACGGGTTCACCATTTATGATCGAGAAACAGGCCAGACCGAAACCATCCCCACGATGGACGACCAGCCGCCCGACGGCTACACCTTCGCTCCCCAATTTGCCGCCAACGGCGATGTAGCCTTCGTTTCCAGAGCCGACAACCTGGTTCCGGGCGATGAAGGCGGCTTTTTCGACGTGTTCGTTTGGGAGCGGCAGACGGGACAACTCAACCGCATCAGCGCGGGCAACGCCGACAGCGGCATGAGTTCCACCGGGGAGGGGTATTGGGGCGAGTTGGCGATTTCCAGCGACGGCCGTTACCTCGCTTACGCATCCACCGCTTCCAATCTAACCCCCGACCCGCTCGCCGAGTGCGACAGCTACCTGGGATACACGCGCATCTGCTACAATATCTATCTCCATGACCGGGAGACGGGGCAAACCCGCCTCATCACGCTCCACAGCGACGGGGACAATGTTAATCCCAGCTTATCGGCCGACGGCCGCTTCCTTGCCTTCTCCTCCCGCGCCACCAACCTAACCAGCGACGCCCTCTCCTGCGCCTTCCCCACCTGTAACCAAATCTTCCGGCACGACACACAAACCAGCCAAACGACGCTTATCAGCCGCGCCCCCGGCGGCGCGCCGGGGAACCACGAGAGCTACCGACCGGCAATTTCGGCAGACGGCCGTTTCATCGCCTACACCTCTAACTCGGACAACCTCGTTCCCGACGACACGAACAACGCCAGCGACATCTTCCTCTACGATCGGGAAAGCGGTCAAACGGAGCGCGTCAGCCTGACCGACATCGGCCCCATCCCCGATCCCCTGCCCGACGTGGACGCCGCCGCCCTGCTCCCCCGCCTCGCCTTCCGCACTGTTTCCGGCGAATCCCTGCGCCAACTGCACCTCCCGCCTTACGGCTTCCGCAGTGACGATTACTGCCAGCGCGGCCCCTTCCAATGGTTGAACAATGAGTATTTGCTCCTTTTCCCCGTTACCGGCTTCGATTACTGGTACGCAAATCCCGCTGGCGTCCAGACCACGCAGCCCGCTGTCGTCAATCTGAATGGCGGCGCCTGGGCCGTTGCTTCTCCGCCTGCTGACGGCTGCGATTTGCCGGTCTGGTCAGCAGCGTTGGGGCGGTTGATTGAGGCGGGGGATGGGGAAGTGCGTTTACGGGATTTGGCGGGGGCGGTAACGGCCGTTTACCCCGGCAGTTATCCCCTCGATTTAGCCCCCAGCGGTCGCCGCCTGCTGGCAAATATGACCTGGATTGATTTGGACAGCGGTGAAACATACACCTTCGTTCCCAAAAGCGAAAAGGGGCGTATCCGCTTTCCCCGTCCCGCCTGGGCAGCAGATGAACGCCGTTTTTTTAGCTGCTGTTTTGAGTACGGCGACGTGACAACCGGTGAGCATTGGCGGCGCAGCGAAATCCCCGGCTTTTTCGTCGGCGGCATGGACGCTCCCCGCGATTACCTTGGCTCCGCATCTTATTGGGTCGCCGATGACAGCCAACTTTTAATCCGCCCGGAAGCGATTACGTTTATGGGCAACAACAACCGCTCCGTCGTTCCGCTCATTGACCCGGCGGCGCAAACCTTTGAAGATGTGACCAAACGGCTAAATTTGCCGGATAGCGTCGTCAACTGTGTACCGAACGTTGCTCCGGACGGCCGTCATTTCTGGCTGAGCTGCGGTCAGCATTTAGAAAATGATTACCTATTTCACTACCCAACTTCTTATCTGATTTCGCTTCCCTCGTTTGACGTCATCACCACAACCGGCGCGATTGATTTTCGCGGCTGGTCTGCCAATTCCGGTTTTGTGGCCTACGCCCAGCTTGACGATGAACAAGCGCACACGGGCACAACATGGCTGATGAACATGGACGGCCGTCGCTGGCAAATTGACGACGAAGCGGCCCGGCATACCCATTGGAATCCAACCAAACCCATCGCCGCCTTCCGTTTTGAGGAGGCGCAGCGGGTTTTGTTCGTCCACGCCGTTACGCAAACCCGCCGCGAAATCAGGTTTGACGCCCCCATTGCCGGGTTGGTCTGGCAGCCGGATGGGATGGGCGCGGCGGTATGGGATGTGGCTTGTACTGAGCAGGGCCGATGTAACGGCCGTATTTACCTCCTCCCCAACCCCCTCAACCCCGATTCCGAACCCATCCCCCTCACCCCGCCGCTGCCCGACGTTCACACCGTCCGCTGGTCGCCCGACGGGACGCGGCTGGCCTTCGTCAGCGGGACGGATTTGTATACAGTGGAGATAAAATGATGAGAAAAGGGGGAATTACTTCACCATACCCCGGCCCGCCGCCAAGTACGCTGCCCACCAGAATACGCCCAACGGCAACGCCTGTCATCGCCATTCAGCCAATTGACGATTGCACGCTTCATCCCAGCTTTCTATCTGGAAATGGGAGCCGAAATGGGCGCACACAAAAAACCGGCATTGATACGGGCTATTGGACGGGGACAGGGAGAGCCGATAACGGTAGCCATAAGCCGCTTTCCGCAATGTCCCGGAACATGTCTGCCGCGCACCGCTTTCGATTACACGCCCGATTTCACTGAAGAATGATACGGCCGTCTTCCAGATAATACACCTCGTCCGCCAACTCATCTACGGCGAAATCGTGGGTGGCGACCAGGACGGTAGCCCTTTCCTGCGCGGCGATGTGGTGCAGAATGCGCAGGATTTGCGCGCCGGTGGCCACATCCAGTTCTCCCGTCGGCTCATCGGCCAGGATGATGGCCGGGCGGGGAGCAATGGCACGAGCGATAGACACCCGCTGCTGCTGCCCGCCGGACATCTCAAACGGCCGGTGATCCATCCAGCTTTTCAGCCCAACCAGCGCCAACACTTGTTCCACCCGCTCCTGGCGCTCGGCCCACGACCAACCGGCCAGGCGCAGCATCAAATCCACATTTTCACGGGCCGAATAGGTGGGCAGCAGAGCATGGGATTGGAAGACAAAGCCCAATTCGTGCCGCCGCAGTTGGATGCGTTCTTTTTCACTGAGATGGGTGATCTCCTGCCCCTCCAGCCATACCTGGCCCGACGAGGGGGTGTCCAGGCCGCTGATACAATTTAACAGCGTCGTCTTACCGGAACCGGAACGGCCGTGTAACGACACCAATTTGCCCGCCGGAAGCTCCAGATCAATCCCTTGCAAAACTGGGATTTCCCGTTCACCCACATGGTATGTGCGGGTCAATCCTTTTGTGCGAATGCGTGATGTTGTCATAATCAGGCTGCGGGTGGCGAGCAGCGGGTGGCGGGTGGCATGATTACTCGCCACCCACCACCCACTACCCGCTGCGCTTTCTAAAAATCATCCCACGACAGGCCGGCTTCCTCCATGCAAGCCTCGAATTCTTGATAATCGCTGCTGCCAACCAAATCCCTCACGATAATACATTGACGATATGTATCCGCTTTTTCCTGGGCGGCTTGCAGCGCTTCTTCAACCGTCGCCTCCTCTTTGATGACATTGTTATACGCATTTTGCAGCCCAATCATAACCGCCGGGCCAAGCCAATCGTTGCCTTCAGAAAACGGGTCAGGCGTAGAGGCTTGCGTGCTGTTTTGTACACCGGCGATCAGGATGGCGGCTTTCTCTGCGCCCACCCGTTGGGCGAACGCATCTGATTCGGCGGCGCTGATACGGGCCGGTAAGCCAATCTGTGCCAATGATTCCTGTGCGGTTAAGTATTTGAGCCATTCCCAGGCCGCCTGACGTACTTCTGTCTGCGCCGAGATGTAATATCCGTTGACCGTCTCAAAACTGCCGCCGCCGCTTTCGCCGACAGGGTAAGGAACTACGCTGATGTGACTGCGATCCGCTTCGTCGCTGACGACTTCGCCGTTTTCATCATAATAGACAACGCCATATTGGTCGTCTTTCCAGATGGCGGCGCGATCATTGTCAATGAGCGCCTGGCGTTCTTCATAAGGGTTAGAACCAAACGTATCAAAGGATGAGAGATCAAAGACAGGCTTGACGCCATATTCGGTGGTGAGGTTGGTGTACCAGCGCAAGGCGGCAATCGTGTTGGGATCGGCGAGATTCGCGGTGGCCGGATCAACGCTTTCATCAATAAGGGAGACGTCCTGCCGCGTCAAAAAAGTCATCATGTCACCCATCTCGTACAGATCGGGGACGTAACCGTAGATTTTGTCTTCTTCACTCTCGCCTTGGGTCATGGCAACGGCCGTTTCCAGAAATTCATCCAGCGTCCATCCCGGTTGGGGATACGCCCTCCCGGCGGCGTCAAACAGGCGTTTGTTGTAGCTCAAAAAAGCAATCTGCGCCTCGCCCGGCAGGCCAACCACCTGCCCCTGGTTGCGGAACTGGTCCAAAACGGCAGGAAAGAAATCCTCCTCCGTCAAGTCCGGGTCGGCGTCCAAGAGCGGTTGCAATGCCAGAACCGTCTTCAAATCATCTTCGCTGCGGATGGGATTCCACCATTGAAAAGCATCCGCATCCCCAATCATCGCTTGTAAACTAAACTCCTCATTGTAAAAGTTGGGTTCTTCCACTTTAACGACAATATCGGGATGTGTTTCGTGGAACTGTGTGGCGGCTTCACGATAAACGGACGGGTCGCCGCCGGCAACAACGAAGCGTACCACCGTCACCCCCTCTTCGATTTGACTGCTGGGCGGTTCGGCCACTGTAAAATCGGGGACTGGCGTCGCTTTAGTCTGTTCGCTCATTACTTCCGTTGTGCTGGAATCAAACGCTTTTTGCGCTTCGGCCAACACATCGGCCGCGTCCCGCCCCTTGTCAATGATGGAGGAGACGATCTGGTATAGTTCCTCGCTGCCGCCGGGCGGATAGATGGGGGTAAACCCATGCTCGACAGCAAAACGCAGCGCAGGAACCAGTTCCTCATCCAGCTCATCCCATACGCCGCTGGCCTCGGCTACCGACCGGCGCGCGGGCAGGCTGACCGGCCCGCCTGGCCCAAAAGCAAATCCACCGTCGCTTTGCTGCGTCAGGAATTTAATCCACTCCCAGGCCGCCTGCGGGTGCGCTGTGCCGGCGCTGACAGCCAATATGCCGCCGCCAAAGTTGCTGATGGGGGAAGAGTGATCGTAATTGTCAGCGACGGGAAACGGAACAGCGCCGATATTACGCTCTCCTGCCCGCCAGGTATAGGATTCCGCGTTGTCAGGCCACATGGCAACTTTGCCTTCTTCCATTAGTTTGTATATTTCCTCATAGGCGGCGAAATCTTCTTCTGATTCCGGCGGCGGCGCATAAGGGGATACTTCATATTTGGTAAATAGATCAGCCATCCACTGGAATGCGGCCACAACGTCCGGGTCTTCCAAACGGGCGGTGGGCGGTTCGTTCTCCAGATTGAAGATAGGGCCTACTTTGGCTTGCACCAACTGCATCGGGTCTATAAATTGGCTGGAAAAACCCCATTGGGTGACTTCGTCCCCATCGCGCAGGGTTACGGCCTGGGCCGTGGCCACAAAATCATCCCATGACCAACCAACTTCGGGGTAAGCAACGCCTGCTTTGTCGAATAAATCTTTGTCGTAGAAGATGAGCGTGTAACTGGCATTGATTGGTATGCCCCAGGTACCGCCGTCCCATTGGTACTGCTCCAGGATGCCGGGATAATAATCAGCGGCATCGAAGTTGTCGTCTCCTTCCATCAGCGGGGCCAGGTTGAGCAGCAGCCCATCACCCACGAATCCGGGTTGGATGTACCAACTGATAACGTCGGCGGCTTGCACCAGGTTTAACAGTTCGTCACCTGGGTCGGATATTTCTACAACGACGGAGTTCCCCTGTTGTGTTCGGTTGCCCATGATTTCGTCGGCGGAAACCAATTCAACTTTGATGTCTGGATGGGCCTCTTCAAAGGCTTTTACCCGATCTTCATACAAGCCGCGTTCCCAGCCGTTGACGGCGAAGGTGATGACGGTTTGGTCGCTGGTTTCGTCGGTGGTTCTGTTTGTTTCGTCGGTTGTTGCGTCTGTGTTGGCGTTGTCGTCGGCATCGCTGGATTTGCAGCCAACGGCCGTACCCATCAAAACAACCAATAACAAGTATAGAAGTATACGCTTTAAGTTGTTCATGTTTTCCTCTCTTTATAGGTGACAGTCACTCAAGAAAGTGACTGTCACCCGCATGACTACCGCTTCCATTTACCCCATAAGCGGCGCAAGCCCTTTGCTTGCGGTTCTGGCGGCTCGTCGGCGATGGCGGGAGCACGGCCGTCCCGACTCACCCGACTCTCTTTTTCCGCAACCGGTTTCACCAGCACACCGCCATCCTCTGTCACCGCGATCGTTACCCGGTCGCTCAACCCGATTTTTTCGCGGATGTCCGGCGGAATTTGCAGCCGTCCGGCCCCATCTACCATGACATATTCATCAAAAACAGCTTCCTGCTCAGCCTGTTCCATGTCCTGGTTATGGTTGGCGCGGCGCACGGTTTCACTGCTGGTACGGCCGTCCCGAATCGTCACCACCCGATCCACCGCCTTCGATACCTGCGGATCGTGGGTCACAATGATCGTCGTCAACCCAAACTGCCCATTCAGCCGCTGGAACAAAGCCAGCGTTTCGTCTGACGTTCTCGAATCCAGTTCGCCTGTCGGCTCGTCGCCCAGCAGCAGTGACGGTTTGTTGGACAGCGCGACGGCAATTGCCACCCGCTGCTGCTGCCCGCCGGACAGTTGGGCCAATTTATGTTGGCGATGCTCCCATAGGCCCACCGCTTCCAGCAGTTCTTGCGCCCAGGCCCGTTTCTGGCGCGGCGACATCCCCGCCACCGTCATGGGCAGCTCCACGTTCTCCTGGGCGGTGAGGTAAGAGATCAGGTTTCGCGCCGACTGCTGCCAGATAAAGCCCACTTCGTCGCGGCGGTAAGCGTCCAGTTCAGCGTCGGACAATTTGAGCAGGTTACGGCCGTTCACCCAAATCTTCCCCGCCGACGGCCGATCCAACCCGCCCAGCACATTCAAAAAGGTGCTCTTGCCCGATCCCGACGCGCCGACGATGCCGATCAACTCCCCTTTCTCCACCGTCAAGTCCAGCCCCTGGATGGCAATGACTTCCAGCTCGGCCACCTTATAAATTTTGACCAGATTCTCACAAACGATAAATGGTTTCATAATTTTGTGGCGAGTGGCGAGTGGCGAGTAGCGAGTGATTACCCGCTGCCCGCCACCTGCCACCCTTTCCTATTCCCCAATCACAACCTGCCCTTCATCCAATCCTTCTAAAATCTCCACCCGGTCTTCGCTTTCGATGCCGATGCGTACATCTACCCGGCGTTGGGCGACGCCGTCCTGCACCACGACAAAGCGGCGGCCCTGGAAGCGACGAATCGCCGCCGGAGGCAGCCACAATACGTCTTCTTTTTCTTCCAGCGTGATAGTCACTTTCGCCAGTTCGCCCAACGTCAGCGCCACATCTTGATCAATGCTGATACGGGCCACCTTTTCCTCATTATTGTCGGCGCCGCTGCCAGAACCGCCGCCGTAGGGGTAGGGCAGGGTGCGGATGGCCCCGGTTAATGTTGCTTCGGGCCGGTTGCGCAGTTGAATGGACGCCGGTTGGCCGACACTCAGTTCGGCCAGGTCGGTGGCGTTGAGATTGGCCGTCAGTTCCAGCGCATCCACCTGGGCGACGACAATCACCGCTTTGAATGCCTGCACCTGGGAACCGCGTTTAATGTTGACGGAAAGGACACGGCCGTCGAAAGGAGCCACCAGTTTGGCATTGGCCAGCTTGCCCTGCGCCTCTTCCAGCGCCGCCTGGGCCTTGCTCACCTCAATTTCGTAAGATGGATCAATCCCTTGCAGCAGTTTCTCATACGCCATGCGCGCCAAAATGTTGTCCAGCTCCTTGATTTGGGCCTCCACGCCAGCCGCACCCAGCGCCCGCACCTGGTCGTTATACTCTGCTTCGGCGGTCATCAACTGCTGTTCCGCCTGTTCCAGACTCCGCGCCAGACTGTCTACGTAGCCCTGGTCGGCGTTGCCGTCATTGAGCGCCTGCTGGTAGGCGTTGGCCGCCGCAGCTACCCCATCCTGGGCGCTTTGCAGGGCCAGTTGTTTAGACGTAAGCGGGGAGGAGGCTTGTTCCAACGCCGCTTTTTGGGCGTTCAACGCCTCTTTTTGCATATCAATTTCCGCTTTGATGAGCGTTTCCGTATGTTCCAGACGGGCTTTTTCCAGGTTGAATTCGGCCGTTTTCAAGGCGACTTCGGCTTCTTGCACTGCTCTTTCCAAATCGGTGATGTCCAATTCGGCCAACACGTCGCCCATTTTCACCGTGTCCCCTTGTGTGGCGTAAACAGTTTTGACCGTTCCTTCGCGGCCAAAGGCCAACTGTTCTTCCACGACGGGGGAGACACGGCCGTTAAACACCAGCGCATTCACCACCGTCCCCCTTTCCACCGTATACACCGGTTTTTCCGGCACAATGGGCGTCGGCAGGGGAGTCGGCGTGGGCACATTGGCCAAATCGGCCACTTTGTTGCCGTTGCAAGCCGCCGCCAGCAGCGCGATAATAAGAATGGTTGTGATGGTAAATAATCGTTTCATGGTTAAATCCATTTGAGTGACGGGTGGCGAGTAAGAACTTGCAAACTCGCATACTCGCCACTCGCAAACTCTATACCGTTTCCCCCAACTTCACGGCTTCAAACACCTTCATCCGTATCAATAAAATAATCAAAATTGCGACCACGACGACGAACATCGCGCCGAAGATGGCATAGATCGCGCCGATTTGCCCCCAGGCGATTTTCACCACGAAGGGGGGAACCAGGGCGGCCTTGTCGTTACCCACCTGAAAGAAGGGAATGAACAGGGCGCTGGCCCAGACGCCCAACCCCGTTCCCAGCCCCATGCCGGCAATGATGAGAGCCGCCTGTTCTCCGGCAAGATACACCGCCATTTGCCCCACCGAAAGGCCGATGGCGCGTAACATGCCCAATTCGATAAAGCGTCGTTTGAAGGAGACAATGGCGAAGACGAGAAAACCCAGGACGGTTAAAATGGCCGCCGCACCGAAACCGACGGAAAGCAGCCCGAACAAGCCCTGCCGCTCCGGCCGTTCCTGTTCGGCGTCAATCGTCTCCTGCGCCGAGTTGGCGGAAACGACCAGCAGCCCTAAGTCGCGCACGCCTTGCGTAACGGCCGTACTGGACACATCCTCATCCACATCCAGCCATACGTTGTAGGGGAACTGCCCGCCCATACTTTCATGCAAATAATCCAGTTGGGCGACGAAAAAGGGGCCGTCCTGCGGATACAGCGTGGGAAAATAATCGAGCGGGGCGGCGATGATAAATTCGATGTCGGCAAACTCCCCCGCCGCTTCCACATTCAGCCGCAGCGGATCGCCCACTTGCAGCCCATTGCGCTCCATAAAATCGCGGCTGACCAGCAGATAATCGCGGCTGACCGCCAGCCGGTTGAGGACGCCGCCCAACGATTCATTGCTGGCAAAATCACGCCGGAAGAAGGCGACGTGAGCAAAATCAATGCGATCCACGCCTAAAATACGACCCTGCTGCTGCCGCCCGCCAATCGTAGAGACCGCTTTGTACTCGCCCACGCGGGCGGCGTGTTTCACGCCATCCACATCGAGATGATCGGTGACGGGCAAGAACAACCATTTAGGTTCGTCTTCCCGTCGTTCTGGTTGTTGCTGCTGTGATTGACCCGGTTGTGACGGCCGTTTCGGCTTCTCCGTGTTCTCGCCCAATTCCACCAGATTCAGGTCGGCGCCAACCTTGTAATATGCCTGATCAAACAGATGATCATCCAGCGTGACGGCCATGCTGGCCGTAAACGTCGCCAAACTGAGCGTCAGCGTCAGCAGCAGCAGCGAGCCGGTGTATTGCCCCGACGAGCGGGCCAACTGGCGCAGCGTGATGAGCAGCGTTGTGCTGGGCAGCCGCCGCGTCATCCAGGCCAACGTCCCCATCACCCAGGGGAAGAAGCGGATGGCAAACAGCCCCAACGAAAAGCTGAACAACACCGGAACCAAAAAGAGCAGCGGATTGGCGAAGGGATCGTTCCCTTTGCCCAGCGTGGTCAGCGTCCCCTGCTTGTCGAGTTGGTACCAGCCGTACAACGGCGGAATGAGCAGCAGCACATCAATAAAGTAACGCTGCCAAACCGGTTTTTGCAGATCGCGGGCTTGCAGCGTGCGCAGAGTGACGATGGTGTGGCGCGAGGAGCGGTAGGCGGGGATGAGCAGGGCCAGCAGCGTCAGCAGGACGGCCAGACCGGCATAGAACAGGGCGTTAGCCGAGAGCGTCGTCACTAAATCGTCCACTTTGCCGCTGGCGAAGACGGCCGCATCCAGGAATGTGCGCGTCCGCCCCATCAACTGGGCGATCCAACTGCCAGCCAGCAGCCCAATCGCCAATCCCAATACGCCTAAAAGCGTCCCTTCCAGCAGGTAAATCGCCAGAATTTGCCCCCGCGTCGCGCCCCGGCTGCGTAAAATGGCGATTTCGCTGCGGCTGCGGCGCACGGCCATGCCCGCAATCAAGCTGATGAAGTAGAGAGTCAGCCCCACGACGGGCAGGCTGAAAACGGTCAGCGTCAATGTCAACACATCGGCCGAACTGCCGTAACTTTGCAGAGCGTCTACAGGGGAGATTTCCAAATTGGCGTTGTTGAGCAAAGCAAGGGCGCGGGATTCGGCGGCGCTGATGTTGTCGAGTAAGCGATTGACTTTGGCCGGGCGCACAGCACGGCCGTCCAACACCAAATACCATACGGCCGTCGAGACCGGTTTGTCCAACAAAGGCGCAATCTGCTGCCGGAACGTCGCTTCGGTGGTCAACACCATCTTGTTAAACGATTCCGGCGTGTAGAACCAGAACGGATCGGCGGGATCGAGGGGCGTCCAGATGCCGGAGACCGTCAGCGGAATTTTGGCCCCGCTGCTGCCTTGTCCAAACAGCGTGTACGTCTCGCCCACCTGCAAGCCCAGCCGGTCGGCCGTCGCCTGCGTGACCAGCGCCTGAATTGTGCCGCCCTCGCTGGGGAACGCGCCCTCCACCAGCCGGATGTGGTCGGCCAAATCGGTGATGAACCCGGCATTGGCCCACAGCAGCGGCGCATTTTCGTCAAAATTACTCTCGCCGCTGGCAAACAGGCGCAGTTTGTCGCTGCTGACATGGCGGATGATCTGCTGCGCCGGTAAGCCGATGACGCCAGCGGCCTGTTCCCGCAGATAATTATCCACCGGCGTGTACGCATCCAGGGTGATGTTGTCGTTCCAGGCCCCCACGTAGCGCCACATGAAAGCAAACGGCGGGCGATGGGTTCCGGCCTCGGTCAGTTCCCCTTGCAGCAGCCGGTTTTGGGTGGCGTCGGCGTACATGGGCACGCTGGACATGATGCCGACGGCGGCCACCAGCCCCAGCAGCAGCGCCAGCATCAGCAGCCGGTGGTTCCACAGCCGCTTGGCGGCCAGTGTCAGGAGGGAAAGGGTGGTGTAGAGAAATTGGGACATGGTTGGTTTGGTATTTCGTGTTCCGTATTCGGTGTTCGTTTTGCTGTCCTGCGCTACGGGCTTTCCCGCTTGGCGATTAATCGCCAAGCTACAAAACAACGTCCCGTGAACGGGACTTAGCCGGGTTCACCCGGCGCTGTTTTGCAGCCTGGACATTTATGTCCGGCGGACAAGGCGTCATCGTTCCATCGGCAGCGTCGTGACGGGCACATTTAGATCAACGAACAGGACGCTGACCCACCCTGTGCCGCCGTCGGGTAAATTGACTTGAACCCAGGTGTTGAATTGGCTGCGAGTAACGGCCGTTACCTCCGTCCCTATTGCCAATTTCCCTATTTTCTCGGCCAGCATGTTGGGGCCGGTGCGAATTTCGTTTAGATTGCTGTTGATAGTGGCCGTGATGGTGATGTTATCGTCGGTGGAGAGGGAAACGGCCGTTGTCGGATTTTCCACGATTTCCAATTCATTCACGGGGAAGGGCAGGGTGACATACAACACATGCACCCAGCCCAGCCGGTTATCCGGCAGCGCCGCTTGCAGCCAGTTGTTGAACGCATTGCGGCCTAAAATCGCAATCACGTCCCCCCGCTTCAGCGAGCCGATTTTGTCCGACAACATGCTTGGTTCGGCGCGAACATTCAGCGTATCCACGCCGACCGTCGTCATTGGCGTATTGGGGGGGATGTTGATGGAGGGGGGCGTCACCGGCGGGGCGCTGCCAACGGCTTGCCCTGAGCCTGTCGCAACGGCTTGACCTGAGAGTGCGGTAATTGTCGAAGGGACAACCATCCCCCGATTCGCTGGCAGCGGCCCATCCAGCCTGTCCCATGTCAAATGGGCGCTGGCGACATGCTCCGCATTATAATACTCCATCTTCACCGGAACCGGGCCGCCTGGCAGCGTGATTTGGGCCGAAAAAGCCTGCTCCGGGTGATTGCGCCATTTGTTGATGATGAGCCGGTCATTCACCCACAACCGTGAGCCGTCATCTGTAGACATCGTGAACACATACTCCCCGGCCGGTAAATTCAGCGTCCCCGTCCAGCGCACCGAGAAGGCGGCGCGGATGAGGTATTGGGGCACAGGCGAGTCGGTTCCCCAATCGAAATCAATTTCATTGTCATAGCGCACCAGCGCCGGTTGGGCGGCCAGAATGCTGTTGTCGAAATACTCGCCGCGCCAGAAACCGCGCGGCGGCGCGGGCGCTGTTGGGGCCGTTTCGCCTATCTTTTCCCAGGTCAGCTTGGCCGCCGCCAGGCCCACATCGTCGAAATACTCCATCTTCACCCGCATCGCTCCGCCGGGATGATTCACGTCGGTTGTGTGCGAGGTGAAGACGGTCTGGTTGCGCCATTGGTCTAGCGCCATCACATCGTTGATGTACAAACGCACGCCGTCGTCGGTGGTCGTGGTGAAACGGTAGACGCCGGCCGGTAAATCCAGCGTCCGCGTCCAGCGCACGGAAAAGGCTTCGGCGTTGATGGATTGGATGGCCGGTGAGTCCAGCCCCCAATCAAAATCAATGGCGGCGTCATCGCGTACCAGGGCCGGAATCCCGGCGACGATGCGGTTGTTGAAATACTCGCCCCGCCAGGCGGTGATGGTGGGTTGGTAGAGATGGTTGGTAACGGCCGTGTCCGAGCCATAGATGCGGTCCCAAGTCAACATGACAATTGCATCATGTTGGTATTCGTAATACTCTACTTTGATGCTGACATCCCCTGCCTGAGTCACATCATAATAGCCCAGGTAGGTACTGGCTCTCTGGTTGAGCCATTCATCCACGATAAGCTGCCCATTGACCCAAACGCGCACGCCGTCATCGGCCGTGGCCGAAAAACGGTAGCGGCCCGGCTCCATAAAAATCACCCGCTCCCAGCGTGCGGAGAAGAAATCCCCTTCCACCTGCGGCCAGGGACGCTGCGTTCCCCAGTTGCGGCGCAGTTCCGGATTGCCGTGCTGGTCGGTTTCCAACTGGTACAGTACAGGATCGCCGGACAAGTCGGTATTATTCCAGTACGCCGCCTGCCAGCCGCTGGCCGCCGTTTGCGCGTCAGCCAGCCCGGCCCAGCCAAGAATGCCTAACAGGATAAATGTCATCGCAACCATTCGTTTTAGCATGATTTTTCCCAAATAGAATGATGAACACGCACCGTTTGCTCAACTGGACAAACAAAAGTGATTTTTGGAGGGCGCAGAGAGTTTGCCATTTTGCGTATCACAAACACGGTTATGTGCATCAATATGATACTATCATTCATGGCCTGTTAATTGATGAAATCCCTACTTTCCCACCACGAAAGGAGATTGTTTGTCAAGTAAAAAATTTCAATGCGAGTGGGGTTAGAAGCAGCATCAATCCCGCTCGACCATAATTTTTTCGAGGAAAGCTTATGGTGGAAATGTGTCAAAATTATGACAGCGCTCGGTGTTTCGGCTATCAACATCTCAGCATTTCAGCCAATAAGCCGACCGGCTGAAATGCTGATTAGCTGACTGGCTATTACCCCAGATAATAGGTGTTTACCCACCCTTGAACGCCGTTAGGTAAAATGATTTTGACCCAGGTAGCATTGGCATTTTTCTCCCCGGTTAGTGTTACAACTTGTCCGCGATTGATAACGGTGACGATGCTGTGGGTAGTGCCTGGCCCGGAGCGTACATTGAGATGATAAGCGCGGATAACGGTCGCTGTCGCTGCGCCGTTGTTGGCGGGCGGGGGCGTCACGGGGGCGCTCCCGATAGGGAGAGAAGTGAACGATCCCGATTGGCTGCGGAGGTAGCGGGCGCTCATCCAACCCTGGGTTCCATCAGGCAAAATTGCCCGCACCCAACTGGCGTCGGTATTGCGCTGGGTCAGGGTGACGGCCGTATCGCGGACAACAGTTGTGATGACGCCGTAACTGGTTCCCGGCCCTTGCCGCACATTGAGCCGGTGGACAGCGACAACGGCCGTATGCGCCCCACCCGTGTTAGGCGGCGTAGATGCTGCAACCTGTGTCCATGATAATCGCGCCACCGCGCCGCCGCCATTTTCATAATACTCCATCTTAACGGGCACATTACCGCCGGGTAAATTGATTTCAGCCGTGTGTGGCGACTCCTCCTGGTCAAACCAACGGTCAATGATCAAGACATTATTGACCCACAGGCGAACGCCATCATCCGTTTTCGTTGTAAAACGATACCGGCCGGCGTTCAGATTGAGGCTGCGAGTCCAACGAACAGAAAATTGATCGGCGGGAACGGCGCCGCCTTTGGGCGCATTGATTCCCCAATCAAAGTTGATTTGCTGGTCATCGCGCACCATCACCGGCGAACCGCTGAGCGTCATATTGTTGTAGTATTCGCCGCGCCAGTTCAGAACGGTGCCGGTTCCGCCGGAAACGGCCGTCCATTGGAGCTTGGCCACAGCCTCGCCGCCAGCTTCGTAATACTTGACCTTCACCTCGTGGTCGCCGTTGGTCAAGTAGACGTCAGCGCTCATCGAATGTACCTGGCTGTCCCACCAGGAATCAATAATCAGGACGCCGTCCACCCAAACCCGCATCCCGTCGTCCATTGTGGCCGTAAAACGGTACGTTCCGGCAGATACGTTGATGGTGCGTTTCCAACGGGCAGAGAAATCATCCTTGTTGACAGTTGGATGAGGGCGGTCGTGCCCCCAATCGTGGTTTAATTCTGGTTCAGTACGGTGCAATATGGGATCGCCGGAAAGCGTTTTATTGTTCCAGTATTTGGCATCCCAGCCGGAATCGGCATATAAAGTGGCTGAACTGGCCAGCAGCAGAACGAGTATAACGCCCAGTATCAAACCGGTAAACAGTTGTTTCTTAGACATCACACACTCCTTTGGTTGGACGCAGGCGCGCCGCGCCGCAACCACGCATACCTTGCCATACCATGCAGACGTCTGGCAGATGTTAAATGTTCCGGTAACAGCCTGGCCTTTGAAGAAGGTGAGGAGAGAGGATTGGATTGGCCTAAGCGGTTACGTCAATGTTTGAGCTTTGTGACCATTCGCAAATTATAACCGATCAACGTTACGGGAATGTCACAATAAAGTAGCAGTTGTGTAACAGAAATGTAAACACGCCGGCTCTTATTTTTGAGGAAAGTGTATGGGGAATGTGTCAAAATTATGACAAGTCTCTGGGGATTAAGAAAGTGGGCATGGTTCATTTCTGAACCAAAGCACCTTAACAATTGAATGAACTTGGAAGGTTCCCTAAGATTTAACGTCCAAACTGCCACATCTAATGATTCCCAGCGACGGCAAATGGCGGAGAAGTTGTTAGATTTGCTCAACGCGGCTTGCCGTACCAGCAGCGTAAATGGAAGGTATCAATGGGCTGTTGAAGCAATTCCCGCACAACCATCAAGCCTTTCGCAGCCCAGAAATGCTTCAACTTTATTTGAATCTCTTTGTCCTCTGGCACAATATGCGGGTGTTTGAACGTGGTAAACGTCAGGGAAAAAGCCCCTATCAGTTGGCTGGGATTGACCCTGGGACAGATGATTGGCTAACGCTACTCGGCCATCCTGCCGAGTAACAATTGGCCTAAAACGAGTCGCTGCATTCGACATTTATTTTTGTCGAAGGATTCAACCTGTCTGAGATTACTCTTTTTGTTCAGTCAATTGTAAAGGTGCTTATTCATGGTTTGGAACCATACCGTTGTGTCATTTTTCCTTATCCTGTAAGTATGGGCAACTACTAACGCTCTCTGGAGATTGGACCAACTTTTCTCGATAAAAGGCCATATATACCAAAGAAAATTGGTCCAGTCTGGCTAAGTAGTTATAAGTATAGCTATAAAATTATCTGTAAAATTGTTGCCAATATGCCATCCACATCTTGATCAATGGGAACGGTGATGGCCTCATTTGCGGCAGGCTGCTCCAGTGCTTCAAACTGGCTGCGCAGCATGTCAGCCTTCATGTAATGGGCTTGACGGGTTTGCATCCGCTGCCAGATGAGGTCGAAACTGCCTTCCAGATAGATGAACCGGACGCGCGGAGTGACCTGTAGTTGCTCCCGGTATCGTTTTTTCAGAGCAGAACAGGCGAGAACGGCCGTTTCCCCCCTATCCAAATACTCCCAAATCAATGCTGCCAGATGCGCCAGCCACGGCGCCCGATCCGCGTCATCCAGCGGAATCCCGTGCGCCATTTTCGCCACATTTTCCGGCGGATGGAAATCATCTCCATCATAAAATGGGCAGTGGAGCCGGGCCGCCAACGCCTCACCCACCGTCGTCTTGCCACAGCCAGACACACCCATCACCACAAAAACGGATGAGTGCTGAGTGCTGAGTGCTGAATTGTCTGCACGTTTCGGCACGTGGCGTCTCCAATCTTCACTCTTCAATCTTTGCCTTAACCCGGTACAACATTTCCCCCGCTTTAGACACGTACAAAATGCCTTCGTCTTCCCGGTTTTGCCATGCGCTCAGATCAATCTCACGCGGGTCTTGGTAGCCGAGCGCCAGTTGGTCGCACGCTTCCGGCGACAGGCGGGTTGCCAGCGTCACGCTGGCTCTGGGATATTCGACGCCGTTTTGGTAACGGCCGTCCCCTCTCACGTGCGTGCTGTGCGCCAAGATGCCCAAAGGGACGCGCCTGAACTTGTCCCACTGCTGCAAAAAATAAGGCAGCACGTGATAGCCAATTTCATAAATGTACTTGCCATGCACGCGGCTCACCACATCCAAATGCGGCGCGTAAATAATCAATTCACCCCCCTCCGCCAGCGCCGGTTCCAGCTTGTACATCGCCTTTCCCGCCGTCCACAACTCATCATACATCGGCGGCGCACAGGAAAGCACCCGCTTAAACGGCTTGTCTACCCAAATAATATGCCGCTGCGACGACAAATCGGCCGCTGTGTCCCAGGCAGACAGATAATCGCCGATAAACAGTCCCGCCAGCCCCTCCCCCACCGCCACCAGCGCAATCAACGTGGAGGGCGTGGACAGATGGGCAGCGGCGGCGTGGATCATGTCGCGCACCGGCGTTTCCTTGACGCCGATCGTGCCGCGCACTCCGGCTAAAGCGCCCAGCCAATGGGTGACGTTGATCATATCGGCGGCCGAAACGCCGGGAAAAAAGTATTTGGCCCCGCCGGAAAAACCCACCACTTCATGCGGAAAGGTCGGCCCCAAAATTATGACGTGATCGTACTCCAGCGCCCGCCGGTTGATGACGACAGCCACGTCGCCGCCCAACGTCGGATGCCAGTGGTCGCCGGCGATTTCCTGGATTTGCGACTGGGGCAGGGTGGCGATTTGGGTCAAAGCGTCCGGCTCGTACCAGCCGTGGTTGAACAGGCCGATATGTTTGCAGGTTGTCTGCCGCTCATCGGCCGTAATGCCGACCAATTGGTTTAACTGCGCTTCGGTTAACGGCGGATGTGTGCCCAGAGCAACCATGAAATCAAGCTGCCTGGTATCATGCAAAATAGCGATCAGGTAACGGAATAACTGCGGCAGCGGAATTGTGCGCGTGTGGTCAGGAATGAGAACCAACACCTTCTGCCCGGTGTGCTGTTTTTCCAGCGCGGCCGTCAGCGTTTGGCGGATGGTATCGTTGTCCAGAAGCCGGTTGGGGGGAGCGCTTGCCTGAAACATCTAAACCCCGCTGTAAGCGTGAAACCCGCCGTCTACCGGCACAATCGTTCCGGTGACAAAGGCGGCGGCGGGCGAAAGCAGCCATAAGACCGCGCCCAGTAAATCTTCCGGCTGGCCAAAGCGGCCCAGAGGCGTATGGTCAATAATCTGCCGGCCGCGCGACGTTAACCCGCCGCTTTGCTCATCGGTCAGCAAAAAGCGGTTTTGTCTGGTCAGGAAAAAGCCGGGCGCAATGGCGTTGACCCGAATGGCGGGCGCGTATTCCTGCGCCATGTGAACGGCCAGCCATTGGGTAAAGTTGCTCACCCCTGCTTTGGCGGCGGAATAGGCGGGAATGCGGGTGAGCGGCGTGAAGGCATTCATGGAGGAGACGTTGAGGATGACGCCTTCTCCCTGCGCCGCCATCATACGCCCGAAAATCTGGCAGGGCAAGATGGTTCCCAATATGTTCAGGTCAAAGACAAATTCCAGCGCTTCAGCCGGCAGATCAAAAAAAGCGTGTTCGGCGCCAGTGGTGGCCTGGGGATGGTTGCCGCCGGCCGCATTGACCAGGATGTCTATACGGCCGTATTCCTTTTGCGCTGTTTCTGCCGCCTCAACCAGCGTTTCTCGTTGCAGCACGTCGGCGTAAATGAGCTGGTACGCGCCAGGGCCCGCTAACGATTCCTTGAGCGCGTCCGGCAGTTCAGCCGCGCGGTCCAGAATGACGACGTTGGCCCCGCAGCCGGTTAGCGCGGTGGCAATTTCCACCCCCCAGCACGCCTGCGCCGCCGGTGATAACGGCCGTCTTCCCCCGAAAATCATACCATGTCGTTACGTCTTGCACATTCATAATTTCATCTTTGCACCCGCCCGGAAGCGTCGCCCCCCATCAACCTTTCCACTTCCGCCGCCGTTGCCAGATTAGCGTCGCCGGGGATGGCGTGCTTGAGGCAGGAAGCGGCGGCGGCAAATTCCAGGGCGTCGGCGTCGGTCATGCCAGTATACAAACCATAAATCAAGCCGGCGGCAAAAGAGTCGCCGCCCCCAACCCGGTCTACGATGTGGGTGATGTCGCAGCGGCGGCTGACGAAAAAGTCGCGGCCGTTGTGCAGGCAGGCCGACCAGCCGTTGTGGCTGGCGCTGTAGCTTTGGCGCAGGGTGATGGCCTGGTATTTCAGATCGGGAAAGGCGTCAAACATTTTTTCGGCCAATGCTTTGTAACGCGCCGTGTCCAGTTCGCCGGAAACGATGGCTTGTTCGTAATCCCCTTCTTCAAGATGGATGCCCAGGGATTTCTGGCAATCTTCTTCGTTGGCAATGCCCACGTCTACAAATTTGACCAGTTGGCTCATCACTTCAGGGGCGGTTTTGCCGTAGCGCCACAATTTTTTGCGAAAGTTGTAGTCGCAGGAAACGGTAACGCCGCGCGATCTGGCTTCCTGCACGGCCGTCAATGCCAGCGCCGCCGCCGATTCGCTAAGGGCCGGGGTGATGCCGGTGATGTGGAACCAGCCTGCGTCGGCAAAGATGGCCTCCCAGTTAAAATCGGCTGCCCGCGCGGCGCTGATGGCGGAGTGGGCGCGGTCGTAGATAACCTGGGACGGCCGTTGGTTGGCCCCCGCTTCTAAAAAGTAAATGCCCATGCGCTCCCCCTGCCGGATGACGTGGCGGGTATCTACGCCATAGCCGCGCAAAAAGCGGATGCAGGCGTCGGCAACGGGATTAGCGGGCAGCGCGGTGACAAAGGCCGCCTCCAGCCCAAACTGCGCCAGCGATAGGGCAACGTTCCCTTCCCCGCCGCCAAAAGTTGCCTCTAGCGATGGGGATTGAAAAAATCGTTCAAAGCCGGGCGGCTTCAAACGCAGCATAATTTCGCCAAGTGTGATGATGCGTTTGTTCATGTGATCCTCCTGCCGGTTTATCCGGCGGCCTGCCTGACCAAAGCTGCCGCTTCAGAGGCCAGTTGGGTAATTGTGTCAAATGCGCCCTCGTTGATAAGCTGCTTTTTTGCCAGCCAACTGCCGCCGCAGGCGTGAACCTGGGGCAGGCGCAAATAGTCGGCCAGATTGGCGGGGTTGACGCCGCCGGCGGGGATGAATTTGACGCCGCCATACGGTCCGCCGATGGCTTTGAGCGTTTTGACGCCGCCGGCCGCTCCTGCCGGGAAGAATTTCAGCACGGTCAGCCTTTTGTTGAGAGCCATGTTGATTTCTGTGGGGGTCATCACGCCGGGAATAATGGGGATATTTTGCTCCAGACAATAGTTGACGACGGCTTCGTCAAACCCCGGTGTAACGATGAATTTTGCGCCGTGGGAAACGGCCGTTTCTGCCTGCGCCGCCGTCAACACGGTACCCGCTCCCACCAGTACGTCAGGGCATTCGGCCGCCATCAGCCGGATTGCGGCGGCGGCGGCCGGCGTGCGGAAGGTGATTTCGGCGCAGGGCAAGCCGCCCGCGCTTAACGCCCGCCCCAGTTTGGGCGCGTCGGCCGCATTGTCAATGGCGATGACGGGAATGACGCCCATCTGCCCCAATTGTTCCAGAATCTCATTCATTTTTGTTCCTTCTAAAATAGGACGCGGATTACGCTGATGAACGCAGATTTTTTATCTGCGTTATCTGTGCCCAATTATCAAATCCGGCAATCCCTCAGCGGAGACTTTTATCCGTGTTTCTTCATCCCAATCCAAAACGTAAATGGCGGCGCGGCCGTTTGCCGTTTCCACCACGCGGCTCCCCGCCGGCGCTCCCTGGTTGGCCCAAAGCCGGCCCGGCCCCAACAGGGAAAAGCAGACCCGCCGTTCATCGGCCGTTACCGGCGCGCCCTCGCCGGAAACAAGCTGAACGATGACCAGAACGGCCGTTTCTCCGCCGACGCGCCCATCCTCCAGCCAACCCCGCAGCGCCGCCGCGCAGGCAGCGCCGTTGGGCGACAACGTCTGCGTAATAACGTGCCGGATCGTCTGCCCGTCCGCCATTTGCCCGACAGCCTCAATCCGGTTTGGCCCCATGTTGAGCGGGACGAACCAAACCAGCCCGCCCGCCGGAGAAATAGTGGGATTGAGGAATTTTGTGCCCAGGGAACGGCCGTTAACCCACAATGCCGCCCGCTCACAATTGGAATAAACCCGCACCCGTTCAAGGCTCCCGGTTCCCCCGTCCGCGCCAGCCAGGTTGGGGATTCAATGTAGCAGACAGGCGTATCTGTTTGGTAAGCCTGAAACAAAAAATATACGTCTTTTGGCTGGCCCGTCCGGTCTGCCAACCCCTTCTGGTTCACGTATGGAATGGGGTTTTCCGGGCGCAGCGGCGTGCCGAAATCCTTAAACGCCCACTGCGCCGTCCCGGCCAGATTGGGCAGCCGGTTTTGTACCTGCAAATGCCACTCCATCACATCCAGCGCGTAACTCTCACTCCAGTCGCCGTCCAGACTGGCGCGGGCTTCCCCCTCGCGGGACAGGGCTGCGCCAGGCAGCTCCTCGTGGGTGGCGTGATGGGCAATCGCGCGGCGCAGATGCGGCCCGGCATTGTGCCGCCCGACGTGACTGTCGCCGCCCCACTCCATGTGCAGCAACCTGGGAAAGCGGCGCATCGCTTCCCGCAAAACCGCTTCGTAATCCTCATACCGCCCCCGGTACCAGCCCGACCAGATGGAAGGCGAATACACGTCCACAATATCCGCGCCCCGGTCATACCGGCGCAGCGCCGTCAGACGGGAAGGGTCCAGGCGGCGGCTCAATGCGTGCAGTTCGGCCAAAAAGGCGTACACGTCGTCGTCGCTTGTGCCGGGATGCTCGCTTTCCCAATCCAACTCGTTGCCCAGCCCCCAAAAGATGATAGACGGCCGATTGATATGCTGCTCAATCATCTCCCGGAGCATGGCGCGGGCCTGCCGTTTGAACGTCTCCCCCCCTACCCCGCCCCGGCACCAGGGCAGCTCCTCCCAAACAATGAGGCCCAATTCGTCGCAGGCGTCCAGCACGGCGTCGGCCTGCGGGTAATGGGCCAGGCGGATAAAGTTGAAACCGGCGGCCTTGATTTGCGCCAGTTCGCGGCGGCTCCAGGCGTCGGGTACGGCCGCGCCCCGTCCCGCCCAATCTTCGTGGCGATGAGTTCCGCGCAGGAGCAGCCGCTCGCCGTTCAGATAAAACGGCCCGCCCGCGGGAAAGTCGTAGCTGCGGAAGCCAACACGCTCTACAACTTCATCTGATACTTCATCCTGAATGATCAACTGCGCGGTCAGCGTGTAGAGCGCCGGTTCGTCAGGCGACCACAACTGCGGCGCGGCAACGGGCGGCGGGTTGACAGCGAATTGCCCGCCGGCGCTGGCTGTGCGCGCGCGCCAAATGGTTCCTGTCGCTCCCGTCAGTTGCAAATCTAACACGGCCTCGTCAATCAAACCGTCACACGCGCCGCGCAGGGTGAGAACGGCCGTATCCTTTACCAGTTCATACGCCAGATGCAGCCGCGTCAGCCGCGCCGCGCCAGTCTCGTACAGCCACACGTTGCGCGTTAACCCGCCGTACAAAAAGAAATCGGCCATGTCGGAGGGGATGAGGCCGGCGTCCGGGCTGTTGTCTGCGCGGACGCGCAGCAGTCCGCCCCGCGGCGGCAGTTCCACGGCAAAGGCAGTGTAGCCGCCCGCGTGTTCACCCAGCAAGACGTCATCCAGCCATACGGCCGCTTTCATGGCGGCGGCTTCAAAGTGGATGAAGCGGCGGCGGGGAGAAGATGGAGGGGGTAACGGCCGTTCATACCAACCTGTCCCCCGCCGGTAATGCCGCGCCGGGGCCGGCTCCATCGTGTCCAGGGCGTTCCAGGTGTGGGGCAGCGTGACGTACTTTTCCTCCGGACCGTCTTCAAAGCGAAAACGCCAGTTATCGTTGATTTGCCTGCGGTTTGTGTGGTACATAGTTGGCTGCCAGCAGAAGTTCAACTTCTCAAAGAAGTTGAACTTCTTGGATAATGTCTACTGCTTCACCGCGCCCGACAACCCGCGTACAAAATATCCCTGGAAGATGAAGAAAACGAGCAGCACCGGGATGATGGAAATAGCCGTTCCGGCGGCAAATCCGGTCCAATCCACCGAAAACTCGCCGCGAAAAGCATACATCCCCACCGCCATATTGCGCAGCTCCGGCCGGCCCAGCGTAAACACCAGCGGGATGTTAAACTCATTCCAGGTACGCATAAACTGGAAAATCACCACCGTAGCAATAATCGGCTTAGACAGCGGCAGCATCAGGCGGAACGTCTGGAAGAAGCTGGCGCCGTCCAGCCGCGCCGATTCAAACAACTCGTCCGGCAGCGTCTGGAAAAAGCCGGTAAACAGCAGCACGTATAACGCCCCCGCCCCGCCGGACAACGCCAGAATGACGCCCGCCCGCGTGTTCAACAGCCCCAGAGAGCGCACCAACTGAAACTGCGGCAGGATGATGGCGGCAATCGGGATGAACAAGGTAGCCGTAATCAAGCCCAAAATCAGGTTGCGGCCGGGAAAACGATACCGCCCCAGCGCATAGCCGCACATAGACGATTTCACCAGTTCAATCGCCGTCGCCGACACGGCGTACAAAACAGTATTCAAAAAATAGGCGCTGAAATTTGCTTTTGTCCAGGCGCGGGAAAAATTCTCAAAATCCCACGTTTCCGGCAGCAGTTTAGCCCCGGCCGAAAACATCTCCGACGAAGTTTTGAACGAGGCAAACAACACCCACAAAAACGGATAAATCCAGATAAACCCGATGATAAGCAGCAGCCCGGCGGCAATCAGGTTGTAGCGGTTGTAACGATTACGTAAAATTTTATTCACAAATGCCTCTATGCGTTGCAATTGGTTCACGCTCAAAGAGTGAACCATCTATCAACCTATTCCCCGGAGCGGCGCACAAAATGCCCTTGCAGCATCACTGCCAGAAGAACTGTGGCCCCAAACAGCACGGCCGCCGCTGAAGCGTAGCCATAGCGGAAGGGGAAATCAACCAGCGCCTGCGTGTAAATGAAGTAAGGCACCACGTAAGTCTGGAAACCCGGCCCGCCTCCGGTCATGGTGACGACCAGCCCGAAGACGCGCAGCGCATTGACAAACGCCAGGAAGACGATCACCACCGCCACCGGTTTAATGACTGGCAGGGTGACGTAGATCAGTTTTGCCCACTCGTTGGCGCCATCCAGTTCGGCCGCTTCGTACAAATCTTCCGGCACATTTTGCAGCGCGGCCATCCAGTAAATCATGTATTGGCCGAAAATCTGCCAGACTGATACCAGAATCAAACTAAGCAGCGCCAGCCGTTCATCTCCCAGAAAGTCAATCGGTTTGGCGACGAGGCCGGCAGAAACGAGCATATCGTTAACAGCGCCGTTGGCCGGGTGCAGCAGCAGGGAAAAGATGAGGCCGGCCATGGCCACGGGGATAACCAGCGGCGCAAAGTACACGGTGCGAAAGAAGCGCTTGCCCCAGAGCCATTTGCGCGTCAGCAAAATTGCCATCAGCAGGGAAAGCGGTATTTTGACGGCGGTATTGACGAGGGCAAAAACCAGCGTGTTACGAAACGAAAGCCAGAAGAGCGGATCTTTGGCAATGGTGACAAAATTTTCTAGCCCGACAAAATCTTCCAGCGGTTTGATGCCGTCCCACTCAAAAAATGAATAGATGACGGTGGCAAACAGCGGCCAAATGGTAAAGCCGAGGTAAAGTACGACAAACGGGGTTAAAAACAGATATACCCAAAAGTAATCCTTGCCGCGCACCTGTTTGCTGTAGGGAACGGCCGTCTTTTTCTTCGCTCTGCGTGAGTTTCGTTTTTGCGCTGCGCT
The DNA here is from genome assembly GCA_024275635.1 of Chloroflexota bacterium. Classification (GTDB taxonomy): domain Bacteria; phylum Chloroflexota; class Anaerolineae; order Promineifilales; family Promineifilaceae; genus JACKCC01. Next base: position 6,375 of record JAJRYT010000177.1, on the reverse strand, counting down.
GATTGTGGTCATGATTTTTTATTTGCAGCAGACCTGACAGGTTTTGGGAGCCTGTCAGGTCTGACAATACGTCCGGTCAAATTACCCTTCGCCGTCGGCGGCGGGCATTTGGTGTGTGTCATACAGGGCCGAGTCGTAAGGCTGGGTGATGTCTTCCCATTCGGGGAAGGCGAAACATTCCACGCCAATGTTCAATCCGGCGGCGGCTTCTTCGGTTAACGTGTTCAAAAACTCTTCGTTTTTGGCGGCGGCAATTTCGGCGGCCGTGCCGGAGAAATCTTCGCCGTTGAGCAGCGCTTCCGACATGGCGACAAACTCCCAGTTTTTGGTGAGGTTGTTGGCGTTCTTCATTGCGCTGGAACTGGCCGCGTCGGGGCAGGCGACAACCGGTTCGGGATAGGCGACGCGCAACCCGTTTGTTTTGGCCACGTCAATCACTTGCAGCATCCCTTCATCGGCGACGTATTTTTCCATGTCGGAGAAGGGGAGTGTGCCGAAGCCTTGCGCCAGGTATTCGGTGGCAAAGAAGCCGTCGGGACGGGTCATCCATTCCAGGAATTGGGTGGCTTCGGTGCGATGGTCGGATTGGGCGCTGATGTAGTATTTGTTTTCCGAGAAGGATTGGCGCAGGGAACCGGAACGGCCGTCATCCGGCACAGGCGGCGCAAACACACCCAAATCCAGGTCGGGGACTTCGTAACCGGCAAAAACGCCGGGCATCCAGGCGCCGCCAAAGTAAATGGCCGCCTGCCCGTTGGCCATCGCCTGCCGGGCAAAGTTCTTGTCATTGTTGCCGGGGACAACCAGTTCGTCATTGAAGAAGCCCTGCAAATAGCTGAAGGTCTCCATCTGGCGCTCGTCGTCTATGTCAAAACGCCCTTGCTGATAATCGAAGAAACTGTCGGTGAAATTCATCCCCGCCAGCGGGTACCAGGTGCGCTGCAAATCGTTGCCCAAAGGCACAGAGAGGCAATAGGCGTCGGTGTTTGCCACAATCGTTTCACAGACGGTACGCAGTTCGCTCCAGGTCGCGGGCGGCGTGTCCGGGTCTAAACCGGCGGCGCGGAAGACGTCTTTGTTGGTGTACATGTAACCCGGCCCCCAAACGACGTTGTCGTTGAAGGGGAAGCTGTAAGGCAGCGAGTTGACAACGTTGATGCCTTCCAGGAAGGAGCCGTCCGGCCAACGGTCATAAAAGTCATCCGGCAGTACGTTTGTATCCATGGGGGCAATCCAGTTTTGGTCCAGCAGTTCAGCCATGGTCAATACGCGGTCTGCGCCCAGCCAGAAGAAGATGTCGGGGGAGTCGCCGCTCTGGAACATGAGAGGCAGCGTTTCCCGGTACTGCCCTTGTTCCAACGTGTCCCATTCGATAGTAATGTTGGGATATTCTTTCTGGAACTCGACGGCGACCTGATCATAAAAGTCGGCCTGTTCCTGCGACCAGTTCATAATTTTCAGGGTGACGGGTTCCATTTCCGCTTCGGCCGGGACTTCCACCGGCACTTCTACGACGCGGGTGACTTCCACCATCTCCCCTTCGACTTCAATGGTTTCGGTGACCACGCGGGTCACTTCTACTTGTTCTGTCTCTGTGACCACGCGGGTCACTTCTACTTCAACGGTTTGCGGCTGGCAGGCAACGGCCGTTACCAACAACACAAACAGTAAACCGAGTAAACTTTTCTTTTGCAGCATGATATTCTTCTCCTTAAGAGTAGAGAGCGACGGACAGTTTAATCTTTAATCTCCGCGCCACAACTTTCAATACGACAGGTGTCGGGTCAATCAATTCAGTTCACTTTCAATAAAATCAACCTCCTCTTGTTGTCTCGTAAAAACCCGGTATACTACTGGTAATTACCGGTAAAGATTCCATATTGACCACCAAACAGGGATGCCTGATGAATACAGACCGTTTGCAAACCGATTTTGACTCTTCCGCGCCCATTCCGCTCCACGCCAAACTGCGCGAGGCGCTGCTGACCCAAATCCTGGACGGCACGCTGCAACCGGGCGAGCTGCTGCCCTCGGAACGGCAGCTGCAAGCGCTGCTGCAGGTGAGCCGCCCCACTATCCGGCAGGCGATCAACGCCCTGATTCAGGAGGGATTGGTGCAGCGGGCGGCGGGCAAAGGCACGTTTGTCATCGAACCGGAAAAGAGTAAGCCGCCGGCGGGGTTGATCGCCCTGGTCGTTTCCCGCCCTAACTTCTATTTCTTTTACCCGCAGTTGGCGGGCGCCTTTGAAGAACGGGTGCGGGCGGCCAATTACGGTATGGTGATGTCTTTGCACGGCGACCGGGCGGATTTGCTGGAGGACGCGGTGGAAGGATTGCTGTTGTCCCAGCATATTGTGGGGCTGGCGATCACGCCGCCCCGCTTTGGCGATATGCAGCGCGCAGCGCAGCGGCTGCGGCAGACGGGCGTGCCTTTTGTGTTTGTCGGCCGTCACGACGGCGTGGCGCAAATTGATTCGGTAGCGCCGGACAACCGGCAAATTGGCTACCAGGCAACGCGCTATCTCATTGATTTGGGCCACCGGCGCATCGTCCACATGGGCTTTGCGGATTACAGTACGGGGCGCGACCGGCTGGAAGGGTACCAGTTGGCGATGGCTGAGGCGGAACTGCCAGCCCAATTTGTACCCATCCCGGAACATATTTCCACGACGGGCGGCGGCATTGACGATGAAAGCCCGGTAGAACGGATTGCGGCGCCGGCGCGGGAAACGGCCGTTTCTCTCCTGCGCGATCCTGACCGGCCTACCGCCATTTTTTGCTTCAACGATATTGTGGCGATGGGCGTCTACAAGGCGGCGCGGGAAACCGGTTGGCAAATTCCGCATGATTTGTCGCTGGTGTCGGTAGACAATCTGCCCACAGTGACTCATTTTGAAGTTCCTTTGACCACGTTTGCCCTGCCCGGCGCGGAAATCGGCCGTCAGGGCGCCAATCTGCTGCTCAGGCGCATCGCCGGAGAAGCGATGGGGCCGCAGCAATACCTGCTGCCCGCGCCGATGATTCGCCGCGCTTCAGCGGCCGCGCCCTCTTCGTAATGTTCTCGTAATGTTCTCAAGAAGTTGAATTTCTCAGAGAAGTTCAACTTCTTTCCTAAATCATCAATCACCTGCTCAACCAGCCGCCATCTACCGGAATGATTGCCCCGTTCAAGTAATCAGACGCGGCGGAAGCCAGAAATACGGTCACGCCGCCTAAATCTTCCGGCTGGCCCCAGCGGCCGGCGGGAATGCGTTCCAGAATGGCCTGATTGCGTTTTTTATCGGCGCGGAGGGGGGCCGTGTTGGCGGTTGCCATGTAACCGGGGGCGATGGCGTTGACGTTGAGACCGGCCGCCGCCCATTCGTTGGCTAACGCTTTGGTCAGCCCGGCGACGGCGCTTTTGGCGGCGGTGTAGGCAGGGACCAGAATGCCGCCCTGGAAGGAGAGCATGGAGGCGATGTTGATGATTTTGCCGCTGCCCTGCGCCACCATGAGGCGGCCGGCTGCCTGGGAGAGGAAGAAAAGCGCGTTGAGGTTGATCTGGATGACGGCGCTCCAGTCGGCTTCGCTGAAATCAACGGCCGGAGCGCGGCGGATGATGCCGGCGTTGTTGACGAGGATGTCCAATCTACCCAATTCGGTCTGAATATCGGCGACGATGCGCTGGAAGCCGGCGGCAACGGCCGTTTCCAAATCGCACTGGATGGGGTAGAAGCGGCGGTTGAGGCGGGTAACGGCCGTTTCCGTCGCAGAACAATCGTCCAGATACAATCCGGCAATGTCGGCCCCCGCTTCAGCCAGCGCGACCGCCATGCCATGCCCCAGCCCCTGGCCGACGCCGGTCACAAGGGCCGCTTTTCCCGTTAAGTCAAAGCTGTTTAAGATGCTCATATGGCTCACTGCTCCTTCATGGCTGCCAGCGCGGCCGCCTGCGCTGCGTCGGCCTGCACGGCCTGCGTGCGGTGTTCGCCGGCCAGGAACCAGAGATAGTAGGATTGAAAACCGGGCGCGCCAACGTAGGTGTGGTAGCCGTCGGGAATCATCAGGATGGAGTTGTCTTTGACGGTGTAGTTCACGGCGTCGGTTTCGTCGTGGTAGAAGCGGGCGACGCCAAAGCCGCTGTCCGGCATGACGCGGAAGTAATACATCTCTTCGTGGTACGCTTCGCGGGGCAGGTCGTCTGTCTCATGTTTGTGCGCCGGATAGGTGGACCAGTTGCCGCTGGGGGTGTAGGTTTCGCCGACGATGAGCCGTCTGGCGGGCAATGCCGGCTGGACGCTTTCGACTAAAATCTGGTGGTAATGGCGGGTGTGGTTGTCGCAGCCCCACACGCCGGTGACGACTTGCTCCGGGGTGATGAGGTAGGGGGCGGTTTGCAGATCGCTGGGAGCGCTGGCGAGGGCGATTTGCAGGCCGGTAACGGCCGTAATCGTATACTCGTATCCCGCCGGCAGGTAAACTGCGTATGGTTTGCCCTCAAAAACGCTGGCCCGCTCGCCAATCCCGGCAAAGGCGGTCTCGCCAACCTGAATATCCGCTTTGCCGCCTAAAAGTACGGCGAGTATTTCCCGGCCGGCCGTCGCCCCGGAAGCAGATTCGCCGGGCGCCAGTACAAGCAGTTCAAAATCGAGCAGCTTGCAGGGGTTGCAGGGCAGGGGGTTACGGCCGTTTTCCTGTGTCAGTTTTGCAAAATTATCCATTATTTTCTCCTCACTCTTTTCCCGCCGGTCCCCAAAAATCGGGGGTCTTGTTTTCCAGCGTCAATAATGCTTCTAAAAAAAAGTAGTCGCCTACAATTAAGTATTCGTCCGTGGCCCATCCTTTGGGGACGTGGAGCGCCCCGTGTTTGAGCAAGCCTTCGCCGTCCGGATTTGTTTCCCAGCAGCAGTTAATAAGCGCTTCTACCAGCGCCTCGCCCTGCGCGTACAGGGCCGGGTCGTCGTCCAACTGCGCCAGGCGAAGCAGGCCGCAGGCGGCAATGGCCGCCGCCGAGCTGTCACGATACGGGAGTTCGCCGGGGGGCAGGCGCAGGTCCCACGGCGGAATTTTGTCTTCCGGCAGTTCGGCCAGAAAGGTTACGGCCGTTTGCCGGGCGGCCGCCAAGAAGGCGGGTTCTGCGCACCATTGGGCGGCCAAAGCGAAGCCGTAGATCAGCCACGCCTGCCCGCGCGCCCACAAGGAATCGTCGCTGTATCCCTGATGAGTGCGGCCAGCCAACGGTCTGCCTGTTTTCTGGTCAAAGAAGAAGGTGTGGAAGCTGCTGCCATCCGGCCGGATCAGGTATTGGCGGCTGGTGCGGGCGTGGCGGCGGGCGATTTCGTGATAACGGCCGTTGCCGGTTTGCGCGCCGGCCCAAAAGAGCAAGGGCAGATTCATCATGGTGTCGGCGATGATGCGCCCCCCTTCTTCCGGGTCTCCCACTGCTTTCCACGCTTGAATGTACTGGCCCGGTTCGCGGAAACGGCGGGCCAGCTCGCCGGCGGCCCGCAGCGCCAACTGCCGCGCCGCCTCGTCGCCGGTTAGCTGCCATTGGGCGCGGGCGCTAAGGGTGTAGAGGAAGCCCAGATCGTGGGTGATGTGGATTTGTTTGTTCAGGCGGTTGTGAAAGGAGGGCAGAAGGGAAACGGCCGTTTGCCGGTAGATGGGGTCATTGCTGTAAGCGGCAGCCAGCCAGAGCATTCCCGGCCAAAAGGCAGCCAGCCAGTTAACGTTGTCGTTGAGGGTGTAATGCAGGCCGGACCCGCTGTTGGGGAAACGGCCGTTGAATAGAGTGCTGTTCCGTTTTATGCGGGACAGCGCCTCTGTAAGCGGCAACTTGGTTTGAGTGGCGGCAGATACAAGGGTCATGTATATTTTTACACAATGATAATTACTTGCAATAACTGGTAATTACCAGTTATTGCAATTTAATCACATTCCTGCTCTTTTGTCAACGGTGAACGTAGGGCAATTGCATACTCAGATCGCCAATGAATGGAATTCATTGGCGATCTGAGATAAGAAACCTGCTGAAGCAGGTTGAAGAATGACCATTTCAGTGCGCTTTAGCGTACTTTCTATGACAGGCGACGGTTTTCAGCCGTCGCCGACAAGCACAAATGGGAGTATGCAATCGCCCTAACGGTGAACGGGGTTTGTGTCGTAAGCGTCAGAAAGTTCTTCGGTGCCATTGACATAACATTCCACTTTCTGTGTCCAACAAAACGGCCTCACGATATTTTTTCGGGGATTGTTGCGCTAAGCTCGACTTTGTACATTTAAGTCGAATAACAAACAGTATCAGCCAGACGGTCAAAAAGAGACCGTGGTATTTTCACAATATCTGGTTCTGCGGCGGACATTGAAAAAATGGCCGCCGGAAACCAAAGCTGTTGA
>JAJRYT010000176.1 GCA_024275635.1 Chloroflexota bacterium | reverse complement strand
GAGTTCAAGGCTGTGTGGCCCGGCGTCGTCACCATGCACCTGCAAACTATCGGTGATGTAGATGCCTTTTTCGCCAAGCGAAGAGACGGTCGTCCCGTTGTCGGCGTCCTCAAGCAAACCACCGCCCGCAGCGCGTCCGGCTGGGAACATGCCTATGATTACGGTGGCCCGGCCTGCCACAGCTACGGCAGCAAAGGGTTTAGCGACGTGATACGGCCGTGGGGCAATGCGATTACTGCCAGTGAAGCCGTCGCTAATCAAGCGATTGGCGCTGAGAACCAAACCCTGACGCCCAAACAGTTGCAAGCCATTCACCAGCGCGGCGTTTGCTGTCCGGTGTGCGGCGTGCAGCAAATGGTCAACGGCCGTCCTCTCTCCCCGCGCGAGATGAAAGGGGCCAAACGGTTTTGCATGAACATGGCCTGCCGCGCCCCCCTGTTCCAATTCAAACGACGGCGCAGCAACTCCCAGCAGCGGGGCAGTTTCAAGTTGTACGCCAAACGAGAAAAAGTCATCCGTAATTACACAGATAAAGGCCAGCCTGTTCCTTTTCATGAATTACACCGCTGGAGTGGTACGGCCGTCAAAGATATGTTCGGCTACGGCAAAATTCCCCTGGCTGGGTACATCAAGAAAGTAGCGAACGGCCGTCTCGACCTCTGCCTGGTAGATGAACAGCACCAATACAAAGGGGACGACTCCGACCAGGGGTACGCCATGCACCACTTGGCGCTGGCGGCGCGGAAAATCGTGGGGCTGACCGGCACGATTTATGGCGGCAAAGCGTCCTCCATCTTCCACCTGCTCTATCGCATGTCGCCGGAGATGACGGCCGTCTACACCAATCATGATGGGAACGGCCGTCGCCGCATACGCAGCAAAGATTGGGTCGCTTCTTATGGTATCTTGCAGCGCATCGAAACCCGTAAGTTGGATGAAGACGGCCGTCAGACAGCCAACAGCCGCACCAATGTGCGTTACAAAGAGCTGCCCGGCGGCAGCCCCGCCATGCTGCCTTGGCTGCTCAATCGCTCCGTTTTCCTTTCCCTGAGCGATATGGGTTTTCCCCTACCCGACTACAGCGAAATCCCGGTGGAAGTCCCGATGGCTCCAGAGCAGGCGATGCTGTATGAGACACTCAAGGAGCAGCTCAAAGAGGAACTTCAAGAGCGGCTGGTACGCGGGGACAAGTCGCTGTTATCGGCCTACCTTTATGCCCTCCTCTTTTGGCCGGATTCGCCGCGCCGGGCCAAGGTGGTCAGCGATCCGCGCACCGGAAAGAGAGTGGCTTCTATTCCCGCCCTGCCACAAGAATTTATGGGGCCAAAAGAAAAAGCCATCATAGAATTATGCCAAACAGAAAAGGCAGAAGGGTGCAAAGTGCTGCTACTTTGCTTGCAAACAGACACCCTCGACATCCAGCCGGAATGGAAACGGATGCTAGAAGAAGCCGGATTGAAAACGGCCATCCTCCGTGCCGCGCCTAACAAGCGGGAGGGCTGGGTGGAAAAGCAGGTACAGGCTGGCGTAGATGTCATCATCAGCCATCCCAAAAAGGTGGAGACGGGGATTGACCTCCTCGACTTCCCCACCATCGTCTGGATGTCGCCCCACTACTCTGTTTACACCGTTTTGCAGGCCAGCCGCCGCAGTTGGCGGATTGGACAGACGAAGCCGGTCAAGGTGTACTACTTCGCCTATGCCGACACCATCCAAGAGCAAGCGCTCTACCTAGTGGCCGCCAAAGTCGCTGCCGCTCTACATGTTAATGGGGATACGGTCAGTAATGACAGTTTGGCGGAGTTGGACAACATCACGAGCAACGACATTGTTTCCACGTTGGCGCGGATCGTGACCGGTGATACTGAACTGAACACCCGAAGTTTGCAGCAGGCGTTTGCCGAAGCCAACGCCAGCCTGCGCCAGGCGAACACGGTCATTGGCGCGTATGAAATCGTGGATGATGAGCCAGAACCAGAGATTCTCGCCAGAGATGAAGCCCAGTCCGTGATTGTGGATGAGCCGGCGCCTGTCGGACAACAGCAAGCGCTTTTTCGGGGCAACGGTCATATTGCCAACGGCCATGTCACTAACGGCGACGCTTCAACCATTCCTGTTTTTGCAAACAGCGGCAGCCAGAGCCGCCTTCAGCCCAATGGGAACGGGCATTCCAGCGGGAACGGCCGTTCCCAGAGGAATGGTCATAAACCGAAGGATGAAGCGGAGAAGAAACGGCCGCCTGTCCCCCGCCCGCGCCTGCTCATCGGGCAGTTTGCCGGACGCAGTTAAACGAATCTTGTCGCCAGGAGACGCTGATGAACCAACTCGAAACCGACTATTTGGATTCTTCAGGATTTCACGGGGTCAAAGAG
>JAJRYT010000175.1 GCA_024275635.1 Chloroflexota bacterium | reverse complement strand
TCGACTTTGTACATTCCTAACAGATTGCTTCCAAACCGTACTCGACCGCGTGGGTTTGTATTCAAATAATATTTGCATGTCACTCTTTTTATGCGATGTTCAAATATTCGTACTCGAGTAAAGTTGCATTGACTAAAATCAAATTCTCACTCTGGTTACAAAATTATCTGGAAATATTTCTGATTTCGAATTTTGTACAAAGTCGAGCTAAGGGATCGTCCGTTATTTTCGTGAACCGTATTCCGTGTCCCGTGAACCGTGCCCCGTATTCCGTCACGATACGGATAACGGATGACCAAAGCGCTAAGTTATAAGTTATTGGTCGAGTAACCAATAATCTATTATGACTTGTTGATAATGCGAACGGCCGTTCCCCACAATCCCAATAAAAGCAATCCGCCAATCAAAAACGGAGCCGTTGAACCAAATAATTGAAATACACCGGCCAACGCCAGGGGAGCAACCACATTGGCTGCGCTCAAAAACGCGGACGATATACCCAATATCCCCCCTATCTCCCTGCTGTCAACGCGCTTGGTAATCATGCTGTTAATGGATGGCTGTAGAACGCCCCCGCCAACGGCCGTTGGAACCATCGCCGCCATTAACCAGATCAATCCCAGCCAGCCAGTCTGGTCGTCATCCGGTAAGGAAATCCGGATATTGCCCGTGGCTGGCCGAGTTTCATCCGACCACAGTGTGCCTTCGTTTAATTCGGCCGTTAACTCAGCCTTTGAGTACCCGGGAAGTGGCTGCCGAGGAGTCACAGCCGCTAATCCTAAGCCAATCCCCAGGGTTAACAATCCCATCAGCGCCAGCTTTTGGTCGCCATATTTTCGGCTCCAACGACCAATCAACCCCCCCTGTACAGCGACGACAATAACACCAACAAATACAAACAGGGCAGCATTGCTAGAAGCGTTCATCCCCAACCTGTCCAGCGTAAACAAAGCTAACAACTGTTCAAAGCCGCCAAATGCCACTTGTTGGGCAAACATCAGCGCCAACAGCAAACCAACTTCCGGGCGCTTCAAGGCCGCCAGCATGGCCCCCAGGCCAATGTTAGCCTTTTGCCGAACGCCTCGTTTTTCCGGCGGCAGCGACTCTTCCAGCCAGGCCCATGTCAGCAAAATAGACAGCAGTGAAAAGAAGGCAGCGACGAAAGCCACCAGGCGATAATTGTCATTGCTCAAGGCCAGGGTGACAAAGGCGATAACCGGCCCGATGATGAACCCCAGGCCAAACGCGGCCCCGATGAGTCCCAGCCCTTGTGTGCGTGTCTTTTCTGTGGTGCGGTCGGTGATGACGGCCTGGGCTGTGGCAATGTTGGCCCCGGAAATACCGTCAATCAGGCGAGAGACAAATAGTAAAAACAGGGTGTTGGCAAAACCCAGGAATAGGAATCCGATTAGTGTCCCAATTTGACTGATGATGAGGATGGGACGACGGCCGTATTTATCCGACAATCGTCCCAACAGCGGCGCGCCAAAGAATTGCAGCAGCGGGTAAGCTGCTCCCAGCGCGCCAATCGTAAACGCATTGGCGCCAAATGACGCCGCGTAAATCGGCAGCAGCGGAATGATGATGCTCAGCCCCAGCAGGTCAATCAGAACAATGACAAAAACGGGTAATATCAGTTTGAAATCAAGTTTCTCGTCACTCCTGGCAGCCAGAGCGATTTGCTTTGCAGTTATCTCTTCCACAAGCTCTTACCGTGTCCACCCACCAGGCAGGGAAGCAACGCCGGCAAAAATGAGAACGGCCGTTACTAATATCACAAAAAACGAATTGCGGAATCGCGTTTTATCCGGTGACCCTTTCCACCGCGCCGGCAGATGAGCGGCAACGACAGCCAGAATCATGGTAAATGCATGCTCAAACCGATAGGTAGGAAATCCAGCCTCAACGAATCCCGACCACAGCAGAAATATAAGCCCCAGTGTCGCCTGTAAATCAATCAATCCGCTAAAGCCGCTGGACAAGCCCCGATCCATACCGGCGAAACGGCCGTTTCCCAGCCAGCCAATCAGATATTTCACCAGGGCAATCAGCCCCAGAAGCACAATAAGCCATCGAACAATCGAATGAATCATCAACAAAATGTTCACGAAAAATCTCCTCGTATAATATGTTTGTAGTAAAGTTAAACGCCGCTATCAAGACTAATTTGCGCCATCACCTCATCTAGCCAGATCAATTCGGCCGTTAGATGACGAATCTGGTGCTCAATCGTCAACTGCAGGCTGCCGGGATGTGGGGGAATGGACTGCGTTGCCGTCAAATGCGCCTGGAGCGCGTCACGGCGCTTCTGCAACAAGGCCAATCCTTCAACGGCCGGCAGTTCGTCCAAAAAAGCCAGCCCCACATCCCCGCTAAATTGAGCAGAAGTGTATTCAGCCAGGTTTTGACGCAGCAGCTCTTGAAAAGCCGCCTCGCCCGCCGATGTAATACCATAAACGTGACGCGGCGGCCGGTTTCCTTCTTGTTGTTGAGTCTCATGAACCCAGCCGTCGGCCTTCATTTTGTTAAGAACATAATAGGCTGTTGGGCGTTTAATTTGCACACAGGTAGCCAGAGTGGACTCGATGAACTCATTCAACTGATACCCATGCATGCTTCCATTCCGCAGCAGGCCCAACAAAAGCAGTTTCTTATCCATCGGCATCTATCTCCACAGTTTCATCGACATCTTCTACAAAAAACTCAGACTTGATTAGTCAAAATTGACTAATCAAGTCTGAGTTTATCTAGCAAATGCCAATTTGTCAACAAGTGTGTTTCGAACGAATTAGTAACTCGTAGGTATAATAGGCATAATTCACCTTAAAGAGTGCAAACGGCGCAAAGAAAATAAATCGTCAGCCAGATAACAAGTTGGGAATTTCATCTTTTCCGCGTAATATAAGGAACCGTTCAGACATAAGGGTCGTTCAAAAAACCATTTTAGGGCAAAATAACAACGTTTGGCAAAAGACTGATAACAAACTCATTAGAGTAGTCGCAAAATTTAGGCGAACGCCTAAACAGAGTCAGTTCAATTAACAAAAAACCAATCACAATCCTCTTAATTGAAAACAATTACCGCGATGCTCACTTATTAGACATGTTGCTCAAAAAGGCCACGCTGGCTAACAACGCTCTATCGTTCAAGGTTCACCATGCTAACCAACTAAAAGTAGGGAAAGCCTATCTCGAAAAAATAGATTTCGACGTTATCCTCATCGATCTTTCCCTACCCGATAGTAAAGGAATAGATACATTTATCAGCGTCCAGAAAGCAGCAGGCAACACGCCCATTGTCATTATCACCGGCATAGACGATGAAGATACCGCTCTGAAAATGGTGCAGCAAGGCGCTCAAGATTATCTCATCAAAGCAGAAGTAAATGCTGCTATGCTGGCGCGCTCACTGCGTTATGCCATCGAGCGCAAACGGCTGTGGTTGGAATTGGAAGAGAAATCACGCGCTCTCCAAGCCAGTGAAGCCAGCCGGCGTCTCATGATAGACCAAAACGTGGATGGAGTCCTCATCATTGACCAAAAAGGAACCATCCAATTTGCCAATCCAGCCGCAGAAAATATTTTCTCCCGTAACCGCCATGAATTAGTTGGGGAGCAGTTCAAACATTTCTCCAACAAAAACAAAAACAGCCAACTTGACATTCTACGCAGCGATGGTACCAGAATCGTTATTGAAATGAATTTAGCTGAGGTTGATTGGGAAGGGAGTAAGGCTTTTCTGGCTTCTTTACGAGATATTACTGAACACCAGCAAGCCAAAAAAGAACTGTCTCAAAAAGCAAATGAACTTGAGCGTCGAAATATGGAGCTTGATGCCTTTGCCCATACGATAGCTCACCAGATACAAGGTTTACTAGGTCACATAATCGGCTATACCAGCTATTTAGAAATGCACTATGGTCCAGAAATGGGTGCAGAAGGTCAGGATGTATTACACCGCATACTGCGCAGCGGCAGTAAAATGAGCAATGTTGTGAGCGAACTGCTGCTCCTGGCCCAAGTTGACAAAAAAGATGCGCCGCTGGTTCCGCTGAATATGAAGGAGATTGTCGCCGAAGCGTGTAAGCGTATGGGCTTCAATGCTGAAGAACGGCATGCCCAAATTATTCAACCAGATATCTGGCCTGACGTTGTCGGCTATCCAGCATGGATCGAAGAAGCCTGGGTCAATTACATCAGTAATGCTCTGAAATATGGCGGCACGCCACCTGTGATTGAGTTAGGGTGGGAGCAAGATAATTGCGGCATGATTCGTTTCTGGGTAAAAGACAACGGGCAAGGTTTAACGGCGCATGAACAACGAAAATTATTCAAGCGCCACTCGCGCTTGCTCAAAACCAAAGTTAAAGGAGAAGGGTTGGGCTTAAGTATCGTCCAGCGCATCATTAGCAAATGTCAAGGGGAAGTTGGCGTTGACGGCGTGCCCGGCAAAGGCAGCATCTTCTGGTTTACGCTGCCGCTTTTTGAGGAAAATAAACAGAGAGATGCGAATGCTGCATAATGAGTGAAGAGTTTCTACAAACGGTAAGCTTGACTGAATTTGAATCTTATTTCCTGCCCGGTGCGGCGCTGTCGCTGGCAGATGGCAAAAAATTATGGCTGGCATTTGGCGATCAGATTTCTGTTGAATTCCCCAGTCCCAAAACTGAAAACCATTGGCAGTTAACAGCATTGGGATGGGTAGGGCAAATTCCGTTAACACCACAGTTGCAATTGCGTTTGGCCCCAAAAGTTAACCTGGAAAACTTGTTCCGTATGTGTGAATATGCTTATGCGTTGGGCAGCTTGCGGTGGTTGGATGGGGTTATTGACGTGGCATCATTGGCTGAATTTTATGAGCGGCTGGCGTTTATGTTGGCGCAGCAGGCGCTTAAACGGGGTCGCATGGGCTTTTACCGGACGTATCTCGCCCGGTCTAAACGTTTGCCTTATGTTCGCGGACAATTGCAACTGCGCCGCGGCTGGCAAACACCGGATGAGGTCGGGCTGGTCTGCCGCTATGATGAACATACGGCCGATATCCCCGATAACCAAATTCTGGCTTACACGCTGGGCCAGATTGCCCGCAGCCGCCGCTGCCGCGAACCAGTGCAAACGGCCGTTCGCCGCGCCTACCGTACCCTGCAAGCCATCGCTGCGCCCCACTCCTTTCAACCACAGGATTGTGCCGGCCGCGCCTACACCCGCCTCAACCAGGATTACCAGCCGCTGCACGCCCTCTGCCGTTTCTTTCTGGAACACACTGGCCCCACTCACGAACGCGGCGACCGCCAAATGCGCCCTTTTCTGATCAACATGGCCCGGCTGTATGAATTATTTGTCGCCGAATGGCTCAAGGCGCATCTGCCCGCCCCCTGGCGCGTCAAGGCGCAGGAGCGGGTGACTGTCGGCCAGCGTGACGAACTCAAGTTTGATATTGATTTGGTATTGTATGATGGCAACGGCCGTTCCCACGCCGTCCTCGACACCAAATACAAAACGCCCGACAAACCCGGCAACGACGACGTCAGCCAGATCGTCACCTACGCCAAAGCCAAAGGCTGCCGTGAGGCTGTTCTCATTTACCCGATGGCGTTGAAACGGCCGTTAGACGTAACAATTGGCAATATCCGTCTACGCAGCCTCGCCTTCACCCTGAAAGGCGACTTGGAGCAAGCTGGACAGCAGTTCCTGAACACGCTCATCGCTTCCCGGTCGGGACGAACCAGAAAAGATTTCGACACGAATTAAAACGCATTTGATTCGTGTCATTCGTGATATTCGTGTCAAAAAAATCTTCCATACAAAACATGAACAAAGGGCAAAGAAAAACCGAATGCTGTAACCGTCGCACAATCCTGTATAAGTAAGCGTTCACTCCCCCCTGGAGACTTTTGAAGTTTTGACGCCATGTGTGATTGTGTACTCGACTGCAAAACTTCAAAAGTCTGTTGGCGGCTGAACGGTTACCTGTATAATGTTCACATAACCTTGCGGACGGCAGATGAATCAATCCGCGTTCATCTGCGTTCATCCGCGTCCAATGTTTAGGAATGAGAATTAATTAACTTGGACATTTGATTGGAGATTGAGAGATTGGGACACAATAATCTCCCAATCTCTAAATCTCAATAACCAAAGTTATTAAATCACCGTTCCTTAAGGAGGCGCTCCCATCGTGGACAATTCACACCCCATCATCGGCTGGGAAAAAGAAAGCCCGGTTCCCGAAAATTACCAGTTTAACGATTATCTGAACGTGCGTAACGGCCGTCTCTTCCTCGAAGACCTCGACCTGACCAACCTGTTCGTAGACGACGGCCCCGATCAGCCCTTTGATCGCGCCCTGCCCAGCCCGCTGGAAATCGTCTACCTGCCCATCATCGGCTACCGCATCAAGCAAATGAAGCAGATTTTTGCCGAGGTGATAGAAGAAGTGGGGTACGACGGCCGTTTCCACTACACCTACGCCTCCAAAGCCAACGCCGCCGAGGAAGTGATCCGCACCACCCTCAAATCCGGGGCGAACCACGAAATGTCCTCGGCCGTAGACGTTAACATCGCCCGCATCATGATCCGGCGCGGCCTGCTCACCCCCGACAAATATATCATCTGCAACGGCTTCAAACCGGCCGGCGGCAGCTACGCCGCCAACATCGTCCAACTGCGCGCCCTGCACGACAAACTCATCCCCGTCGTCGAAGATTTGAGCGAACTGCCGCCCCTGATCGAGTCTGACTTGCCCTTCGCGGTGGGATTGCGTCTCAAAACCTACGGCCATCACGCCAGCATCGAAGAGGCCGAAGCCGCCAATTCCCGCTTTGGCCTCGATTTAGACAATTTGTGGAAAGCGGCCTACTATATCGCCGCCGCGCCTAATCTCAACCTGACTCTGTTCCATTCAATGGTCGGCAGCCAGATTTTGGATGAAGACGACTTCGTTGCCTGGCTTAAACCGGGCATTGAGACTTACGCCCGCCTGCGCCAGCGCCAGCCCAGCCTGCGCATTTTCGATTTCGGCGGCGGGATGCCGGCCCCGATGACGCTCAATTTTGAGTTTGATTATTACCGGTTCGCCCGCCTGCTGTTGACGACGCTGCAGGAGATGTGCGGCCGTTACAATGTCCCTGTGCCCGACGTGATGGGGGAATTCGGCCGTTACACCACCTCCGAACACGGGGCGCATCTATTCAAAATCATCGCCGACAAGGAGAATAAATCCAAACTGCCCTGGTACATCATTGACGGCTCGATTATGAGTTCCTTCCCCGATAGTTGGGCGCTGCAAGAGCATTTCATCGTCCTGCCCCTCAACCATCTGGACAAACCGTTCCAACAAGTGCAGCTAGGCGGCATCACCTGCGACAGCGACGACGTTTACCCGCCCAAAACGAGCCATTCGCCGCTCTACCTGCCGGTGGAGACGGACGACCTGTACATCGGCTTTTTCAGCATCGGCGCCTACCAGGAGATGCTGGGCGGCGTGGGCGGCAGTAAGCACTGCGTCGTCCCGGAGGCGTATGAATTAATTGTGGAGAAGGAGGAGGACGGCCGTTACCAATACACCGTCCTCTCCGGCCAATCCGAAGCCGACGTGTTGGAGAACCTCGGCTATCACGTTCAACCGTGAGGCGCCCGTAGGCCGTAATTTGTAATTCGTAACTCGTAATTTGTAATTGGAACACGGAACACAAATCACACCATGTATAACCAAATCATCAACGACCTGCGCACCGCTTACAACCAATCCGCCGCCAAACGGGACAAGACGACGAAATCGGCCTGGAAAATTGAGGCGCGGCAGGCGTTTCTCGATTTGTTGCGGCAAGAAGGCAAACAAACCCTGCTGGAAATTGGGGCGGGGACGGGGATAGACGGCCGTTTCTTCCAAGACAACGGCCTTCACGTCACCTGCGCCGACCTCTCCCCGGCAATGGTGCGCCTCTGCCGCGCCAAAGGGCTGGACGCGCGCGTCATGGACTTCCTCAACCTGGATTTTCCCGACGCCCATTGCGACGCCGTCTACGCCCTCAACTGCCTGCTCCACGTTCCCAAAACCGACCTGCCCCGCGTCTTTCAGGCTATCCGGCGCGTCCTCAAACCGGGCGGCCTCTTCTTCATGGCCGTCTACGGCGGCGTCAATCACGAGGGCGTCTGGCAAGATGATTACCATGACCCGAAACGCTTTTTCGCTTTTTATACCGACGTGCAAATTCAAGCCATCGCCGCCCGATTTTTCACGCTGGAACAGTTCACGGCCGTTGCCAACAACAACGATAAGGGCATATACTCACAGCTGTTGATTTTGCGCCGGCCGTAGAACGATTTGGCAAATCGTTCAACATGCAACAAACGGCCGTTCCGCTGCGTAATACAAATACAGGACACAGCCACCAAACAGAAAAAACACCACCACATACAGGATACAAAAATCGTATCAGAATCGGATGAATCGCCATTCATACTTCATCCTTCATAATTCATAATTCGCAAAGGAGAACCCCATGAAACTAGATCGCACCCGCATCATTTTTATCGCCATCGTCGGCGTCACCCTCGTCGTGATTTGCGGTGTTGTCACCTTTGGCTTCGTCAAAGATAAACTAACACCAACGCCTGAACCAGATATTGCCGGAGCAACGGCCGTTCCCGGCGCGATCCCCATCGTCCAGCTAGACTCGCCCGACCCCGTCTTCGCCCCCGACTACGACAGCGCCGACGGCCTGCCTGCGTACATCTGTGGCGCTGACGCCTTCGGCAGCTACTTCACCTTGCAGCAGATGCAAATGTCCGGCAAAGACGTAGAACACGGCTTCCATCTGGGCATCGTCCCCTTCTTCCTCGACGAAGACCCCGCCTACGACGTCTCCGAAGAGCAGCGCACGGCTCTGCTGGAATCCGGCCAATGGGACTGCCTGCTGACCACCCTCGACTCGGTCGCCCTGAAAAGCCCTGGCGTCATCACGGCCATCGTGGACGAGAGCGCTGGAGCCGACCAGTTGTGGGGCCGCGACATGAGTTCGCTCGACGACCTGCAAGGGAAGCGGATCGCCTTCTCCCGCGGCAGTGTCGGCGAATATTTCGTCTACTACACCCTCAACATCAAACAACTCAGCCCCCGCTCCCAGGTGACGCTCGTCCCGCAAGACAGCGTGGCCGACGCCGTCGCCGCCTTCAACGCCGGACAAGCTGACGTCGTTTCCGGCTGGGAGCCGGACATCTACGACGCCGAACAGAGCGGCGGCGTTTCGCTGCTCAGTTCCAATCAGTTACGCATCGTCGTGGATGTGATTGCCACCTCCCGCCAATCCATCAACGCCAAACCTGACCTGGTGCAAAATTTCCACAACGCCTGGTTCGACACGCTCAAAGCGCAGGTAGAGAATTTTGACACGGCCGCTGCCCAAATCGCCGCCTGGGAACACAACGACTGGAGCTTCGTCTACGCCGAAAGCGCCAGCGACGACCTCGCCGCCTGGTTGGAACACGTCGCCCAGGCTGATTTGGGCGACAACGCCTTTGTCATGCGCGACACCCGCCCCATCATCAGCCGTTTGGAAATCGCCCGCCGCGTCTGGGCCGCTTCCGATGTCAACGTCCCGGCCGATGATGTGAACGAACTCGTCAATCCCAACTTTGTCCAACTGGCGGCCAATCAGGCCAGCTTGCAGCCCAACGGCAACCCGACCAACGATACCTTCTCCATCTCGGCCCAGCTAGATTTGACCGATGTTGCCACAGGCGATGCGGCCACCTTGGCCGTTCTGCCTTGCCGCAGCTTCGCCTTCTTGCCCGAATCCACCGAGCTAACGCTGGAATCGCGTCGCATTTTGGATAACTGCGTCGTCCCCACGCTGTCGCAAAGCGTCGGCCTGTTCCTGCGCGTGCAAGGTTCCTCCGCCTGGCCGGCTAACGAGCCGCCCTGGACGGAAGCGGACATTCTGGAAGTGGCCGAGGGCCGCGCTCAATCGGTAGTGGATTACCTGGTTTCGCAGGGGATTGACCCGGCCCGGTTTATCGTGGAAGCGAAGTTGCCGCCAGAAGAGCACCGCAACACGGATGACGCCAATATCCAGGCGGAAGACCGGTTTGTGGAATTGACGTTGGTTACCGCCGGGCGGTAGTTGGGTAATTTGTAATTGGGTAATTGGGTGATTCGTAATTGGGTAATTTGTAATTGGGTAATTTGTAATTCAATTACTAATTACCATTTACCATTTACCATTACAAAAGAGGAATCAACTATGAAATTCAAGAATTTTCGCGGCATTGGACTGTTGGTGGGTTTGTTGGGATTGGTGACGTTGGCGTGCAGTATCACAGATAATGGCGGACCGCCCCGGAATGCGGTGGTGGTGAATGTGATAGCGAATATGAGTTTGCAGCCGTGGTTGGAAACGGCCGTCCCCGCCTTCAACGACTCCCAAACCGAAACCGGCGATGGTAAACCCGTCTACATTCAGCTAACCAGCGCCGAATCCGGCCAGGCCGTCTCCGAATTGGCCACGGGCGGCTATGATTTGTGGATACCCGACGAAGCAGTGTGGGTCAACGTTCTGGCCGATCAAGGAAACAGCATCTACCAGGGCGATTGTGCCAGCGTCGCCGAAAGCCCGCTGGTTATCGGCATGTGGCGCGACGTGGCCCAGGCGCTGGGCTGGCCCGGCCTGCCGTTGGGCTGGCTGGACATGGGCAGTTTGGCCGCCGACCCCGCCGCCTGGGATTATTACAGCGGCGGCGAACTGGGCGACTCCTTCCGCCTGGGGCATACGCATCCCGGCCTCTCCGGCACGGGAACAAGCACTTTGCTGGCTCTGGTGCAGGCAGCCCAATCAAAAACTGAAGCCGTCACTGCCAACGACATTCAACAGCCAATTGTGCAGGCGTCGGTGGGCGCGTTTGAGAGCGGCGTGGCCTGGTTCAGTAACAGTACTGATACATTAGGCGCCACGATGGGCGCACGGGATGTCAGTTATTTGGGCGCAGCGGTGATGTATGAGAGTACGGCCGTCTACTACGGCAATGGCAATATCATTCCTCTCTATCCGCTGGAAGGGACGTTTGTGGCCGATTTTCCGGCCTGCATCAACCAAGCGCCCAACGCCCAGCAGGAGGCGGCCCAAATTTTCCGTGATTATTTGCTGGGGGATGAGGCGCAGGGGACGGCCGTTTCCGTCGGCTTGCGCCCCGTCAACAACAACATCACAGTCGGTTTCCCCCTCGACGAGAGTAACGGCGTTGATCTAAGCCAGCCAGCGATAATCTTCAACAACCCCAGCGTAGAAACCGTGTACGCTGTGCAAGAATTGTGGCAGTCGGCGCGTAAAGATGTCAATCTGGTCATGCTGCTGGACACCTCCGGCAGTATGCGTGGCAACAAGATAGACAATATGTTGCAGGCGGCCGTGCAGTTCGTCGGCCAGATGGGCGACGACGATTACATCAGCATCATCGCCTTCTCCACCGAGCCGCAAATCATCATCAACCATGTGCCCATTGGCGAAACGCGCAGCAAAGTCATCAACGAAATTCAGGCCCTCCATGCCAGCGGCGACACGACCCTCTTTGACGCCATCGGCGACGGCGCGGCCTTGCTTGGCAAAACCACCTCGGTAGACACTGCCAACGCCCTGGTCGTCCTGACCGACGGCGAGGACACACGCAGCTACCGTTACCGCTTCGACGACACTTTGATTAACGCCGTCATCAACGCCAACGCCACCGTGTTTACGATTGCATACGGCAGCAACGCCGATGATGACATCCTCTCCGCCCTGGCAACTCAGGCCAATGGCAATTTCTATGAAGGCGACGAAGCCAGCATTGACGCCATCTACGAAGAAATGTCGGCCGCGTTCGGCGGCAGCGCCGGTGTAGGCCGGTAAATTCCAATCTCCCGGAGGCTCTGAAGCCTCCGGGAGATTCCTTATAATCCTATCACCCCCGCCAATTCCCGAAGCACCCCTTTATTCACGTTCTATTAACCAAAACTACCCAAACCTTAATGTAGTTTGTAATTCACGGATTGTTTACTGGGATTAGTATGAACATACTTGACCCTGTAAAATAGTTTACGTTACTATGGAGATTATGGAGAAATGGCGACAGCTAATACCGCACGCCTTCAGCAGACTTAGCCACAGGTTAAGCGCCAGATACGGAATCGGTACCAAAATCATACTTCCATATCTGATGTTAACCCTGATTGTGGCTGGCGTTGGGACGTTTGTCATTAGTAACCTGGTTGCAAGTTCCCTGCAAGAACGGTTTAACAACCAACTCTTGGATGCGGGAAGGATTGTTGCTGAGAGTACGGTACAATATGAAGATAATCGGCTGCAAACATTACGGGCTGTAGCCGGAACGATTGGCGTCCCTCAAGCTCTGGCAAACGCCGATGCCAACACACTGGCCCAGCTAACCCCCCAAATCATCGCTAATAGCAATAGCCACGTCGTCAAAGTACTGAATATGAACGGCCGTGAAATCTATGGTTGGCAGCAGCTTCCCAACCTGGAGTCAGGTTTCCCGGCCGAAAGTCGCGGCGAAGATTTTGCATCGATACAGGAAGTTCAACAAGTCCTTGCCGGCAGCGAAGACGAGTTCGGCAATAGACGAGTCTTTCTCCACGAAACAAATGGGACGCTTGTGCTTTATACGATCGGCCCGATCACGCTTAACGACCAGCAGGTTGGAGCCGTCATGGTCGGTGATGAAGTCCACCAGATGGTCATTGACTTCACCATAGCGGCCGTGGCTCGCGTAACATTATATGATAAAGATGGGCAAGTCCTCGATACAACTCTCAGCGGCGGTCAAGAATCTGATGAATTGACACAAAGCCTCGATCTCCTTAACGAGAGCCGTATATTCTACCGGCAGGTCGTCAATAATTCAGCCTTTGAAACACCGGTGCGACAAGTCAATTTGCTTGAGCAGGAATATCAATTGGCCTTCGGCGATTGGCGGCTGCGCGGGCAATCTTTTGGTATGTTTAGCGTTGCCCTACCCAGCAATTTTATTTTAACGGCCCTGGCGACAAGCCGTACCCAGTTTAGTCTTATTTTTACGGCCGCGACGATTGCTGTTCTGGTCGTTGGTTTTCTCACTGCGCGGCAAATAATCCGACCGGTTGATCGCCTGGTGCAGACAGCGCAGGCCGTATCTGCCGGCGATCTGGAAAAACGTTCGGGTATCAATAGTCAAGATGAGATTGGAAAACTGGCTAAAAGCTTCGATTTTATGACAACAACGCTAGCAGCGCGCAATCGAGAATTAACAGAGCAGGCCAGTAAATTAGAGGCCATTCTCAACAGCATTGCCGATGGCGTCATCGTGTTAGACATGGATGATCAGTTTATTACAACCAACAAGGCTGCTCAAAAATTATTGGTTGATATGTCCTATGATTTTACAACTGGTCCGATGCGTGAATTAACCGCGGCCAATGAAAATGGCTCAATACAGGACTCCGGGTCTATTCTACAACCGAGAAAGAAGTATCAAATTGGCAGCCGAACTCTGAGTACACACGCTTCCCCTGTCAAGACTCCTGAGGGAGAGCAGGTTGGGACCGTCATTGTTCTGCGCGATATTACCAGTGAAGCCGAAGCTGACCAATTAAAAGACGCTTTTATTACGAGTATTTCCCACGAACTACGCACACCGCTGACTGTCATCAAAGTTTATACTGATTTAATTTTGAAAACCGGAAACGGGCATATGGATGAGCGCCATTTGAGTTTTTTGCAGAAGATTAGCAAAAACAGCGATCATCTGGAACAGCATATTAATCAGCTTATTAATATTTCGGAAATCCAGGCTGGTACGTTTAGCCTGACGAAGAAGCGGCTAGATTTTGTGTCGCTTGTTCAAACTGTAGCCGAAAACTGGCGTGATCGCGTGGAAAGCAAAGAGTTGGCGCTTGAGATGCAGTTACCAGATGATCCGGTGTGGATTTGTGCCGATTCGAACCAATTAAGTTGGGCTACCGAGGTTCTCTTGAGTAACGCGCACAATTATACGCTAAAAGGCAGTTTAAAAGTGCGTGTCTTTACGGAACATGGCGAAGCCCGGTTGGATGTGGCGGACACGGGTATCGGCATTGCCGCGGCCGATCAGCCGCATTTATTCGACCGCTTTTTCCGCGCCAGTAACGCGATGAATTACAATGTCCGGGGCGTTGGACTGGGTTTGTTTATTACTCGTTCGATTGTTGAATTGCATGACGGCCGTATCTGGTTAGAAAGCGAGTCAGGCATAGGCAGTACCTTTAGCTTTGCTCTCCCACTAGCCGAGTAATCGAGATGAGTTCACCTGAACCACAAGAAAAAACAAAAGAGAAAAAACGCCATCGGATTCTGCTACTGTTCCTGTTGGCGCTGGCGCTCAATTTTGTCTGTATTTTTTCTTCTGTGTGGTTGGCCGACTTGTTACAAGACACAGATTCTGTCGCTGCCAGCATGTTGGCACAAACCCAGGCTGATTATGGCGCGTCACCCGATGACGCTGTTCAGTTTGCACCTTTGGATCCTGATGTTATTGATAAGGCAGCGATAGATGATATCCAATTACGCCAAACGCCATTGCCGCAGGGAACGCTGCCTACCAGAACGCCATTAGCGCCAACAGGGACTCCAACGCCGATATCGGCCTCGCCTGTCGCTCAATCTTCGCCCACCAGTGCGCCCAGTACGCCATCGGTATCGGCCACAGCTAACCAGTCGACTCCGGCAACGGCAACAGTGACAGCTACAGGAACGCCTACCAGAATACAAACGCCAACCATAACGAGTACGCCAACACCGGTGGGAACGGCCGTTCCTACCTTTACGCCTACCTTTCCCCCGCCGCCCACAAACACAGCCACGCCCGAACCCAGCCTGACTTATACCCCACCCCCCCCCAATACACCTAAACCGTCAAAGACGCCCAGCTTCACGCCAACCCCTGTGCCCACAGTGACACAAACGCCCGCATCTACCGCTACAGCAACCAACACCCCCGCCAATCCCGCCACCTTAACGCCTACGCCAACAGTACAAACAGCCACGAACACCCCCTTCCCAACATCTACCTTCACACCTGTGCCGTCGGCAACGGCCACCCCGGTTCCCACGGCCACATTCACCCCGGTTCCTACGGCAACATCTTCCCCTGCGCCCACGGCTACCCCCACCCAGAAGCCTATCCCGACGATATCGCTTCCCACAGATACACCCACTCCTTAAAGAAAGAGTAATCTTGACGGGAGCGGCTGGTTGATTCCAAGTTGTTAGCTGATTGATAAAAAATTATCACTCAAAATAGCGCTGTAACCAGGCAACTGCATCCGCTAAATCTTCCTGGCGGGCAACGGCAACCAGACGGCGTAATTGAGCGAAATCATCCAGGTGAATGCTTTCTGATAAGATGGGATCAAGCCGGTGATACCGTTTCCCCAAAAAGCGGCGGCATTGATAATCCACCAAACTGACATCATTCCCCCAGGTTACATCCAGCAAGCGCGTATCCGTTGACCACTGAGTCATCCCCCAATTCCCATCATGCGTAACATCAACCGCCAGGAAGTTCGCATTTTGACCCGTACCAATGGACAGCAGCACAATATCCGTTAATGATTGACGACCGGCTTCCGTGTCAATTGCCTGGGCCAGGGCGCACATGGCCGGGTTTTTAGCAACAACGCCGCCATCTACATATCCCTGGTAGATAGGAAAATAGATGGGCGCGGCGCTGGTACGCAGGGCAACATCTACGATTTTTTCATCGCCATCAGATCCAGGACCGGGAAAGTTGTGAAAGAATTTAGGTTTCCAGGTACGAATACGCCCCAGACCGCTTTTGGCTTCGTTGTCCAAGTCAAAGGCGGCAATCAAGACTTTTTTGGACAAATCGGCCAAAGTCCGGTCGCCAAAGATCGCGGTCAGAGCAGCTTTCAAATTGTCGTTGGCGTATAAAGCGGCCGTTTCACCGGGCGCTTGTTCAGCATGAAGAGAAGATGAAGAAAACACGGCCGTTCCCGAAGCTTCAAGGCTGTGTGTGACCTCCGCCGCCGAAAATCCAGCCGCCAACGACAGCGCTAAAATACCGCCAATAGATGTGCCGGCAATCAAATCCGTTTGTGCCACCACGCCTGGTCGCGCCGCCTCCAATCGTTCTAACAAAATCGAAGTCATCAATCCACGAATACCGCCGCCATCCAGAGAGAGTATGCGATAAAGAGCCATGCTATCTATACCTTAAGAAACCGTGCCAATCTCCAGTCTCCAGTCTCTTGTAAATTATTCAATTCTCCTCAGAAATAGGGACCATGAAAACTGGCGTGGTTGTGCTTTCCACGACACGCTGGGCGACACTCCCCATGAAAAGTAAATCCAGTCCGCCGCGTCCCTGCGATGTAAGCATGATCATATCTACATTTTCCTCATCACTCACTGCAACCATCGTCCGGGCCGGCATTGACCCGGTCACGACAGTACGCACACTCAACGCATCTTCACGCAGTGAACGCGCTACCGCTTCTAAAAATTTACGCATATTTACCTCGGCGCTGCCGCGCACCTTTTCCACAGCGTCAGACGCTGCGCGATAGTTACTTATTTCCGGTACGGCCGGCACAGTAACCAAAATCAATTCACTGCCAAACGCAGCTGCCAACGCCCGCGCATAAGGGAGTACACGTTCAGAATTGATTGAACCATCCAGGGCCACCATGATACGCTTTATATAGAAGATTCCCTCATTCTTTTTGTCTAGATCATGTGCCAGAAGGACAGGAATTGTGACCTTGTCCATTAATTTACGGGATACACCGCCGCTCATCCAATGTTGAGCGCCAGATTTCCCGCGTGTTGTTGTCACAACCAAGTCAATATCTTTTTCCGCTACCAATGAAGCGGTAGCATCGGCAATATGGCCGGGACGAACGGTATAATCCACTTCGATGCCTGATGCCTGTAGCTGTGCGGCAACTGCGCTTAGATACGTTTCGCGCTCACGGCTCGTTGCTTCAAATTGCTGCCGCAATGGTTCAGTATAGTTTTTAACGGATGACAGCAAGGTAAGATGAGCGTTGGTCGCCCGACATACTGCCTCGGCCAGTGGAATCGCTTGCGCGGCAAAAGATGAACCATCTAAAAGTACCACGATATTGCGGAGGGCCACTCTTTCCTCACGCCATTTACTGCGCTCAATCGGGTCAGGCTGCCAGGTTATCCCCCGGATTTCTGCGGTTCCATTTCCGGAGGAAACGGCCGTTGACGCGGCCTGACCAAAACCAAAACCAGCCAACATAGCCGCATCCAGCTGCCCCAAATAATCCATTTCCGGGCTGGGGTCGCCCATCCGGCTGCGGAAATAGGAAAAAATTGCATAGAGAACGGGGATAAACAAGAAGTATGTCCAGGCGCCTTCCAGAAAACGCTCTTCAAAAATGATAACGGTTGCACCGGTAGTAAGCAGTGCGGCTAGAACCGTTCCCCCTATAAGAAGTATCCTGTCCACAGAAAAGCGATGTTCCATCTCACGAATAAGACGCTTTGTAACCGCCCAACCAGTCATGCTCAACAGAATAAAAACGCCAGCGGCATAAATAGCCAGATAAGTTTCTTCGCTGGTGCCAAACATTAAAAAGCACAGGCAAACAATGCCTACTTCAATCCACACCGGCTTGTCAGCGACGCCGTATTGGTTTTGTTGGCCGATTGAAGGGGGGACATAATGTCGTTCTCTCAAGCCCAGCGCCAGGTTTTGTAATCCTTGCGCGCTGGCGGCCGAGGCAGACATTAGAACAAGAACACCAATGAGCGTCCCCAGGATGGGAAGAGGAGCCGGTAATAATTGATCCATTGTCTGGGTAAATACAGAGACATGCGCGTTGGTGGGATCAGACAATTGGCTAATGGCTGGGCCAACGATGAGCATGGTAACGGCCGTTGTCCCCATAATAATCATCAGGCTGCCAAAAGCTTTATTACTCTTCTCGGCCGCATCGCCATCATACGCCGCCACCAGATTGGCAAACACTTCAATGCCCGTCATCACGGCCAAAATACGGACATAACCGCCCAATGTAAACTTAAAATAGTCCGGGCCAAACGCGCGAAGGTCAAAAGCAGGCAGATGAAAACCCGTTTTCCAGATAGTAGCCAATACCATCGCCCATAGCAGCAGTAAGACTCCGGCTGTGGCCGGGCCAAAGGCGCGCGCCGCCATTTTAGGACCGCGATTGACCAACCATCCGGTTAAGATACTCAGAGCAATGGCCACGAAGGTACGGTATTGGAACCATAAGATTTTATTATTTAAGACGGGGATTCGGTCGGCGATGAATGTAACCATTGCCGCCATACTCACCAAAAAGGTCAGTGTGTATTCGATGAAAGTGATAGCAGCATTAACCTTGACAGCCCAACCGCCAAATTCCTCTTCACTCAGGCCGCTGCCGCCGCTGCCGTCTGTGACCCACCGCATCACCAGCCGATACATAGCGGATACAACAGCAATAGTTAACACAACCAGCCAAACGGATGCACCAAAGGTGATTTGAGCCACACCAGCAACGACAATCAGTTTGAGGAAGGGGCCAAATACGTACAATGGCGAAGTAGCCGGATCGCCTCCGCCGGCGAGCGCGCCTTCAAATGCATTTGACAGTTTATGAGAAACATGGGCCATCGAATTACTCCTTTGTAAATAAACCTCCAGGAGGCTTCTGCAACGATATCCGAAGCCTCCCAGAAGTTGGTTTCATCGTTACTGTGGAACCCAACCGTTTAACAGGGAAATCACATAGAAAAAGAATGTCTGAGTTTACCCGGTCACATGACCCTTTACAAGATTCTAATCATCGACCAATGGTTTTGATGGGATTTTCACCTTCATAAATCGCTTCCCATTAGCAACGGCAACGGCCATTTCTACTTTCATATCCTTCGACAGTAAACCAAAATCTTGCAGCGTCCAAATCGTCGTGATCCGGTCACTAAGATTAGGCCATTGATTCTTGGCCCAACGATACCGCGCGCGGCAAAATTGCCAAATCGCCTCCGGCTGGTATTTCGGTTCAAATACACGATATTCTTGCCACATTTTTTCATCATCCGTCATCGGAAACAGAATATTAAGCATCGCCCGCAGCACAACCGTTGCATCCCGTCCATGCTCCACATCCACCCAATTCAGATGATAAAGGTGAATGAACATAAAAACACCAAAATGTGAATAACTTTCGATTTCGGCCAACAATTCCTCACGCTGCCCGTACGCTTCCTGATACGATTTTTCCAACTCGAGATTCGGCTCCTCGATATGTTCATGCTGATCAGCGTGACGTTTATTACCCCATTGAAACAACTCAAAATCAATGTTATACAGATAAGCAACCAGACGCCGCACCCGATCAGGATTCACATTGAACTTCTTCAAGTCGCCCGCCAGAATCATCTCCTCGACAGCATCCACAATACCGCGATGGCGAGCGTGATCATGGGCGCGCTCTACACCCGATTCATACCCGGCCGGGTATACGCCAGCCGGGTAAGTAAGCGGCAAAGCTTTTCCCTTCTGCTTCTTTAATCCACCATTAGCCATAAAAATCTGAAACAGCGTGATAGC
Organism: Chloroflexota bacterium; assembly: GCA_024275635.1. Taxonomy (GTDB): domain Bacteria; phylum Chloroflexota; class Anaerolineae; order Promineifilales; family Promineifilaceae; genus JACKCC01. The sequence continues at coordinate 2,033 of JAJRYT010000175.1, read as the reverse complement.
GGCCCCAGCTAGAGCAATAACCCCCAGCGCATCCGTTTTTTGTGTAACTAACACCGCCAGCATGATGTAACTGGCGATCATGCCGCGTAAACCGGCAAATTTCAGCGACTTTGCTTCTGCAGAACCAGGTTCGATCTGACGGCCGCGCAGCACATCATCGCGCACAAAATAGACGGTCGTGCTGGTAATCACAAACGCGCTGACAAACCCAAAAGCATAATAAGATTCGACAACCACAACCTCGCGGATGATAGGAATGAGAATAGTGGAGATGGCCCAGATAATGGCGATACCAATGCGATCATCAGCGAGAAAGCCAGGCAGCCGCCCCAATCGGGCCGCATTCGCTGCGACGGCCGCTCCGCCAATATATCCACCCCCCTGCGCTAACAGCAAAATAATTGCCAGCAGCACACCGGCAATAATTAAGAAACTACCTCCCGTTGTGCCCTCAGTTGCATTTTTCAATGCCCGCGCAATAGCCATATTATAAGCCGCCTGCTCAATAGAATCGTCAGCCGGATTCACCACGCTGCCAGACACCTCTTCAGAGTTATTGGCGGCTAAAACATCAACGGCCGTATTCCGATCAGCGCTTGTTACGGCAATATCTTCGGGCGATATGGGGCTGCCCAGCGTTTGGGCCGCGATGATTTCATACTCAATCAACAGCGTGCTGTACCCTTCCGTGGCCGGGATATCCCACTGCTGGGCGGCATAAAGCTGCACCACGCCTGTGCCGATGAGAAAGATTGCCGCTAATGTTAAGGCGGTGTTGATCACTTTCCATTTGGGACGAGCGGCATGTTTGCCGCTGGCGGGAATGACCTCATAACCGGAAAAGCCCAGCATAGCGCTGGACATAGAACGGAAAAACAGTTGAAAAAACAGCGCCGTTCCTAATGCCGCAACATCCTGCTGCGCCCGGACGACTTGTTCAACAACGCCGTTGGCCTCCAATCGGCTAACAATGCCTTGCGTCAAAAACGTCCATTCAGGATTACCAGCGGCGGCGGCGCCCACCATACTCAAAGCGATAATAGTGAACAATGTAAATGCGCCGCCGCCGATGAGGAATAAAGGCACAGCCCGTTTGGGGCCAAGCGCAACCAGGACAACCATGATGAAAAAAGCGAATAGTTCAGCCAGAATAATGCGATAAGCGGCAAGTTCGGGCAGAACAAGCATGGTCACATCAGCGGCAGAAATGGAACTGATGATGATGGTTAAAATAGCATCCAGAAAAAACAGGCTGGTGCCGACCCAGGAAAGCCAACGCATCCTGGGCGGGCCGATGGCCTCGACCATTGGCCCGCTTCCACCAGCATTAGGGCGTAAGTAAGCGCCAGCTTTATAGGCCGGCACAATGCCCAGGAAAAGCAATGCCGATAGAAAGATAAATGCCAAAATGGCTATCTGATGGTATCCCTGAGCGCCATGAATGGCCAAAAGCGTCTGGTAGGCAGCAACGCTGAAGGCATCGGCAGCGATCTCGAAGATAAGGGCCAGTACACCCAGCCCGGTTCCGCCTAACAGCAATCCCTCGATCAACAAACGGGGAAGTTTACGATTTGCCTCCCGGTTTTCGACCGGGTTGATATAGCTTTTTAACATTTTGAAGCCTCCATCTCTAAAAACAGGACAGACGCTGCTGAACAGCGCCCAATATTGTTATGTTTTCTTGTTGTTATGACGGTGTGGGAATTGGTCGGTCTTTCAAACAGCGCGGGGGTTGTTTGACGGCCGTTATAGGGTCACTGCTCTCTCGCTTTCAGGCAGCGACTTGAAATGTCTCATCAATCAACTATTCTTCATTTCGATTGCACAACCGTTTAACTTCAATTGGATTGTTCATATACGTATACGTACTGGTCTGGTTTATGCCAGATTCTGGCGTGGTTCATTTTTGACAAAATCATCTTTACAATTAGATGTGGATTGGAAATCCACATCTAATACAAAAAGTGCGTTGAAACGCGCTAAAGACCCGGTTTGAGCGCATTTCAACCCGTTTTCAACGGGTTTTTTGTCTC
>JAJRYT010000174.1 GCA_024275635.1 Chloroflexota bacterium | reverse complement strand
CCAATAGATTCAGTTGCAGCGAAGTCGTGCTGGAGTCATAAATCTCATCCTTTGGCTGGTAATAGGAGTCCAGGCGAAAAAACCCCTTGTCGGCAAACGTTTGCAGCAGGTTGGTCATCTCAGACTGGCTCAGTTGGCCTTCCCAAACGAGCCGCTCGTATTTTTCGCCGCTGGTTTGCCAGATGATACGGCCGTCTCCCCATACCACAGCCCGCGGAACCCGATTGTAAGCCGACACCGGCGCTTCCAGGCCGCCGCCATAACTCAGCGTGATGACCCGCGTCTCGGCGCTCTGATCCCATTCCAGGACAAGATCGGCATCCTCGCGGTTGGGAATGTCGCCGAAACACCCCGCCATCAAATCTTCCCCCTCACAGGTGGGCGTCACATTGGCCGCCGCTTCGCCGCCATTGCTGCGGCTGCTGAAGTTGGAAGGGGTTTCCGTGGGCCCGCCCCGTTTGTTGGTAGTAACAGAGCCGGTACATTCGGCAAACTGATCACCGCGCGCGCCGCCAACCGGCCGTTCATCCGCCCACACTTCGCACACCACCGTGCCGGTTTCACCAATATTGTTGGCCGTCAGTTCAAAGTCAAATGTGCCGCTGAATTTGTAACTGATTTCCCAGGGCAGGCTGACGGTTTCCTCAATTGTTTTGCCGTTATCATCGGTATAGGCAACGGCCGCTTCTGCCGCGTCCCCACTCACTTTATACGTCAACTGCGACCCGCCGCCGCAGGCGACCAGGGACACACTCATTAAAAATAACCCTATCAACATGCGAATTCGTATCATTTTTAGGTACCGCGCTATCTCGTTATCCGGTGCGTTCTATTGCGAGGGTGCAGGTGATAAGTCAACGCTCCTCAGAATGGCGTTAACGGCCGATGCCAATTCTACTTCGTTTGCCGCAGAAATTCCAGCAATCGCGTACCCGGCCCAGGGCAATCGCATATTCGTTTTTCGACCAATCCGCCCGGACATAAAATGTCCAGGCTAGAAAACGACGCCGGATCAATCCGGCTATCCCGCCCCAGGAGACCGCAAACCCCATTGATGGGGCGCTGTTTGGTAGCCCGGTGACTTTATCACCGGGTGGGTCAGGCCATGAATGACCATTTTAGTGGAATATGCGATTGCCCTGGTACCCGGCCGTTTCGTCATTCCCATAAATCGTAAAAATGTAATGAACCTGCGACCCGTCAGCCAGCGCCCCGACCAAATCTTGCCGAATTCTATTGACGCCGTCTCCGGGGTACGCAGTCGGTTCATTGAGCGGTCTTAACGAGAGCAAGTCGGAAAAACCGTCCACCAAACCGGCATGAAGTTCCGGCAACTCTTGAGTGGCAGCCTGGTTAGCCGGGAGGATGCCCACCAGGACGAAAGCGTTGTCCCCTGGCGGGGTTATGCCCCGGAACATGCTGGCGCCGTCTTCATCTGGGGCAATCATGATGGCGGTGGTTTCGCCAGAGATGTCGTTCGTTTCCCAGTCGGGCGGGTAGCTGAAGGCCAGTACGCCGTCCTGACTGGTGAAGTTGTTTGTGTCGGCAGCGGGGGGAACGGCCGTCCCCCCATCCGCCGGCGTTTCAGCCCCAGTCTCCAATGGGGTGACGCGCCAGACCCGCGCCTCGCCGGCGTACAAACTGGCCGCCGCCAGATACGCCCCATCGCTCGACCAATCAAAATCGGTAGCCGAATCAGACAAACCGGTAAACGCGAGCAGATTTTCCCCGCTTTGAGCGTTCCACAACAGAATCTCATCAGCCCCCGTGCCCGCTGCCAGGATGACGCCATCCGGCGACCAGGCGATGTCGGTGATGTATGACGCATGTTCCAGAACAAGCTGCTCCGAACCGGCGGCGGCGTCCCACAAACGGACGCGGCCGTCGTTGCTGCTGGAGGCCAGGGTACGGCCGTCCGGCGACCAGGACAGGCTGGCGATCTTCTCGCCCATTCGGGCCGGGAGTAGCAGCAGTTCTTGTAATGGCTTTTCGTCGCCGGGGTTGATCTGCCATAGCTGCACCGCGCCTTTCTGGGAGGTTGCCAGGCGCGTTCCATCAGGAGACAAGGCTACTCTGATTAAGTTATTGGGGCGTATTTTGAAGGCGATGTCGGAAATGGTGATGGACTTGATGGGGGGAAGGGCGTTGGCGTGGGGCCGGCATCCGGTCTATCAGCCTGTGTTGCCGCAGGGGTTTCGGCGGGGAGAACGGCCGTTTCCGTTTCAAAATCACCGCTGTTGCTGATGAAACTGGAAGAGGAAGAACTGCTATCGCCGGAAAATGAGCCGCCGATGGTAATGCTGGTTTCCCAGGGGGGCGTGACGGCCGTTTCCTCCTTCCCGCCCGTCTCTGTGGTGTACGAAATGACAACCTGATCGGCGTCACCCATCACCTTGTAGGTGAGCGCGCTGCCAACATCGCCGCCGCACGCGGCCAGCAGCAACCCCAAAATGAATAGGCCAATCAAGATACGTATTTGTTTCATGGTGTGTTTTCCTCGTTATTAAGTGGTGGTTCGATATGCAGGGAGGCGACCAGCGCATCCAACAGGTCGAGACCGGGAATAAAATCGGCGGCTGGCAGCAAGTCTAACTGCTGCTCTGCTTCTTGATTATAAGCCAGCATCATCTGGTTTCTGGCGGCGAAATCGTCCGACAGTGGGGCGGGCAGGGGGATGGCGTTGGGGTTTGTGTTTTGGTCGGGTTCATACCCGCTGAACAGGATGGGCGCGTCCAGGGGGATGGTGACGAGGATGTAGAAACGGCCGTCTTCCGTGAACCCTCTGT
>JAJRYT010000173.1 GCA_024275635.1 Chloroflexota bacterium | reverse complement strand
GGTCGAAGTCGCGCAGGGCGTCCTCATACCGCGCCATCTCTTGGTAGGTGATGCCGCGCTGAGCGATGGCCCATTCAACGTCCGGTTTGAGTTCAAGGGCGCGGTCGAAGTCGCGCAGGGCGTCTTCATACCGCGCCATCAGCCGGTAGGTGTAGCCGCGCAGAGCGATGGCCCCTTCATCTTCCGGTTTGAGTTCAATGGCGCGGTCAAAGTCGCGCAGGGCGTCTTCATACCGCGCCATCTCTTGGTAGGTGATGCCGCGCAGAGCGATGGCCCATTCATAGTCCGGTTTGAGTTCAATGGCGCGGTCGAAGTCGCGCAGGGCGTCCTCATACCGCGCCATCTCTTGGTAGGTGATGCCGCGCTGAGCGATGGCCCATTCATCTTCCGGTTTGAGTTCAATGGCGCGGTCGAAGTCGCGCAGGGCGTCCTCATACCGCGCCATCTCTTGGTAGGTGATGCCGCGCTGAGCGATGGCCCATTCAACGTCCGGTTTGAGTTCAAGGGCGCGGTCGAAGTCGCGCAGGGCCTCCTCATACCGCGCCATCAGCCGGTAGGTTAGGCCGCGCAGAGCGATGACCCCTTCAATGTCCGGTTTGAGTTCAAGGGCGCGGTCGAAGTCGCGCAGGGCGTCTTCATACCGCGCCATCAGCCGGTAGGTGATGCCGCGCAGAGCGATGACCCCTTCATAGTCCGGTTTGAGTTCAATGGCGCGGTCGAAGTCGCGCAGGGCGTCCTCATACCGCTCCATCAGCCGGTAGGTGTAGCCGCGCAGAGCGATGACCCCTTCAACGTCCGGTTTGAGTTCAAGGGCGCGGTCAAAGTCGCGCAGGGCCTCCTCATACCGCTCCATCTCTTGGTAGGTGATGCCGCGATGAGCGATGACCTCTTCAACGTCCGGTTTGAGTTCAAGGGCGCGGTCAAAGTCGCGCAGGGCCTCCTCATACCGCGCCATCAGCCGGTAGGTTAGGCCGCGCTGAGCGATGGCCCATTCATAGTCTGGTTTGAGTTCAAGGGCGCGGTCGAAGTCGCGCAGGGCGTCTTCATACCGCTCCATCAGCCGGTAGGTGATGCCGCGCTGAGCGATGGCCCATTCATAATCTGGTTCGAGTTCAATGGCGCGGTCAAAATCTACCAGGGCGGCATTGTAGTCCTGCATTAGCCGGGAGGCCAAACCTCGCCAAGCGATAGTGATAGCCTTTTGCGTTTGTTCGATTCCAGGGTGATTAAGGAGGGCAGAAAACATGGCAACGGCCGGTTTATAATTGTCGTCTTCATAGTCCCGCAGACCTTGCGCCAGACGGTTTCCCCATTGTTCCAGGCTGTGATGACCCGCGTCAGCGCCAGCCTGGATCATGGCAGCCGCCCATTGCGCCGAAAAGGCGCGGCGCGCTTTAAGGGCCATGAGAAATCCATTGAGAGCGGGCGGTATTTGTTCCTGGGGGGCTTGGCAGAGATTGTGGTACAGGGAGGCGAGGGCGGCCTTTTGCCAGGTTTCATCGCGCGCCCCTTCTTCGATATCCAGCCCCAAACTATCTTGTTGCCGCTCAAAATGTGCCGCCAGTTTGCTTTGTAGTTCGATCCATGTGTGAGGAGATTGGCGTCGTTGTTGGCGCAGCATTTGGGTGCGAACGACTTCGTGATATTCCCACCCTGTATCGCCGGTACGCTTGACGACAAAAGGCATTTTCTCGAGCCAGTCGAAAAGCTGTCTAGCGTTATCGGGAGACAATAGGGCTACGATATCCTGGTTGAAGTAACGTGGCAGAGCGGCGTTCAAAGCGATTTGCCTTTGTTGGGGATCGTCAACCCACTTCAGGAAGCGTTCAATGGCGGTTCCCGTGGCATCGCCAACCCGGGCGGGGTCGTCAGGGCTTTCCATGGCCAGCGTGGCGACCAAAAGCGGTAAACGACCGGAAAGCTGTAGAATAACCTGGATTACTTCTTCATTGGTAATACCTTTCAGCGTGAGATAGTCGCGGGCTTCGGTCTCGGTAAAGGGATTGAGGGGAAAGCGTCCCAACACACCGGCATAGGCAGACCATTGATTGGGATCGAGCGGTTCCCGGCCACTGATGACCATGATGAAGTTTGACGAGAGATTACCGAAACGGCCGTCTAACATATCGCGAAGCCAGCTATCAAGCATGGAGCAGGTGCGCTCGTAGGTATCAAAAAGAAGAACCAATGTTTTGTCTTCGGCAATGCTTTGTAAGTCTTGAAGGAATAAGGGCGTGAGTGTGGCTTCCGGTTCAAGTACCAGACGCACTTCGTCTTTATTGGCAAGCCGGCGATGGACATATTCCACCCACTCGCTTACTTGGGTGGCTAATGCTTCTTCATCAACCAGATCAAAGGCGACGCCGCCAACGGGGGCGCGGCGGGCGAGGTGAATCCCCGTCTTGGTTAAAGTCCGGGCCGCGAAGGCGGTAAAACCCTGGGGAGCGTCGGGGTCGGCCTCTAACTCCTCTCGTTTTTGACGGTAAACCTGGTAGCGCTTCGTAAAGTGTGGCCACTCGTGGCCTTGTTCCTGGAATTGATGGGCCAGACGGGCCATCACGGCGGGGATATCGGTTTCTGCTTCGTTGGTTAGAGCTACGGCGCAATCAGCGCTCCTGGCAATTTGTTGGAAGCGGTGCAGCAGGGTGGTTTTGCCAACGCCCCCCTGTCCCCAAACGTTGTATAGAAACAAACGCTGCTCGTCATCATAGGGCAGGGCCAGGTTTTGACGAAATTGGGCCAGTTGTTCGGTACGGCCGACAAATTCATTTGATTGTCGTTTTTTGATGATGTCTTGCAGACTTAAACGTTTTTTCTCGGACATGACGATCTCCCCGCAGCCTGGTTGATTCTGGAAGTAAATAAGGTGAGCTTATTTTAATCGGAGAAGGGATATTATGGCAAGGAGGTGGTAAAAGCTAGAAAATGGCTGTAGTTGTCCTCCATGTCATTCTCGACATGGTTCAATAATCCCGAAATCATCTTTACAGTTGGCTGTGGATTGAAATCCACAGCTAAAGACGGAAGTGCGTTGAAACGCACTAAAAACGCATCAAAACGGCCGCCATTAACCTGTTTCAACAGGTTTCCTTCTTTAGCCGGGCATTTCAATGCTCGGCGATTACGGTGAGACTGTAAAGATGAATAGCTCATTTCTGAACCATGTCTCATTCTCAATGGAAATGGCTTGGACGGCTGGTTGTTTGTTTTGCTGCTGCCGCTAATTTGGGGGAATGATACGGCCGTGAATTTTATAACGAACGCCCCTCTTAATCGTCAGGGGCGATCTGGTTGGGGCCGTTGAAGCGGGGTAGGGGCAGGTCATCGGGTTGGTCGGCCGGTGCGGAGGAGACGGCCGTCCCCCTTACCCAGGTCGGATGGCTGGCGGCGGTATCTTCCTGGGTGATACGGTTGGCGGCGCCGGTTTCCAGGTTGTAGAGGTAAAGGGCGTCGTCGAAAATGAAGGCGATGTCACGGCCGTCCGGCCCCCAGGCCATAAAGGTTTGTTCGTGGGGGAAGCGGCTGAGTTCGCCGGGCGGCGGGTAGAGGCGACGGCCGTTACTGCCGTCCCCATCCATCAACCAGAGTGTATAACTACTGGTCTGGCTGTTGAGTGGGTCGGTCGCTTTGAGGAAGGCGATGTCGCTGCCGGACGGGTTCCAGTGCAGGTGCGCCCACATGCCAGAGTCGGGGACGAAACGGCCGTTGACCCCCGTTTCCACATCCACTGCCCAGCTAGAAAAAGCCAGTTTCTCCGGGTCGCTGCTGTCGTGATTGGTGAAGGCCAGGAAACGGCCGTCCGGCGACCAGGTTAACGTGGGAACCCACACCCAATCGGAGCGCGTGTTGTACTCTGTGAATTGTTGCAACTGCCGCCGCTGCAAAGCCGGGTTCACCGTCTCCGTATCAATCACCCCTACTTCATTGGCATAGCTGTAGGCGATAAAACGGCCCTGTGGCGACCAGGCATAATTGCCGCCCCACCAGCCATAAGTAGCCGGATAGGATTCAATCAACTGCTCCGACTGCAAAGCTGCTTCCGGCCGGAAGGTTGCTTCCAGGTCAGGTGTGAATTCGCCCAGCCAGAGGTCGTTGTTTGCTTCCCATCCAGGGGGTAAATTGGTAGCGTTAGCGGTAGTGTAGGCGATTTGCCGTTTAGCGGCGGCCGATGGATCCCAATCGGCCCAAAGGACATTTTCTACGTCCAGTTACCACGGTTCCGCGCCACGCCCGGTGGGAATGACCCACAGGCTGTTGTTGAAGCTGGCTGTGGGGGTAATGATGCGCGTGTAGAGGAGGAAGGCGCCGTCGGGGGAGAGGGAGAAGACACGGCCGTCCAGCCCCTCACCCGTTTTTAATGATTCCGGAAAGGCGCTGAGTCCGCGCAGCAGCACACTGTTGCCGCCGCTGATGTAGGCCAGCGTCCCCGTGAAGCTCACATTTCCCTGCGCTGCGCCCACGCCCACCATGACAATTTCATCCTGGGCCGGTTCAATGACCGTCACCTGTGTTACCCACCGCTCCGCTTCCAGCCCATCGTGGTAAACGATGCGCACCGTTTCCTCTTGCAGCCCATCCTGACCGGCCTGGATGATGCGCGGCGGGTCGTCGGCGTTCATCGCTTCATTGCGGACTAATTTGCGTTCAAAGGGGAGGCTGTGGGGGATGACTTCAATGCTTTCGGTAACGCGGATGATAGTGATTGTCAGAGGGCTATCACCCAGGGGGGTGAACAGGGGGGGAGTAACGTCATCGGCTTCATTCAGTTCGATACCTGCTTCGGCCACGGCTTCACGCACGGTTGTTGCCGCAGCAGTTGTCAATGTCAGATTTTGACCATCAACCTGGATGCTGATCTGAATTGGCTGGCGCTCAATGGCGGCGGGTAATTGCTGTGAACAAGCTGCTAAAAGAAAGGTGGCGAGCAGTAAACAGCGCATCACAATGAGTTGACTGGCGCGTAATAACTTACTGCTTGCCACTTGCCACTTGCAAACTCGCAAACTCGTTCCCTACGCCTCTTCCCACATCTGGCGCACGTCGGGAGAGAGTGTTTTGGCTACCTGACGGCTGAGTTCCTGCTCCGTGAATTGTTTGAGTTGGTGGAAAACGGCCGTTGTCGGATACCGGGCGAAGCTGGGGTCGGTATTACCGCAGCGGCGCGAAACCTGGTTGAGGAACTCATGCCGGCTCATGCCGCTGTTGCGGAAATGGGCCAACCAAAAGACGCGGGTCAGATCGGCGGCCAATTCGACCGGCAGCGCTTTGGCTAATTGCCTCTTTGTGCGGCGATCCAGGTTGATACCTAGCGTGTTGAGAATGCCCCGGCTCCACCGTTTGGCGTGCGCTGCGGAACGCAGCTTGCCCGATTGTTGAATGTTTGCGTAATAATTGTCTACATTATTGGTTGTATGAGTCATGCTAGTCATGTTGTCTCCACGTTTGGCTGTTTTACCTCGCCTGAGTGGGCGTGTCAAGGTGGGCTACAAAAAGAGGCCCGTCAAGGTTGACGAAATGATGTAAATTGTTATACTTCCTCGTCTAGCCTTTGGGCTGGCTTCGACTGTGTTCAATTATAATCTAATACAGAAAAATGCGAAGGATAACCAAGCGAGTTTGTCTTGGTTATAATTTTGTTAGTTGATTGCAAACTTTCTTCCCAATGTTGGGGAAGGTATTAACTGAGGATGAAATCATGTCTGATCGAATTGATATTGCTGCTGAACCGCGCACGGTTACTGGCAAAAAGGTGAAACGGCTGCGCCGTAAAGGTTTAATCCCGGCTGTTATTTACGGGCAGGATGAGACGGTTCATATTCAAATGGAGAATCTAACGCTGCGCCGGGTTTTGCGCCAGGCGGGAACGACGAATCTGGTTAACGTTGCAGTAGGAAAGAAAAAGCATACCGTTATGGTGCGCGAAATTCAAAGCCATGTTACTCGCGGCGACTTGATTCATGTTGATTTTCAGGAAGTTGACTTGAAAGCGACTATCACGGCGGAAGCTGAATTGGTGACTGTAGGCCAATCTGTACCAGCTGCTGAAGGGTTGGGTATTGCCACGCTGACGATGCGTTCGGTTGAAATTGAGAGTTTACCGGATGCGCTGGTCTCTACGATTGAGGTGGATTTGACGCTGATCAAGACTCCTGGTGATTCCATTAGTATTGGCGATCTGGTTGTGCCGGAAGGCGTGATTATTTTGGCTGATCCGGATACGACAGTAGCCCGCTTCGAGATCGCCAAAGAGGAAGAGGAAGAAGTGGAAGACGAAGAGGAATTGTTTGCGCCAGCGGCCGACTCGGTCGAGGTTGTGGGCAAGGACGAGGACGAATTCGAGGATTAATCGAATCGTTTTTGTTGAATTTAATATATTTGAAAGGGCTGGAACAGGGTTTCAGCCTTTTTTTGTTTGTAAGGTTGGTAAGGGGGAGCTGCAGTTGTAGTCCGTTAGTCGTATTCCGTATTCCGTATTCCGTATTCCGATTACGGATTACGGAATACGGTTAACGTCTTACGGTTTTTAGGAGGCGGCTGACCGGGGGAGAAAAGCGCGTTACAATTCTGAATTATGAAGCGATGGATTGAGTGGAGCATGGTAACGGCCGTTTTGCTGGCGGCGGCCGTTTTGCGCCTGACGGGTATTGATTGGGACGGGAATCATCATTATCACCCGGATGAACGTTATATTTCCTGGGTGGCGACAACGATTGAATGGCCGGGGGATATCGCGTCGGCGTTTAGTCCGGCACGCTCTTCGTTTAATCCCTATTACTGGCCGCCGGAGGCGTCCAGCGCAGGCATCCAGGTGGAGCAGGATCAACCGCGTAAGTTTGCGTATGGACATTTGCCGCTTTATCTGGGAGTGGCGGCGACGCGGCTGGCAGATTGGCTGGAACCGTTGACGGCCGTTTTCCCCCCAAACTGGGTGTTTACACAAGATATTCTAAATGGGGCGGGATTGGTGGAGTTTGGGCATTTAACGGCCGTTGCCCGCGCCCTGACCGGTCTGGTGGATGTGGGCACAGTCTGGCTGACTTTTTTGCTGGGGCGGCGCTTGTACGGCGCGAAAGTTGGGCTGCTGGCGGCGGCGTTCCTGGCGCTGAATGTGATGCACCTCCAATTGGCCCACTTCTTTACCGTTGACCCGTATATGACGTTTTTTGTGGCCGCGGCGGTTTATTTCATGGTGCGGGCGGGAGGAGCGGGCGAGGCAGGGAAGCGGCGAACGGGGAACTTGCTTTTGGCGGCGGTTTTTGTGGGGTTGGCGGTGGGGTCTAAGTTTGCGGCGATTTTGTTGTTGGCGCCGCTGGCGGTAACGGTGTGGCTGGGGTGGCGGGAGAGATGGGGGGTGTGGTTAGTAACGGCCGTTCTCGTCGCCTTCCTATCCTTTTTTATCACCAACCCGTTTGCCATTCTCGATTTAAGCTGCGAAGTGATCACCCCGGAAGTTCCTCTGGGACCGGTGACAATTCCTCGCCTGGATTGGCGCTCCTGCTATCTGGAAAACATCAGCCGGCAAAGCGCCATGGTGCGCGGCGATAGCGATTTGCCTTTTACCCGCCAGTACAGCGGCACACTGCCTTACCTCTACTTCATCGAAATGCAGTTGAAATGGGGTATGGGGCCGCTGTTGGGGCTGGCGGCGTTCGCCGGGTTGGGTTGGGCGGTGTGGCGGGAAGCGAAAAGATTGAAGATTGAAAGATTAAAGATTGAAGATTTAAGATTGAACGCCAATCATCAATCATCAATCATCAATCTTATTGTTTTAGCCTGGGTTATTCCCTACTTTCTCACCACCGGTGCGTTTTATGTAAAGTTTATGCGCTATTTACAGCCGGTGACGCCGTTTTTGATGATTTTTGGGGCGGCGATGACTCTGAGTTGGGGACGGAAGTGGCGGCGGACGGCCGTTTCCCTCATCCTCATCACCACGGCTCTTTATGCCCTCAGCTTTGTCAACCTGTACCGCCAGCCTCATCCCTGGGTGGCGGCGTCGCAGTGGATTTACGCCAATGTAAAGCCGGGTATGTTGATTTTGAGCGAGCAGTGGGACGACAGTCTGCCCAGCAGCATGTGGCTGGGCGACGTCTACCGCCGCCGTTCTGAGTACCGCAGTGCGGAACTGACCTGGCACAGCAGCACAGGCAGCAATGACAACGCTGAAAAGCTGGCGGCCAACCTGCAACTATTGGCCGAAGCGGAGTACATGACGATTGTATCTAACCGGGTGTACGGCGTCGTGCCCCGCTTGCCGGAAAAGTACCCGCTGTCCAGCCAATATCACCAGCTTTTGTTTGATGGGTCATTGGGGTATGAGGCAGTGGCCGTGTACGGCCGTTTCCCCAATCTCTTCGGCATCTATCTCCAACCGGATACGTTTGGTTGGCCCCATTTACGGCCGCCCGCTCCCGTCGCCGACTACCTGGCCGATATGCCCGGCATTCGTTGGGGCCGGGCTGATGAGAGTTTTTTGGTGTATGATCAGCCGTTGGTTGTGATTTTTGAGAATGTGGAGAAATTAACAACAGGTGAGATGATGGCTCGGTTTGTCGTAGATTAGCCTGTTTCATGCTGTGATCAGAGCTATAATCACAGCTAAATCTCAATCGAGAGGTCTGATATCCAAACAGCAAAATCGCTTTTAGTCAATCGCCAATATTTGTATTTCACCGTCTTCGTGGCCGGGATGAGTACGCTGGCAGTAGAGTTTACCACCAGCCGGATGCTGCAAACCGTGTACGGCACGTCCAACATCGTCTGGGCCAACGTGATCGGGCTGGTGCTGTTGTTCCTGACATTGGGTTACTTCATCGGCGGGCGCTGGGCGGATAAACGGCCGTTCCTCCCCACTTTCTACGCCCTTGTTGCCGTCACTGGCTTTGCCAGCGTCTTTTTCCTCCTGCTTACCAGCCTCATTTTGAAAACGGCCGCGTCCGCCCTGGCCGCTATCAACATCAGCGCCATCGCCGGGTCGCTGGTCGGCGTAATCGTGGCCCTGGCCGCGCCGGTGACGCTGCTGGGCTGCATCTCCCCCTTCGCCATCCGGCTGGCTGTCACCGATATAGCTGAAGCGGGGCGGGTCAGCGGGCGGATTTACGCCATTTCTACTTGGGGCAGCCTGTTGGGGACGTACCTGCCGGTTTTGTTGACGATTCCGGAGTTGGGGTCAAGAGTAACGGCCGTACTCTTTGGCAGCTTGTTGTTAATCGTTGGCTTGATTGGCCTGTGGCAAACCCAATCCCGCGCCCGATTGGGGGCGTTGGCCCTGCCCATCATCCTTGTCCCCGTCGCCCTGGCCTGGACAAGCGGCGGCGTGAAAGCATACCCCGGTCAGATTTTCGAGACCGAATCCGCTTATAACTACATTCAGGTCATCCGACAAAACGATTGCAACTACCTGTTGTTGAATGAAGGACAGGCGTACCATTCCTTTTACTGCGATGGCGGGCGCGTCCCTCGCGTTTCGGTGTGGAGCGCCATGTTGGCCGCGCCTTACTTCAACCCCGGGCCGGTCGCGGTGGAAAATATGGCAGTTATTGGGCTGGCGGCGGGGACGATTCCCAAGCAGGTAACGCGCGTCTTTGGCCCCATCCCGATTGACGGCATCGAATTGGACCCGGCGATTGTGGCGGCGGGGCGGGCTTATTTCGACATGACGGAATCGAATATCAATGTGATTGTAGGCGACGGCCGTTACCAACTCAACCAGCTTGACGGCCGTTACGACTTTATCACCATAGATGCCTACAAAGTCCCCTACATCCCCTGGCACCTGACCACACGGGAATTTTTCGGCGAGGTCAAAGAGCATCTGGTCGATGATGGCGTAACAGCCATCAACGTGGGCCGCGCGCCCAATGACCGCCGCCTGGTGGATGCCATCACGGCGACGCTGTTGGAGGTGTTCCCGACGGTGTACGCGATTGATGTGCCGGGGTCGCTCAACACCATCCTGGTCGCCACCGTCCAGCCGACGACGCCGGATAATCTGGCTGCAAATTGGGCGCGGCTCGATCCTGATGTGGATCCCTTGTTACGGGCGGCGGTGGAAACGGCCGTCGCCAACATCGTCCCGACCACTGTCGCCGATGTTATCTTCACCGACGAACGCGCCCCCGTTGAAACCATCGTGGATTCCCTCGTCATTCGCTACCTGCTGCAGGAAGGGGCATCGGGACTGCCGGGGCTGGAGTAAACTGTGTTCCGTGAACCGTGAACCGTGAACCGTGAACCGTGTTCCGTGTTCCGTAAACTGTGTTTCGTATTCTGTAAATCGTTAGTCGTTAGCGGATTACTGATTGCAGAATTTGGAATACGGAAAATGGAGAAAATATTGAATAACAAAGCGATTGTCTTGATTATCCGCTGGTTGGTCATCATTGCCATGCCCTTTCTGCTGACCGTTTTCACCGTGCGCGCCATCATTGCCTGGGAGTCGCCTAGCTACGCGGAATTCGAGTACCCGCGCATTGCCCCTGACGCTTATGGTTTTACCGAACAGGAGCGGCTTGATTTGGCCGATGCGACACTGGATTATCTGCGTCGTCCCGAACCGGCGGCAGAAACTATCACCCTGTTGGAAGAGATGCGCTTGCCAGGCACAGATCAGCCGCTGTACACCGAGGCGGAAATCGGTCACATGTTTGATGTGAAAGTGGTCGTTGACGCTTTCCGGCGGCTGTTGTGGGGGCTGACCGTCATCGTTGTTGGCGGCCTCATCTTTTTACTGGCCCGCCCGGAAACGCGCCATCTCGGTTACAAAACCATCATGCAGGGCGGCCTCCTGACGGCGGGCATTCTGATTACCGTGGGTTTACTCATTGGCCTGGCCTGGAATTTCGTCTTTGTTCAGTTTCACCAGATTCTTTTCCCCGCCGGTAACTGGACGTTTGCCTATACCGATTCGCTCATCCGCCTTTTCCCGGAGCAGTTCTGGTTTGATTTTGGCGTGATTTGGGTGGGCGGCATTTTGATTCAAGGGATTATTCTGGCCGTTGTAGGCTATTTTTTGCTAAAGCGTAGTCCGTAAGCCGTAACCCGTATTCCGTAACCCGTATTCCGTAATCCGTTTACGGAACACGGAACACGGAACACGGAACACGGAACACGGAACACGGAACACGGAACACGGAACACGGAACACGGAACACGGAACACGGAACACGGAACACGGAACACGGAACACGAAATACTCATGAAACACATTCTCATCACCGGCGCTTCGACCGGTATCGGTTATGATGCGGCGCGCGATTTGACAGAGCGCGGCTACCATGTTTTTGGCAGTGTGCGTAAGCGGGCGGACGCGGAACGGGTGAAACAGGCGTTGGGGGAGCGGTTCACGCCGCTGTTGTTTGACGTGACGGACGAGGCGGGGGTGAAAACGGCCGTTTCCCAAATCACATCCATCGTTGGCAACCAGGGACTCTTTGGCCTTGTCAACAACGCGGGGATCGCCGTCGCCGGCCCCCTTATGCACCTGCCTCTCGATGAATTTCGCTACCAATTAGAAGTCAACGTCACCGGTTTGCTGTCCGTGACCCAGGCTTGTTTGCCTTTACTGGGCGCGGCCTCCGCCTTCCCCGGCCGCATCGTCAATATCAGCTCCACCAGCGGCCGTACTGCCTTCCCCTTTGCCGGCCCCTACTCGGCTTCCAAATACGCCGTCGAAGCCCTTTCCGACGCCCTGCGCCGCGAGTTGATGATTTACGGGATTGATGTCATTGTCATCAACCCTGGCCCCATCCAGACGCCTATTTGGGACAAAGCGGAAAAATTGGAGGCTGCGCCGTATGTGGGGACGGATTATGAAAAGATGCTGCTGCGGATGAGAGATTATACGGTTGCGCGGGGACGGGCGGGACTGCCGGTAACGGCCGTTTCCAAAGTTATCCGCCGCGCCCTGGAGAGCAAACGCCCGCGCACCCGCTACCCCGTCGTGCGCCAAAAATGGCTCAATTGGTATTTGCTGCAGTGGCTCCCCGACCGCTGGCTGGATCGCATCAGCGCCCGCTTACTTTTGGGAATAAGCGACGCCTGACCCGGATCGGTTTCGGTTCCGAGATTGTCTCACCTTCACCTTGCAGCGGCACAAACGTGCGGTAAACGCTGACCAGGGCGTAAACCAGGGTGAACGCCAGCATGAATTGAGAGACCGGCAAACTGGACTGCGGATAAATCCATAACAACCAGATCGAGGCGGCGCCCCATAAGAT
Source organism: Chloroflexota bacterium (assembly GCA_024275635.1). Lineage (GTDB taxonomy): Bacteria > Chloroflexota > Anaerolineae > Promineifilales > Promineifilaceae > JACKCC01. The sequence continues at coordinate 233 of JAJRYT010000173.1, read as the reverse complement.
GGTCGCCGCCAGCATTAGCCGTCGCAAACCCAGCCGGTGCGTCAGATAATCCAGCCGCGAGGGGTAAACATATTTGATGGGGACGAAAACCAGAATGCTAAACGTTATCAAGACGGCGCTGTTGGTGATGGGGGGCAGGTTCCACAAGAACATGTAAAAGATGACCACATTCCAATAGCTGGGGAACCCTTTGAAGAAATGATCGGCCGTCTTCGCGTCGGCTTGCGTGAACT
>JAJRYT010000172.1 GCA_024275635.1 Chloroflexota bacterium | reverse complement strand
TGTATGATCGTTCTTGAACAATCAGGTCGGGCTGCGGCCGTTTCTTCAACAACGCTTCTATTTCTTCTGGCGTTAATTCAGTTTTGGGTTTACGCATTATCCACCTCCATCTTTTGCGGCTTGCCCGTCCAGACGCCGATTCCCGTCAGGCCAAACCCGGCCAGACGATCATCTGCGGCGTCGCTGACGTTGGTCAGCCACATTTTCTCCACCCATGCCTGCCGCGCCGCTGTATCACCTTTCAGTTTCAGGAAATAAACCGATCCGGCAGGCGCCAGACGGCGGGTGGGTTTAGCTTCTCTTTTCTCAAAATCCCAACCGGAGACGGTTTGCGGCTTGCCGACAACGGCCGCTTTCAATTCCGGCGTTGCCCCATGGTGCGTTTCCAACAACCATTCAGGCCGCCATCCCTCATTAAAACAGGCTGGCGTGAGCAAAATCAGGCGGCAAGCGCCGGTTTGGGCAATGGCCTTAGCCAAGCCATTGGGAACTTGGGGTAAAACGGATTCGCTTTTTCGCCAACGCATCGTGCGCCGCTCGCCGCCCCAGGGGGCAAAGCCTTCGTCAATGGTCAGGCCGTTCAGGTTCTCAACAGCCGCCGCCAGTCCCAGTCGTTTCACTTCAGATAAACGTCGTTCGTCGCCGGACGGCCGTTGCCAAAATTCCAACCCGCCAGTAGCAAACAAAGCGCCGTCAATCCCCGTCAGCGATTTCGGGTCGATAGCCACATGCACCCGCCATTCCTTACCGGGGCCGTTGTGCCCCAGTTCCGCTGCCGTCACTTTTGCCGCTTTTGTCGGCGTCGTCGTCAACCATTCTTTAAATTTTTCCCAATACCAGTAGCGGGGCGCGTCCTTGTACGGCTTGTTTGGGTCCGGTTCGGGCAGACCTACCGGCCATGCCAATTCCTTTGGTTCCTTGGGCAGGTTGGAGAGGCTGTCGTCCATAGCCAGCGGTTGCAGACGATGCCGGTAAACATCGCCCGTGTCGTTATCTTTAAGCAAGAGCGCGTCGCCGGGCGCGGGGGCCAGCCAGCCGGGTTCGTCGTTGTTGTCCAACTCCGCCAGCAGCGGGCCGCGAATGCCGATTTGTTTGACCTGCGGGATGAGATTGAGGTCGAAACGGCCGTTCCCATCCTGCCCAGCTCGCGTTCTCAACCCGCCGGCCACAGTGGACGGGTAAGGAAAATCAAGCGAACGCGAACGCGCCCCCGGATTGGGGCCAAAGGGACGGCCGTCGCGCACAATCAACGGGTCGCGCGGTTCAATGATCCACAGTTCCATTTTCATTCTCCTTCATTTACGGCACAGGCAGAGTAATGCCCGCCTGGTTGGCCGCCTGAGCCAGATTGGTGGCAATGATCAATTCATTGACAATCTGTTCCATTATGTAATTCTCTCCCAACTTGCCCACTAGATGGTTTTCCACGTATTTCCGGGCATTTTCGCTCCCTTCCTTGCGCTTGACGATGCGGCCGGCTTCCTTTTTGATCACATCCAGCCATGCGGGCGTTGGGGACACGGCCGTTTCTCCCCCCAAATGCAGATACATATCCCGCAGTTGGTAAGCCAGACCGTGCGGCAAATCCCCTTGCTGGTAAAAGGCGGCCAAACCGAGCAGCCGCGTATTTAATTCGCCCCACTTCCCCGTTACCAACCGGGGCGCGCCGCTCCGCTTCGCTTCAATCACCGCCAGCGCATCCTTGCCCGGCACAGCTTTAGCTTCCTTTTCCGCGTCTCGCGCTGTATTTAATCCATCTTCCAAAGGTTCCGTGTGGTGGAAGATGGCGAGGCCGGCAGAAAATGTGGGGGGACGGCTGTCCTTATCCTTAAACCCGGCCATCATGCTCCGGAATTCCTCGGCAAGCTTGGCGGCGCACTGGATAGCTTTGTGTAATGGCAGCAGCGCCAGCACATCATCCCCGCCCGTATACACCGGCGCCCCCTGATGATCCTTCACAATCTTCTTCGCTTCTTGAGCAAACCCGGCTAACGCTTGCGAAAAGTTGCGGTGGGCATCCTGTGTCTTCAGATTGTTAATCGTCTTTCCTATAAAATCTCCATCCGCCATCAAAATGGCGTAGTAGGGAATCGGACGCGGAATCTGGGTTTTTTTGTAAAAGTCGGCCAGCTTTGCTTTGATCTTCTCAAAATCTTTCCCTTCGTAGTAATCGCGCAGACGAGACTCAAAGAGCAACGCCCCATCCGCATTGCCAAAAACGGGATGCGTGCCGGTTGTGGTCTCTCCCCTTATTAGTTCTGGATCAAGCTGTTCCTTGTATGCGTCCCATGCCTTTTTGATTTCCCCATTGGCGTTTTGCAACCGTTGGCGCAGGGGTATCGAGGCCATGTGCGAGGTGCTGGGGAAGCTTTCCCGATCCTTTGATTTGCCCAGTCTTTTCAGCAAGTCCACACCGGAAAGTTGCTCTGCGTTACGAGCGCGATAATTATCATAAAGCGCCCTGATTTTTTCTTCCCGTCTCTTTGGAGAATCTCCTCGAACCAGGTACGCTGATTCCGGTATCACGCTTTCCCGACTGCCGTCCAGCGACGATTTGGGCCGGTTGCTCCCCCAGTCGGGTTGTTCAAAATTGCGGCAGTTCTTACGCGCCGCCAGCAGGTTCTCCGCCTCCATGCGCACACGGAGGTAATCGCTTTCATCCAGCAGGGGAACCGCCACCCAGTAAAATTCGGGTAAATCGTCAATTTGCTCCTCAGCCGTTGTCCGCGTTTGCAAGGGGCCTTTCGCTCCATCCAGCGCAATCTTCCCCAGCTCGGTCAACCGCTTCCGCATCGCCTTTTCGGCTTCTTCGGCTACATATTTCGGGTTTTCAACCAACGCCACAATTTTGTTTGCCACCGCCAGGTCAGACTTGGACTTCGGCGACAAGCCTGACAGCGTAGCCGCCGGGAAAATGAGCTTATCTTCGCCGGCTTGCTTGGCTACCTCCCGCGCCGCCGCCTTGCTCAGTTCGCTCATCAGCCAGGAGCCAAACCACAGGTCGCGCGTACGGCGGGCAGCGGCAATGAACACTTGCATGGGACCGATATGTATTTGTAATAAATGTTTTGTCATAGCGCCTCCGTTTTTTAACTGACTTATTTACCGATACAATATTCACCATAGCTCGATCCATCATACCTATTTATGGAGCATGGTTATTCAGGGAATATTCTGATTATTTTCAGAAGTAGTTCCGATCTTTTTACCTCCTTCTTCCATTATGATGCCGGTACAAAGCACGGCCGTGTCCAGCCAGTCTTGGGGAAGGTCGGTACGGATTACCATCTCGTAGTCCGTACCGGCCCCGTCCATTGTCAAAAAAACCGGTTGAATTTATCGGCCAGGAAGTGGTAATCCAGCCATTCATCCTCTGGCAGCCCCCAGGCGTTGCGACATTCGGCCAGGATGACGGTTTTGTGGGAATCGACCGTTTTGATGGAAACGACTAATTTTTCCGCCGTCCGCTGTGGATTCAACCCGGCGGCAAAGGCCAATAACGCATCGCGCTGGCGGCCGGTCAGGTTATCAACGACCGTCTGGCAGCGGGCTTGTTCCGCTTTGTCCAGAACCGCGCGCGGCCCGGCCAACACGTCGCCGGTCCCGGCCGCCGGCCGGACAAGCTGGCGCAGCGCCGGGAAGTAGCTGCCCCAGGGCATCATGGGGACGCGAATGAGCCGAAAACCGGAGCCGGCCGGCAGGTGCATGATCGCGCCCTCGTTAGCCGCCTGGCGGATTTCATCCGGGGTGTACATATGCCACAGGACGTCCTGGTGGCCGAAATGGAGCATGGCGGCCGACATGGTTAACAGACCCAGAATACGCCGCCCGCCGCTAATACAAATATGTAATGTGCGTCGCTCCGATTTAAGTTGGGCAATCAGGCGATTAACCGCTTCCCAGGCCGTGTCGGCGTCGGCTTCGTCGTAGATGTCACGCAAGGGATACGGCCCAGCGCGGATGGGATAAGGCTGATAGCGCAACGGCCGTTGCCCATACCGTCCATCTGTGAATTCAGCGGCTAGTTTTTGGAGTGCATTTTGAACACGGCCGTTTTGCGGCGACAAGTAGAGGATGATCAGATCGGAAACAAGGATGCCTTGCGCCAGCAGCGCATCCAGGGCCAATGTCACGACCTGCGGCTGGCCGCCCATGGTGGCGATAAGAGTCGTAGGTTTGGCTGCGCCCATGGGCTTTGCTCCTCCGTTGACCGAAAAATAAAGCGCTAACTTGGGAAACTGACTTATATTATAATACACGGAAACAGATTCAAAAGGAAGATGTCATGCTCTCTGCTACATTTCCCGCCGTTTTGATTGGCGGTCCGCCCCACTCTGGTAAATCGGTGTTAGTTTACAGCCTGACCCGCGCTCTGCGCGCCGCCCGCGTTCCCCATTATGTCCTGCGCGCCTGCCCCGACGGGGAAGGGGATTGGTCTAACGAGACTGATGAGGCGGTCGTAAAAACTATCCGCAGAAAAGGGCCTTTTAACGCTGCTTTCGTGAATAGCGTGGCCGCCTATCTTCAAAAAAGACACTTGCCGTTGTTGGTTGACGTAGGCGGCAAACCCACGCCAGACCAGGAAGCGCTCTTTGGATTATGTACGCACGCGATTTTGTTGATTGGCGACCGCCCGAATGATGCCGGCGCTTATGCCCGTAACACGGCCGTTTGGCAAGAAATCGCCAGCCGCCAGCAGATTCCTATCATTGCTCAAATTCGGTCGGTTTTACAGGGAGAAAACCAACTCGTCGCCACATCGCCCATCGTCGCCGGAACCATTGCCGGCCTGGAACGAGGAACGGCCGTATCCGGCCCTGCATTTGACGCCCTGGTCAAAAGGTTAGCCCGGTTATTTGATTACAGTGAATCGGAGCTAACGTCATTGCATCTGGCGCAAGCGCCTGTCGAACTGACTCTCGATTTGCCCGCCCTGGCGCAAACATTGGGGGCGTTGGCTGGTCGCTGGTTGCCCCAACAAATTCCGGCGCTGCTCGACTATTTACCGGAACAAACGCCGTTGGCGATTTATGGGCGCGCGCCTAATTGGATTTATTCTGCGTTAGCCTTGCACGCCTTACCGGCGCCAGTTTGGTTGTTTGACGCCCGTTTAGGCTGGATTGCGCCGCCCGACCTGCCGGTTACAGAGGATGGGAATACGGCCGTTTCCGCTGTTCAAACTGGCTGGCAAGCAAGCCAACGGCCGGGGCTTGGATATACTATTTTGGAAATGGCGACTAAATCCCAATATCTGAATTGGGAAAATCCGGGAGGGCTGCCTTTACCCAAACCACAAATAAATGCAGGTTTGGTACTCAGCGGCAAAATTCCTAATTGGCTATTACTGGCGGCGGCAAAGCAGCTTGCGCCTGATTTTGACTGGCTGGCAGTTTATCAACCTCAATTAGGGGGAGCCGTTGTGGTTAACAGCGGCAATCAGGGTTATCCACTGGGGAAAATCGTTTCCATATGATGCGGCGTAAGTTCCTGCGAGTTTTCCGTAACGCGATTTGGTAAATCGCGCCTGAACGATTTACTAAATTACTAAATCGTTCTACGAAATTATTTGCGCCGCCATTAGGCTATGACCCTGAGAGGACTCGAACCTCTAACCAATTGATTAAGAGTCAACTGCTCTGCCAGTTGAGCTACAGGGCCTCGTTTTTAGCGAGCGGGATTATACTAATTTTCGCGGCAAAAACCAAACTTGGATGTGACAGTCACTTCCAAAGTGACTGTCACATTGCCATTGGCAAATTTAGGGGCCGGATTCCAGAAATTCGGCAGAGACCCAGCCGATCTGGCCGTCTACCTCGATTTGCTGCCAGGCAAGGGAATCGGCCGTTTCCAGACCATCAAGCAAAATCACCACCGTTTCCGCGGGCAGGAAGGCGAGAATGTCGGCTTCGCGGCCCGGTTCGGCGCGCAGGTTGAGGCCATAGGGAGTGGTGATAACGGCCGTTCTCGGCGTAGCCGTCGGAATCGTGGTCTCCGTGGGGGTGGAAGTAGGCGTAAACGTCGGCGTCAGTGTGAGCGTCTCTGTTGGCCGTGGGGTGGGCGTATCCGTCGGCCGCTGAGTAGGCGTAAACGTCGGCGTGGGCGTGGGGCCAGGGGTGAAGGTTTGCGTCGGCGTCGGCGTCGGCGTTTGTGTCGGCGGCACTTCCGGGTCCAGGTTCGTCACCAAAATCACTGTCATCGTCAGTCCCACTTCCCGCTGCAATTCAATGCTAATCGCATCTTGCAACTCCTTCACCTGGACATAGGGTATGCTGCGTGTTGACCGCACCGTCAAATCCATCGCCAACGGCGCCGTTTCATCCGTAATATCACCCTGAATAATTAAATCATCCGACGCAACAATCCGCGCCCCGGTGACATCGGCCACACTTTGCTGTACAACCGCTCGTGTTTTCGCCTCCAAAGCCGCGTCTTGCGCCAGACGATAGGTAAAAATGGTGAGCAGCAAAGCTACAATGACGACCAACATCAAGGCTAACCGCACGCTGCGCGCCTGGACTTCCCGCCGCGCTTTCTGGGCCGGCGTTGGCCGGAAGCCCAGGATGAGAAAGGTCAACGCCGTTGCCGCGCTAATAGCCACGAAGTTCGTTGTAAACAGCAGCAGTGCGCCAAAGGATTCTCGATAGTACCCTGTTGTAAGTGTAATCCCAGCAGTGGCTAAAGGAGGAACCAGGGCGGCGGCAATGGCTACGCCGGGTAAAGCCCCGGCCGCATCGGAGTGTGATAAGGCGTATGCGCCGGCCATCCCGGAAAAAAGGGCAATAGCCAGGTCAATGAGTGTGGGTTGCGGGCGCGCCAGCAGCTCCACCGTAAGCGGCTCGTTCAAATAGACCAGACCGGCCAATGCGCCCACAAAAACGGCCACCAGAACGCCACGAATGACCGCGCCCAATGACAGACGCAAAAAACGGGTATCCCCCAAAACTGTAGCCAGACCGGCGCCAACGATGGGCGACATGAGCGGCGCCACCAGCATAGCGCCGATGACGACGGCCGGACTGTTGATGATGAGACCCAGCGCGGCGATCATGGCCGACAAAGCGATGAGGATGAAGAAGTCGGCGTCGGGCCGCGCGCCGCGCCGGATACGTGTGTAAACCTCGGTTCGTTGTTGTAAATTCAGCCGGATTTTCAGGTTCTCAAGCTGCCAGGAAAGGACGCCGATCATATTATCCAGATGGCTTTTGGGCTGGCGCACAATCATGACTGGTTTATGGCTTTGCCGGACAACTGCGCCAGGAATGTCGCCAAACAAAACCTTATCGAGGGAGCTTTCCCGGCTGGCGCCGATCACAACAAGATCACATTGGTCACTGGCGGCATCAACAATGCCATCAATGACGGTGCGGCTGGTGATGATTCTGGTTTGGATACGGGAACCGGCGTCTGTGACGTTGAGCAACTGACGTAAACGCGCCCGACCTAAAGCCTCCTCGTTGGAACCAAGACGCGCCGGAACAACGTAAAGGGCCATCACTTTGATGGCCGGCGTTAAGGGCAAGAGGAAGCTAAGGGCATGAACGGTGTTGGGGCCGCCGGATGTGGGGACGATGATACGTTTTAGTTGAGTCGGATCGGATGTTTCTACGGCTGCGCGTTCGGCTGTATCGCCGCGCACAACGGCCACGGCGCAATGTATTTTGTTGAGATTTTGCCAGGCCGGGCCGTCGGCATGGGTAAGCAACAAGTCTACGCCAATCCGATCTATTAGTTTGACAATTCCTTTGCCATAATCGGTGACCTGTACAATGAGAGGATGGTAACGGCCGTTCTCGGCTGCTGCTTCTTGGGTTTTGACAATCATCTGCCGGGCCGCTTCTAATTGAGAGTCGCTGTTGTCGCTGATGATAACGGCCGTTATCAAATCGCCATTATTCGCCCGCGCCAATGCCTGGCCTAACTGCCAGGTCTTGCCCAACAGTTGCTCTGGCATGAGGAGGACCAGCACCCGCCAGCGCTGCTCCTCAGGTAACGATCCCTCGATTATCTTCATCAAACCCAAGTATAAGCATTAATTGAAGATTAGGAAACTGCCCCGAAGCGAAGCGGCAAAATCAGCGGAGAAGGAAAATGGGGACACATCCCCCCCCCATCTCAGTAGATCCAAAATCTGCAACGAATTATACGAATTCTCGCTAATTTTCGTGTTAATTCGCGTCAATTCGCTGCCAAAACTGGATCTACTGAATTCCCTAATCTCAATAATAAACCACCGTTCGTTAATCCCCGCTAAGGGCACGTTCGTTTATAACTTTGGCGTTTGAAAAATTGTAACCAGGTAATTGGTAACTGGTAATTACCTGGTTACTCAATTACCAATTACCAGCAAACTGCAAAGTTAATTTTGAACGAACCCTAAGAAAGTTAACAATCCATTGGCCAACCAGTTGATTATCGGGGGTGATATTTTGGAGAGAGGCAATAAAAAGCGCATTCGGACAAAACGCGCTGCCACCCAACAACTCCGCTCCCGGTGGCAGCCGCAGCGCCTGATCTTGATGGGCAAAATAAAGCGCACATTGCTCCAGCTTCCCGGTCATCCATGATTTTGTTTGAAAAATATCAAACGTTTTTACGCCAAAACCATACCCTTTTGGCGTTCAAAATTCCTACTCTCATTGTGTGGCCTCCATTACGAAACCACACTGTCGGGCGCTTTCTTTTGTTTGCCGCTCCACTTATCAATATCAATGCGGAAAACGGCCGGCAAAATTACGGGCGACCGCAAACGGCCGCTCCTCCCACACCATTGCCAACACCCCAAAGGGCGCCCGGTGCAGCAAAGCGCCAATCCAAACTTCATCATTAACAGCCCGATCTTTGCGGCGCATGACGGTAAAAGGCGGCAGACTGCTCTTGTCAGACATCAAATCACCCCTATGTAAACTAACCTCCGGGAGGCTTCTTCAGCAGCCCCAGCAACGCCAAAAACCTCCCGGAGGTTGGTTTCATTCCTGGTAGTGGGTATTAACCCATGAACGCCTCTTAAATTCATTAAGATATTGTAGCTTCATTATAGCCTGTTAAAATTAAGTCCATCAACAAACAGGGAAAAATGGAGATCATCTTAATGACAGTCTTAGATCGCATCCACCAGCATCGTTCCATCCGTGAATACAAACCAGACCCGGTTCCCGATGCACTGCTCACTGAAATTTTGGCAGCCGGCATTCGCGCTTCTTCATCGGGCAATATGCAAACCTATTCCATCATCGTCACCCGCGACCGGGCGCTGCGCGAACAGTTATACATCCCGCACATGAAACAAAATATGGCGCTGGATGCGCCGGTTTTGCTCACATTTTGCGCCGATTTCCATCGGATGCGACACTGGCTTAAGCTCAATGATGCGCCAGATAATTTCGATAATTTCATGAGCTTCATGGTTGCGGCAATTGACGCCATCCTGGTGTCCCAGAATGTGGTCATGGCGGCCGAATCGAAAGGGTTGGGCATCTGTTACATGGGCAGCACATTAGCTAATTGTGATGAAATCGGCCGTATTTTACAACTGCCGCCGAATGTGGTTCCCGTCGTCGGCTTCTCGCTGGGCTATCCCGCCGAAGACCCGGCTCCCAGCGACCGTCTGCCGCTGGCAGGGTTAGTTCACAATGAAACTTATCACGATTATTCAGATGAATGCATCCGAGATATTTACCGTGAGCGCGACGTAAAGGGATGGCAACGTTACATGAGCGCTCCGCGCCTGCGGCAGATGATTGAAGAGTCGGGCGTGGAGAATCTGGCACAAGTGTATACAACAGTTAAATACACCCGCGAATCACACCAGGCATTTTCTAAAAAGGTGATAGATTACCTGGCAAGTCAGGATTTTATGAATTGAAGGAGATTGTAGTCACAAACTACTGGTTTGCGCTTGCAAGCTGAGTCGCTTGCTTCTACGGTTGACAAGCTGCCTCATCTCCGCCTGACACTAGACAAGAACCCTATTCCCCATTAAAGTAATACTATCTTTTATGCTGACACTTTGCAGGCATAGAAACCTGCAAAGTAGTTAAAAACTGCACCTACGGTTACAAAGTTAGCCTTCGCCGCCTAAAACCAGACCACACAGGCGGTCTTTGTAACCGCAGCCGCGATTTTAATCGCCTTTCTTTGCGAGAGAAAACATGTCCGAAAACGAATTGCTGCCACTATCCAAACCAGAAACAAATCTTGAAGACCCTGAGCTTTATATCAACCGCGAACTCAGCCAGCTCGAATTCAACCGGCGCGTTCTCAACGAAAGTTTTAACGAAAACCACCCCCTGCTGGAACGAGTCAAATTCCTGGCAATTTTTAGCAGCAACCTAAACGAATTCTTCATGGTGCGCGTCTCCGGCCTCAAGCAGCAAATGATGCTGGGCATCACCAAACGCCCCCCCGACGGGCTGACCCCTCGTGAACAGTTAGCCGCAATCTACAAAATCGTCAGCTAATTAGTGGAGACAGCAATGAACTGCTGGCATGAACACCTCTACCCGCAGTTAGTAGAGGTCGGTATTCGAATTTTAAGCTACGAAGAGTTCAAAAAGCGCCACCAAAAGAAACTCAGCAATTATTTTGAGCGGGAGATATTCCCCGTCTTAACCCCGCTCGCTTTTGACCCCGGCCATCCGTTACCCCATATTTCCAACCTGAGCTTGAATCTGGCCGTAGAAATCCGCGATCCAGACGCTGGGGAAACACACTTTGCGCGCGTAAAAGTGCCCTCAACATTGCCCCGATTTGTACCGCTCAAACCCTATGACCCAGACGAGTTATCAAAGCCATCCGTGCAAAAATTCGCCCTCATGGAACAAGTCATTGCCGCCAATCTGGACAGGCTGTTCCCCGGCATGGAAATTGTCGCCGCCTACCCTTTCCGGATAACACGTAACACGGATATGGAAATCCAAGAGGAAGAAGCCGACGACCTGCTGCTGACGATGGAAAAGAATTTGCGGCAGCGTCACTTTGGCTCGGTAGTGCGCCTGGGTATTGCCGAGGATACATCAGAAAATATCCGCAACATTCTCATGACCAATTTACGCATTGGCGTTAATGATATGTATCCGGTTAAAGGTCCGCTTGGATTGAACAGTTTATGGGAATTGCATGGGTTAGATCGGCCCGAACTCAAAGATGAAACGCTGATACCAAGTTTACCGGCTCCATTGCAAACGGATGAGAATATTTTTCGTATTTTAAAGCGGCAGGATGTGCTGCTGCATCATCCTTATGAGAGTTTTTTGCCGGTTGTGGAGTTTGTGGAAACGGCCGCTACCGACCCCAATGTCTTAGCCATCAAACAAACGCTGTACCGGGTAGGCCCCAACCCGGCAATCGTGCAAGCGTTGATGAAAGCACGGGAGAATGGCAAACAGGTAACGGTATTGGTGGAGTTAAAAGCCCGGTTTGATGAGGAAAGCAATATTGAATGGGCGCGCGCGCTGGAACGGGCCGGCGTTCATGTCGTTTACGGCCTCATTGGTCTAAAAACGCATTGTAAATTATGCTTGGTTGTTCGCAAAGAGCCTGATGGCACGCATCGTTACATCCATGTGGCTACCGGCAATTACAATACCTTTACGGCGCGCATCTACACGGATTTGGGGTTTATGACCGCGAATGAGGCGATGGGAGCCGACGCTTCCGACTTGTTCAATTACCTTACCGGCTATTCAAAACAGGCTGAGTATCGTAAATTCCTGGTGGCGCCGGCTAATTTGCGCGCCAAGCTGCTGGCGCTAATTGAACGGGAAACAAAACATGGCTCCCAAGGATACATCATCATGAAAGCCAATGCCCTGGTAGACAGAGAGATGATTCAAGCGTTATACCGGGCCTCGCAAGCGGGCGTGCCAATTGACTTGAATATTCGCGGTATTTGCTGCCTGCGTCCAGGTGTGCCGGGTGTGAGTGACAATATCCGGGTTATTAGTGTTGTCGGCCGTTTTTTGGAACACAGCCGCATTTACTATTTTCATAATCGGGGCGATTCAGCCATGTACATCGGCAGCGCTGATTTAATGCCCCGTAATATCGACCGGCGAGTAGAGGTCTTGTTCCCCATCGAAGACCCGGAAATGCGCCGGGATATTGTGGATAATATTCTCAATATTGGCTTGAATGACACGGAAAAGGGGCATATCTTGCAGGCAGATGGAACCTACATTCCCTGCCAATTAACAGCGGCTGAGTCGGAACCGTTGTTTAACAGCCAAATGTGGTTTTTGAACGGCCGTTCCCAGCCCCCGCCCCCCCCCCAATTGCCAACACCCATCGAAGAAAAAACAGAAGGATGAAATGATTTCATCCTTCTGTTTTCTGATTTCTGCCTTTCTCTTACGCCGCGCCTAAAACCACCGCCAAAAACCAGACCAGAAAATCATACTTCATCAACTGGCTCAATTTTTCCAACTGCGGCCCGGTACGGTATCGTGAAACCTTCATCAAAATATAAAGCACAACCGGGTAGACGCCCAAGGCAACGACATAAGCATATACCGGACGATACACATCCAACAGGTAGGGCAGCAGCATGACGATAACCGTCGCCCCAGCCAGACAGTAAAAGACAATTCGCGCCGCCCGCTTTCCCCACACAGTGGATATCGTGCGGCAGCGCTGGCGCAAATCCCCCTCATAATCGGCCAATGTCTTCAACACTTCCCGCCCCATGATGGCTGTGGCAATGATGACGGCCAGCCACAAGGTCGGCAACACGTTCCCGGCGGCCACGCCGCCAAATATAGCGCTCATGGCTGAAATGGCCGCCACAGTCGCATTGCCCATGAGGACCGTGCTTTTCAACCGCCAGGAATAAATAAACAATAGAGTATTTGACGTCAATACGATCAAGAAAGCGGGCCAGTTTATGAAGGCCGCCATGAGTAAGGAAATACTGCCTGTTCCCAGGGAGAAGAGCTTGGCCTGGCGTAAGCTGATATGCCCGGCGGGTAACGGCCGTTTCGGCTGATTCACCCGATCAATCTCCACATCCAGATAATCATTCCAGGCATTCGCCGAACCGGCGACCAAAAACGTCGCCAAGCAGGCCAAAATAACCTCATTCCAGGCGCCGGTTCCGGACACATAGCCGCCTAACAACACCGCTAACGCGCCGCTCAAGGAAGTCAACGGCCGGCTCAGTCTATATAACGCTTTTATTTGCTTCATACGCATCCTCCATTCTCATTCACTCCAACTATGCCCACCCTCACATGTATACTAACCCGCACCTGTTAAAAAGGATACAATAATGTCAAGATGATCAGCAGCCTTGCCAATGCCAAAATAAAATATGTGCGACGGTTACAAGCGGAAAAACGATTTCGCACCCGAGAAAGGGCGTTTGTGATTGAAGGGACGCGCTGGGTATCGGATCTGGTTCAGTTGGCGCGCACACCTGACCTTGTATTTTATACAGAAGCATGGCTGAACACAGCCGTTAACACCCACATTTTACACCAATTGGGCGGCTCCAAACAAGTCGTAACGGATCCCGTCATGGCCGCGATGAGCGACACGCAAACGCCCCCCGGCATTCTGGCTGTTCTGCCTGTGCAGCCGCGCCCGCTGCCGGACAACCCTTTTTTACTGCTCATTCTGGATGGAGTAGCCAATCCGGGAAACCTGGGAACGATGCTGCGCACGGCTGGCGCCGCCGGAGTCGATGGGGTCTTGTTGGGGCCGGGCTGTGTGGATGCTTACAACCCAAAAGCTGTACGCGGCGGCATGGGCGCTCACTTACGGCTGGCAATTCAGACGGTAAATTGGGATGAAATCAGACAGTTGACGGCCGGGATGCCGGTCTGGCTGGCGGCAGCAGACGGGGAGGCGGCGTATACGGCCGTTTCCTGGCTCCCCCCTTCCGCCCTCATCATTGGCGGCGAAGCCAGCGGCGCCGGGGAACAGGCGCGGCATCTGGCAACGGGAACCATTCATATTCCCATGCAGGCGGCCACCGAATCCCTGAATGCAGCCATGGCCGCGGCCGTCATTCTTTTTGAAGCCGCCCGGCAGAGGCAGGGAAATAAGCTAGAAAACGGCTAATTTATTCGCGCCGACGTGTTTTTAATTCTATGCGAAGAGATGGGGAGCCATTCTCCCCCCCGGCAGCCTGGTACACAAAATGGCGTTGGCACTCGGAACAACATCCTTCGTAATGGTAACACTCGATATCTACCCGACTGCCATATGATTTATGAACCAGATTGGCCACAGACTGAGTCCAGGAGAGGGTCAGCCAATGTTTGCCGCGTTGGGCAACGGCCGTTTCCACCGCATCCCGCCCCCCAGCCACTTTATACCCGGCCAGAAAGAAACTACACCGGCCACACGCAGCAAACCAGGATACAACCTGAGCCATATCCGCCGCCAGCCGGCGCTGTTCACGTTTATCCCGCTTTACCGTTTGTTCAGGTTTATCAGCTGCCTTCGCTTCAACCTGGGGCGCAGCAGCCGTCGCCGGCGCTGTTTCAACCGCACTCTCTTCTATAGTTTCCGGAGTTTCCAGCTTAACAATAGTTTCAGGACCCAATTGTTCGTTCGTTTCACCTTCGATATCCTCTACGCGATCATCCGCCATCGTTACTTCATTGGTCAATGCAACATCAACCATATCATTTTCATCCAACATATTCGTATTCCAATAATTAATGTAGGGAGCGCAAGCGCCCCGCACGGTTCATTCTAACGGGCTTAATGTTTCTGTCAAATAACAGTCGTTTCTGCTATAGTTGCCGCCATGTTACGACGATTATGCTCAAGTTTACTGCTCGGTCTGCTGTTGATTAGTGTGGGTAATACGGCCGTGAACCACGCCGCCGCTCAATCAGACACAGCTTACCAGGTCATCCAACTTGTCAACGGCTTTCGGGCCACTTACAGCCTGCCGCCTCTCCAGATCAACGGTTCCTTGATGGCTTCAGCCCAGAATCAGGCCAACTTCATGGCCGCCAACACCATTTTCAGCAGCCACGTAGGATTCGACGGGTCTACGCCGCAATCCCGTGCCAACGCCGCCGGTTACGTGGGCTACGTCTCCGAAAACATCGTCGGCGGAACCGGTATGACCCCCAATCAGGGCCTCATCTGGTGGGAAAACAGTCCGGTTCATTACAACACACTGGTGACAACGCGCTATGTTGAAGCTGGCGCCGGATACGCCACGAATGGCAGCGAAAACTTCTATGTGCTGGTGGTTGGACGGCCGTCCAACGCCCCGCCGGTCAATACCCCTCGTGACAACTCCCCTGCGCCGCTCTTTGTCACTCCCATCGAACTGGCCGAACCGGATGAAAATGGGGCTATCATCCACATTGTACAAGAAGGGCAGGCCCTTTGGAGCCTGGCTGCTTATTACGAAGTCAGTCTGGATGACTTGATGCTCTTCAACAACCTATCCAAAGACGCCACCTTGCACCCAGGCGATGCGGTCACCATTCGTCTGGCTGAGGGACAGGAACCGCCGCCAACGCCAACGCCGCCCCTGACGCACATCGTCCGCGAAGGCGAAAATGCCTGGACGATTGCCGCCACCTACGGCCTTTCCCTGTCCGATTTCTTATGGTTCAACGGATTGGATGAGAAGTCGTTTCTACAACCGGGCGCAAAAGTAACTGTTCGCTTGACCGACGGACAGACGCCGCCGCCAACTCCTACACCTATCACAACACATATTGTCCGCAGTGGCCAAACGCTGTGGGATATTGCGCTGACGTATGGGCTTTCACTGGATGATTTGTTGGCGTATAACGGCATGGCGGCTGATGCGATTTTGCAGGTGGGCCAGGAGCTACGGGTGCGTCCTGAGGCTGCGCCTTCGCCCACTTTGCCGCCGCCAACGGCGGCTGCGCCTTCATTGACGTCTGAGTCTGCGGCTGTTGTTATCCAGGTTACGGTTGCGGGTACGGCCGTGCCGCCCACCCCAACTCTCGATCCAACACCCCAGGCCCGGCCCCAACCCACCGCCGCGCCCGCCGGTCGCAGCCAAACCGCCGCCACCGGGGCGCTGGCTCTAGTCATCGGATTAACCATTCTGGCCGGTGTATTCATTGTGATCGGGCGGCGTAGCTGGCATTAACGGCCGTTCCTCCCTCATCCAGCAAAATAAAAGCGGTACCAAGACATCTCGATACCGCTTCATTACAAACAATCTACAGTCAGTTGATCAAAAAACAGGCGCATCCAGATACTGAGCCACAGCCCCGGTTAATTCACTTGAACTGGCTGGTTTTGTCAAAAAGCCGCTGGCTCCCATTTGCCGCGCCTCTTGCCGAATCCGGCCCTGCCCCATCGCCGTAAACATAATAATTGGCAAATGCTCAAAACGCTTATCGGCGCGAAGCTGCTGTAACATGGTCAACCCATCCATCTTGGGCATATTTACATCAGTAATCACCAAATCAACTTTTTGTGTTGCCAGATGAGCTAACGCATCCTTGCCATCAATAGCAGTGATTACTGTATAATCATTTCTTTGTAACATCATCCCCAACATTAATTGGGTTACGGGTTCATCATCAACGACAAGTATAACGCCCATGATATCCTCTATGCTCTGTCATACATTTCGCAGAACGGCTCTGCATGGTTGACAAATGGTGAATATTGAATTTCTCGCGCTCCCGATACCATTACAATGGAGCAACAACTAGTACTAAACTCCTAGTTAATATAGTATCCATTCCTTACATTTTTCATTACAACCCGCTTTAGTACATTTCTGGACATTGGCGGCAACCACCAAGCTTCTCCGGAGACCTGCGAGGTTTTGCAGAGCATTCGATGTGCGCCTCTCTGGTGGGAAACCTCGCAGGTCTTAGCAGTTACGGCGTTCTTTACTTTTCCCAGTGTAGGGCGATTTTGAAAATCGCCTTACGCACCGGAGAGAAAACTGAAATTCGTCAAGCTCCAGCACATTTCTTACTAATCACAACAGATGCTTTGTCAAACACCAATGATTATTCTCTTGGCCCGATTTGTACGTGACTTCATCCATTAGTTCCTGCACAAGAAACAACCCATACCCGCGAATAGGCGCTTCATCCAGGTCTGGCGGCGTTACTTCGATCAAATCAAAAGGCTGACCGGTATCATATAAATCTACCCTCAGAGAACGCGATTGTTCATTCAGACAGACGTCTATCTTTATCTTGCCGTCATTTCCAGCATAGGCGTGTTCAACAATATTGGTGCAAACTTCATGCACGGCTAACACAATGTTATAAGTCAAATTGGCGCGCTCAGGCAGATCGTCCACTTGTTCCAAAATAGCGGTCAAACTATTGGAAACCACATTCAGATACTTGAATGTGGCCGGTATTTCGAAGCGAAAATCAATGCTGTGGTTTGCCTGATCCATTGAGCATACTCTCTTTAATGCCGGGTCAAATACCTTTGAGGACCATCACTGTCTGGTCATCATCCTGTGATTTGCCGCTGCTAAATTCATTGACTGTTTGGTAAAGGCTCTCGGCAATTGCCTGGGCCGATTCGTTAGCCAATGATTCAGTTAGGCGGAGTAAACGATCATAACCGAACATTTCATCACGCGTATTATGCGCTTCACTTAACCCGTCGGTAGCAACAATCAATACATCGCCCGGCGCAAAGGTCAGCCGCTGGTTTTCGGAAAAGCTGGTCGGTAAAATGCCGACGGCCGTTCCATCCGCTTCCAACAAACGCGCCGAACCGCCGGCCGGGCAATAAATAACCGGAGAATGTCCCGCATTAGCATAGAGTATTTGCCGGTTAGCCGGCTCATATTGACCGACAAAAATCGTGGCAAACATGCTTACCTCGGTGAAGTCATCATACAATTCAGTATTGGAGCGGGCCACAACAACTTCTGGCGTGGCAACGGGGATATCGTGTACTTTGGCGCGAATCGCAGTTCGAGTCATAGACATGAGCAGCGCCGCCGGCAGCCCTTTGCCGGAAATATCGCCTACCGTGAAGGTAAACGGCCGTCCTTCCTGCTGCAAAAAGTCGTAAAAATCACCGCCAACCTGAGAGGCCGGTCGGGATCCCGCCCAAAAATCAATACCGACCACAGACGGCTGTTGTCTGGGCAGCAAATTTAGCTGAACCCGCTGCGCCAACTCCATCTCCGTTTGCAGTTTCGTTTGTTCCAAGCTCTTTTGGTACAAAAGCGCATTCTCGATTTGCGCGCCGGCATGTTCAGCGATCGCCCGCGCCAGCTTAATATCAGGCGACAAAAAATCACCTTCAATCTTGTTTACCAGACCCAACGCCGCCTGACCCGATTCACGAATCTGAATTGGCATCAAAAGCAAATCACGGATATCTGTGTGGGCGCTTTCTACCTCCTCTTCACTCAACAAAAGGTCTTGTCCTGTCGTCTGGACAATATCCAGCATGTGCTCCAACGTTACTAAATCAAGTATCGGTTCCGGATATTGTTTAATGAGCCATGACTCATCTGGCCGCTGTACCATGATAAACGTGGCTTCCACTTTAATCAGTCGGGTTGTTTCACGGGCCATTTGTTCCAACACCGTGTTCAAATCCAGGTATTCCCGCGTAGCCTGCGTTAAATCGTACAGGGCCAGCATCTGATCTTGCGTATCAATAAGCTGCGCCGTTACTCCTTGCAAGTTCTCATTGGCTTGAATGAGAGATGAGATCAATCTTGCCTCTGTTTGTAAATGGGCGCGGGCTTCGGCGCTGCTCAGACCAATAACCCGTAACTCGCCTACCTTCTTGTGACCAGCCCAAATATTTTCTACCAGGACAGCCTCTTCAGCATCGGCATATGGCGGCCAACTTACCAGCGGGAAGCCATTGACGATAACAACAAAGGCTTCAGCCCCAGCCGACTGCCAGGCTTTGGCCAGCGCCTCAAAATGGGGACGTTGTGCAGTTAGAATGGTTGGCAGCATGTGGATTCCTTCGCCCCTTTGGGAATCGTTTGGAAACGGCGTCGTTTAACGGGATTCAACCTGAGGTCCGAATGCCTGGACGGCCTCGGCTTCTCCCGTGAATATTTCAAACGCTCTATCCAGGCGGGTTAGTTCAAAAATCATCCGTACTGGCGGCTGTAAATTGCAAAGGCGCAAATCGCCGCCCAGTTGGCGGGAACGTTTCATGCCGGCCACAAGGGCGCTCAGGGCTGTCGAATCAACAAAATGAACATTGGCCAAGTTTACAACGATACAAGCCGGTTCCTGACTGGTTATCTCTTGGAAAATATCACGTACTGGCGCGGCCGTATGGGCATCAAAACGCCCTTCTAATTCCAGAACGGCAACATCGTTAACTTGTCGCGTTTTTAATTCCATCTAATTACTACTCCCAATCTGGTTAGCATCATGAAGTTTTTGCCACTTGTGAAACCCATCTAGCTGTGAATTGGCGTTCCCGATAGATGGGCCGACAAATTTTTACTCACGCAGCCGTTTCAACCATCGGCCGGGCGTCTGTCGCAGTATTTTTAAGTCGTCGCGCCAGGTGCGGGTGGCGGCGTAGTAAGCGTCGGTTATGAAAATCTCATCCACCTCGCTGTGTGGACCAGTTTGAATGTACCATAGACCGGTAAAACCGGCCTGAAATCCATGTCTTTGCTGCTGCCACGCTTCGGTAATGCGGGCGGCTTCGGCCGGGTGTAATGGTTTTACCCCCACCAGGCTCATATCGCCTTTTATCACATTCCATAGTTCTGGCAAACGGTGAATTTCCCATTTTTTTAACCATTGTCCCCATCGTGTAGGACGGCCGTTAACATTGACCGTGTTAAACCGGAGCAGGGAAAAGGTTCGTAATTGGAGGGAACGGCCGTCCCCCCTCCCTTTTGGCCGCTTACCCATACAGGTAACCCGATCAAATATCTGACCCGTTGTCAATCCAGTCACCAATCCAGCCAGAAGTGTTATGGGCAGGGTCAACAGTAAAAGCAAACAGGCAACGGCCGTATCCCACAACCGCTGCAACCCATTATCAATCAGCGCCGGGTGCGCCTCGCCCAATAAAAACGTATCTACCACCGCCGACCATTCGGCCGTCATGACATCAATCATCACATTCTTACTCACAACACGATTATCAATGTTAACCAACTGACCCACATACGTCTGGTCTAAAATCGTGCTTTCAAACACAGTCGCTTCATCATCAATGATCACATTCTTCCCCAACACAACATCAGGGCCAAGCTCTACATCACGCCCAATCTGGCAATTATCGCCAATGTAGACTGGCGGAGCCAGACGCGCGCTGGGGTGAATAACATGATTACGCCCCACCCAAATGCCATCCGCAATTTGGCGCGCGGCCAATGACCGCGCCGCCGTGTCAAACAAATGCTCGTTACTCCCATTTTTGGTCAAGGAAACATGTTGGGCCGCCTGATAATCGGCAAATGAAGCCATTGGGTTCCAATATCCTTCCGCCAGGCAGCCATGAACCAATAATCCTGACGCCTGTATGGACGGCAGTAGTTGTTGCCCCAGTTCAAACCGGGTACGGGCCGGGATCATCTCTAAAATACGCGGCTCAAAAATATACACGCCGGTATTGACCAACTCTTTGCCTTCGCCAGAACCTGTTCCCGGCAGCGTCACCCGGCCATCTGGCTCCAAACATAATCTTTCCCCTGTACCAGTTGTTTGTAACACAACGGTCGCACTGCTTTGCCGGGCGCGATGCTGCGCTAAAATGGCTGCGACATCCAGATTGATGATTCTATCGGCCGGTATCGCCATGAAAGTATCGTTTAATGACCGCTCCGCCCATTTCAATGCGCCGCCCGGCCCCCAGGCTTCACGCTGGAGGAGATATTCGATGGCAACGCCCCAGCGACGGCCGTCTCCAAAATACGCTTCGATACTGCCGGCCAGGTGATAGAGGCTCACCAATAACTGCTTGAAGCCCTGTCGGGCCAGCATTTCTACGGTGTAGACCATAACCGGCCGGTTGGCAACCGGAATGAGCGGCGCGGGGATTGTGTTGGTTAACGGCCGTAACCTTTCCGATTCACCTGTCGCTAAAAGGATTATCTGCATACACTCTCTATCTTTGTATCGCCATACTTGACGCCGCCGCTGCCGCCTCAGTCACATTATCAAACAAAGCCAAAACCCGGTCAAATCGGGTCATTTGAATAACCCGTAACACATCCGGCGAACAATCGGCCAGGCGCAGCGTGCCACCCTGTCCGGCGGCGCGGCGCTGTAATTGGGCCAGCATGGCTAACCCGGCGCTGGTCAGAAAAACCATTTCCGAACAATCTAAAATCAAAAATGGGTTTTCTGCCAAAAGTTTAGTACACATTTCCGTTGCCTCGGCAACAGTCGCCGCATCCAGGCGGCGCGGCATTTTGGTCATTTGCCACCGCCCACGAACTTGTGTCGCTGGCCGGGTCACGGCTGGCGCGCGCGCTTTTTGGGCGCGCGCCAGCCGCGCCGCCAATCCGGCTTCCACGTCGGCCACATTCTCAAAGAAACGATCCAGCCGCATCAGGGCTAATGTGCGTTGGATGGCTGCGGGAACGGCGGCTAACCACAATTTGCCGCCTTCATCGCGGGCTTGTTTAGCCAGTCCTACCAAGGCCCCGAGCGCCGAACTGTCGAGAAATGTGGTTTCGGCTAAATTGATGATGAGGTAGGGCGTCTCGGTCAACGCGGCCTGCCCTTTTTCCACAAAGGCGCGGTGGTTTTCAATGGTCAGGCGACCGGGGACAGCGAGAACGGCCGTATTCTCGACCATCACCGCATCCATCGCCGGCAGCAGAGGGGCCGGGACCTTCCCCTGGCGCATAATCCACCATTGGCGCACAAAAAACGAACCAAACGCAGCCAGATCAACGACGTAACGCCGCCACAAGCGGCGCGGCTCCTGCGCCAGCCGGAAAACCCATTCCAAACCCGTCTGCTGCATCCATTCCGGGGCGCGCTTCGTTTCCCCGGCGATAAAATCAAGCGTGCCGCCGACGCCAATCATCACCGGCACACCTAGTTCACGGCCGTACAAACCAATCCACTTTTCTTGTTTAGGATTCCCAAAAGCCACCAGCAAAATATCTGGTTTTGCCGCTTTAATATCTGCCAAAATCGCCCGATCCATTTCAAAAATCGAGCTGTATGGCGGCGAACAAACGCCGGCGATCTCCAGTCCTGGATACTTTTCCTGCAAAATCTGTCCGGCGCGGGCGGCCACGCCCGGCGCAGCCCCCAGCAAATAGATCGAATACCCTTTCTGCGCGGCGCGGGCGGCTAGCGCCGGAACCATATCGGCCCCGGTAACGCGCCCGGCCAATGGAACGCCCAGCAGACGCGCGCCCCAGACCAACGGCATCCCGTCGGCCGTAGCCATATCCGCTTCCTGCAAGAGATAACGCAATTCCGGGTCGCGCAGCGCTTTCACGGCAAAATCTGCATTTACCGTTGCCACCTGGTGGACTTTGCCCGTTTTACGGCCGTTAACAATGAATGCATCAAGACGCTCAAGGGCCTCATCCATAGTCAAATCATCAATGGGGACATTCAAAATGATCAGCAGTTTACGCATTTTTCGTTTCGATTCTCAGGGAGATGGCGGCGCGCAGCGCGTTTACGCCACATTCAAAAGCAACTTTACCAAAAGCTTTTCAATAAGCGCCTTTACTCAGCAAAACAGCCGGAACAGTCCGCAGTAAAATGGCAACATCTTTGAGTAAACTTTGTTCAGCAATATATTCCAAATCAAGCTCTACCCAGCGTTTGAAATCCAAGTTGCTTCGCCCCGATACTTGCTGCAACCCGGTAATACCAGGTATAGCGTCCAGCCGGCGCATATGTTCGAACTTGTACTGCGCTACTTCGTAAGGCACAGGTGGGCGCGGCGCTACCAGGCTCATTTCCCCTTTAATCACATTGAGGAGTTGGGGTAACTCGTCAATACTCAATTTACGAATAATTCGCCCTAACCGCGTCACGCGGGGGTCGTCTTTGATTTTGAAGATGATTTCATCGGCCTCATTTTGAGCCATCAGTTCCACCTTGCGGGCTTCGGCGTCAATGTACATGGAGCGGAATTTATAGCAGTAAAATGGCTCACCCCATTTGCCGACGCGCTCTTGCAAGAAAAATATCGGCCCTGGGGAATCGAGTTTAATGGCGGCGGCCACCAGGCCCATCAAAGGTACTGTAAATATGAGCGCCAGGCTGGCAACAATCAAATCAAAAACTCGTTTCATGTTGGCCTGGATTTTGTTGCGTATGGCCCATGTGACCAGCCGTAATCGCATTCGTTGGGCAGAACGCAGGCTCTTGAAACTCTGGTTGGCATAAATTTCTAACATTCGGGCGGCTTTCTCGTCCCGCTCTTGTTGTATTGGCGTTGTGAATTCTATTTGCATCTTATGTCTCGTTGCGGGCGGTTCGTACCCAACCTTGCTGGCTGCGTCCCAACATGATCCGCAGATACAGCCAGATTTTCCAGGCCATGAAGGCAGGGGCGTAAAGCAACGCTTTGTAGATTTTGCGCGGCGCTTGAACCAGGTGTAATCCATAAAAAACGTAAATGATTTGCTCCAGAATGATAGCTGCGCCTAAAAGGAGGTTGACCTGGGTTAACTGATTGACGACGGCTCGATTGCGGGTGATGAGGAAGATGATAACGGCCGTTACCAAACTCAATCCGCTTAAACCGGCCAAGATGGAAAATGGGGGGATAAGGTGTTCCATGACGGCGTCAAACAGGAGGTAGGAACGGCCGTATTCCCCTTTACGTAACGCCGACCACGCCTCACGCAGCAGGACAGGGACGTAGGTTCGCGCCATTTGCAGCCGACCCTGTTCCCACCGTCTGTTTTGCGTGTGTGAACCGGCCAATGTTTGCGGCATTTCTGCTTCCACCACCGCGTCCGGGGCAAATGTCACTCGTTCACCGGCCAAAATCAAGGCCATGTGAAACTCGATGTCTTCTGTAACCGATTCAGACCATTCGTGCTCTTTGAGGATGTCGGCGGCAAAAACCATGCCGTTGCCCTTGAGTCCGGTTGACCCGCCCAGAACCATGCGGCCTAACGGCCGTAAATAATGCAATACCGCCAGAGCCACATAGCGCAGACTGACGCTCCATGATTGGGCCGGGTTGAGCACGGCATAATATGATTGAATAACCCGCTCGCCACGCGCCAATCGCGCCGCCATGATCCGCAAAAAGTTGGGGGATATTACTGAATCCGCGTCCAGAATAAGCACAGCGTCATGCGGTTCGCCGGCCAGCCACAGCCGCTGTAATAACCATTGTAGCGCAAACCCTTTCCCCTGCTGGAACTCATTAAAACGTTCATGAACAACTGCCCCATACTGCCGGGCTATAACGGCCGTTCGATCCGTACAATTATCAGCGACAACATACACCGTATAGAGCGATTGGGGATAGTCCAACTTACCCAGATTTTCCAACAGTTTCGGCAGCAAGCGTTCTTCATTATGGGCCGGCGCCAGAATCAAAAATCGCTTCTTTTCACCGTTCATGAGGGGCGCTGTATGCCGGGGCGCTCGCCAGGCGGCAGCCGTTAGTAAGAGCAAATAACCAGCCAGCACAGCTAAAACAAATTGACCCAGTAGAAAAAAAATCAGAAACCAGTCCAGCATATAAAATATCCAGCGCAATCAGCTATAATCCAGGAATAAACTCGTTTTAATATGTTTCCTATTATCCTGGTTTTACTTGCAGTACTACTTACGATGCTTCATGGCGATTAAACATTTTAGGGCGCAACGTCAATAAAAGCCATAGCGCACCCAATTGCCAGGTTATTTAGCAAATCGGCAAACCAAACTGAAAGACGGTTTGTAATGATTACGGAATCTGTCAATGATTTTGAGACACCAATTACAATACTGTAACCGTTCAGCCGCCAACAGACTTTTGAAGTTTTGCAGTCGAGTACACAACCACACAGAGCGTCAAAACTTCAAAAGTCTCCAGGGGGGAGTGAACGCTTACGTGTTACTTTTGTCTGACTATGATTGCGTTGTAAATATAGTCAGATTATCCTATGTCACCGCTTGATTTCTTATGGGATAATTGATTAATTTGTAAATTACAGTTATGGTATTCATGCTTCCAATATGTTCTGCTTTTAACCTGGAAATCTAACCATTAGTAAATATTCGACAATTCCGGGTATGAACGGACACTCATGTATGAGGACACCGCACCATGAACATTCACACTACACCTACCTTCTCAGACCATTCCCCAACGCCCCCTAATGCTTCCCGGCAGCAGAGCGGACAAAGTCTAGTCGAGTATGCCATGCTTTTAATGCTGGTAGCGGCGACTATTATTTTCGCTATCTCTTGGCTGGGCACCACGGTTGGGGATGTTTTCGCTCAAGTTAATTCATCACTCATGTCATTGGGTACAACGGACGATCATGTTAACAGCAACGACGATAACAACAATGACAACGACAACGAGAATGACAACGACAACGAGAATGACAACGACAACGAGAATGACAACGACAACGAGAACGATGATGATGATGACGACGAGAACGACAACAACAACAATAATAATAATAATAATAATGATGACGACAATAATGATGATTAAAGCCGCTGTCTAAACGCCTTCAGACTCGTTTTCGACCAGGAGCGCCGCTTACACAGATTACACTTCAATCATATACTTTGTGTCTACCTGAATAGTTACTCAATTCTTTGTATGCCAGGAAGATGATCGTCCAGTCAAACTCACCTGATTTGCTGGACGATTTTGTTTAGCCGCCTGACGTAATGCGCCAGACTCATGGACTGTTCGATGCGGGAACGGCCGTTTATCCCCATCTGTTCCGCTTTTTCCGGTTGTTCCAACAGCTGGACAATGGCCGCCCGTAAAGCAGCCACATCTTGCGGCGGTACGTACACCCCCGTTTCTCCATCCACAACCACATCCGTCTGCCCTGCTGTGCGCGAGCAAATCACCGCTTTACCCATCGCCATCGCCTCCAGCAGCGCCGTCACACCGGCCTGAAAATTAACATCATAGAGCGGCATCACCATCAACGCGCTCAGGGCATACAGATCGCGCAGTTCAAACTGGCTGAAGCGGCGCACCAACACATTGTCAGGAATTTCTTCATCGGCCGTCGAATCAGGACGCTTTGACCAGGGGCTGCCAGCGGCAATCACTACCTGCACATTTAACCCACGTACCGCATTCATCAGCGTAGGGTAATCTCGAAATTCCAATCCCACCGAGCAGATGATGGGCTTGGCGTCCTCCCCAAAACCCAGCAAATCCTCAGTCTGTCCGGCTTGCTCCGGGGCAAAAAAGCGGGCATCCACCATGAACGGTGTAAACACCACCCGCTCCGGTGGAACATGCCAGCGTTCTTCAATAAATTGTTGCTGCCAGGTAGCGTAAGGTAAAAATATGTCAATGTGGCTTTGCAAACCCAACCAATCTAGCAAAATCATTTTTTTGCCTACAGAAAGGATATGAACGATCATGAGGTGACACGGCCGTTTCCCCCAACTAATAAACTTGAGCATAAACGCCAATGGCAGGCCCACCTGCTCGCCATCGGTGAAAATGACGCGGTAGCCGCGGCGCAGGCTGAAACAAACCCAGGCCAACATCAGGTTTGGCCCGCCGATTTTTTCCAGCAGCCGGCCCAGCCAACCACTCTGGCGGCGGGCAGCGGCATAATCGAGCAAATCAGCCCCAAAGGCGCGGCTCAAGGCCACATAATCCGCTTCGGGACGCTCGCCCCGCGCGATTTTGTCTTCAATTTCCGGGTCTATCACCCCGGAGACAGTCAAGAGCACGTCATTCATGGCGGTTCCTCCCCGCGGCGGCGGTTTGTTTGAGTAAGGCGAGTAGGCGGGCGGCATTAGTCTGGGCATCGAACATCTGCCGGACAAGCTGGCGGGCGCGTTCACCCTGTTGGAGGCGTAAGTCGGGGTTGGCGATCAACTGCGCCAGAACGGCGGTCAGGGCGTCAGCATCGCCGGCAGGGATGAGACGGCCAGTTTTGCCGTCATGGATGATTTCGGGAATGGCAGCAACGCGGGTGGATACGGCCGTTAACCCCGCCGCCGCCGCCTCCGACAAAACCATTGGCAGACAATCGCCATAAGTAGGCAGGCAAAACAGATCGCTGTCATGATAAAGCTGCTTCAATGCGACGCTATTGGGCTGTAAATCATTGTAAACAAACACCCCTGGCTCGGCCGGAACTGTGTCTTTCGTCACCAGATGTAGTTCCAGGTCAGCCGTCTCTTGTTTTTGGCGCAGCCGGCGAAAAGCATCCAGCAACAGCAAACCGCCTTTACGCTCCAGGCCGCCGCCAACAAACAATATTTTAACCGGCCCGTCGTGGCGGCGGCGCGGTTCAGGCCGCGCCCATGCTGGCGCATTCACGCCGGGCGGAATAACAGTGATTTTTTCGGCCGGGACTTCGTACTCATCAATCAACCCTTGTTTGGCCCAATCTGACCAGGTAACAATATGTTTGGCGGCGTGGAAGGCATTGCGATTGAGTTTCCACTTGACCTGTTCCAACCAGGCAGGGCCGGAGCCATGGGCATAATATTCGCCCAGTTCATCGTACTGTTTAGGTGTGGCATCCAGAGAGATGATGCTGGGGATTTTTTTGACCCAGTTTGTGGCCAGAACGGCCGTTACCTGCGTATGAAAAAACAGCGCATCCAAAGGCGCCTGGCGCTGCATCCCGGCCACTAATTTGCGCGTTTGCATTCCTGCCTGCACTGTCCAATTACTTTTGTATAATGGAATGCGACTGCTCTGCCAGGCCGGCAGTCCCCAAAAGGCTTCAATTGTGACATCATCGGCCACATTCGCCCGCAAATTTTGGCCGTGTGTAACGTGACCCAACACCTGTTCAACAATAAACCCAATTCGATACATTGCCAACATATCCACCCTTCGCCTCAAACCTACTCCGGCAGCATCAACAGCGCCACATCATCAATATAAACCGTTTGAAAAAATCCCTGGTCATTCTTAACATAAAAGCCCGTTACATACTTATAATCAGGATCATAAGGCAGCTCATCCAGCCAAACCTCTAACTTAACCCAGGCTTGCGGCGGCAGCGTGCGATCAACGTCCAGGTAATAAAGGCGCGTCTCCGAAAAGAACATCAAATCATTTACGGCCACGGAATCATCCCCGGCCACCCAAAACGGAAAAGCATTACTGCCCACAACCGCAATCGCCAAATCATCAGGCTGCACCGCGCCATCGCCAGTATTAAGCCAAAGGGTGACGCCCAACACCTTTTCGCGCAAATAAACCGCTTTACTATCCGCCCGTACCGAAAAAAATAATTGGCCGAAATCCTTAGTAGGCGTCATAGCGATGGCTGACTGCCCGCTGTGTACATATTTCGTACTTGCCGGATCCACTTCCATATCCGTCCCCTCCTGCCATGTCCAGTTCGCATCAAAAGAATCGGCATAAACAGGTTTAGTAACAATTTGCCCAGAGAGAGTGATTCGCGTGGCCGCAGCAATGAGCGTGGGCGCAAGTTCCGGCGCGGACTGAGGCAGCGCCGGCGGCAATGTCGGGACGAAATGGGGCGTTGGGGTATCAATCGGCACAAAAAAGCTGGCGACAGTCGGCGCAACTGCGTCCTGTGATGAGGAGGCTGGTGGCGTGAGCGGCTGGCAACCATATAGGAAAACAGTGGAAATAGTAACCAACACAAAGAGCTGACAAAAACGGGGTATGCTCATCATTAGCTATCAACCGTCAGATAACGAAGTCGTATCAGTTATAGAAGTCGTATTCGTTATAGACCCTGTTCCGGTAATGGGACTCGTCGCTGTGATAGGGCTGGTTCCTGTGATAGGCAGCGTACCCGTAATTGGTAAGGTATTGGTGATAACTGGAGAACCTGATACGGCCGGTAAAACAGGCGCCGCTGTTGGCGGCGCAAGCTGTGTCACCGTTATATCGCCAAAGCTGGCATCCACCTGGTGGGCCAGGAGCAGCAGCGAACCATTGGGCGGGCCAGCTATCTCGGCGCTTAACTTCCAATCGGCCGGTTCATCCTGCCCAACCGGCCACACCTTAAAACTGTACAAGCTTACCGTTTCTGATACTGTTTCTACGCGAAGTTTGTAAATATATGGCGTTTCAAACTGGAGCGGCGCGGCCGTCAGTTCGGCCGCCACAGCATCCGTCCCTTCCAGCCGCCAGAAGCCCTTCGCCGGCTCTTGCCACCAATACCAGGCAATCGCGCCGAAAGGTTTCCAACCTACTTTGGGCTGCCAGCCAGGGATAGGGATATCGGTATGACCTGTCCAGCGCACCAGCAGGCCAATGGCCGGGCCATTGCTAATCATATTAAAACCGGCGTCATTGACGCTATGCAATGTAATCGGCGCCTGGACTTCATAATCAGTCCAGGTGATATCGCCGATGGCGACCAGGCGATCATAATTGGGGCTGGCAACACGTAACGCGCCATCATCAACTTGCCACAATCCATCTACTACCTGAGCCACATCCTGGATATTGGAGACTGTTTGCCAATCAATGGTATAGTTTCCCGGCCAAACCGTGTCGGTTTCTTTATTCACCTTGACGGTAACCGACTCCACGTAATCCAGTGAATCTATTGCCGTTATAATCACCTCGTTTTCTCCCGCCAGCAGATCGCTTTGGTGTATATCCACATTGAAATCGCCATCCTTGGCCAGGCGGCGTAAATCTGGCCCAATGGAGAGCTTCGTTTCAGGGCCGCCATTCAAGGAATAGGTTAGAGCATCAATGCCGTCCTTGTCGAAAACGGTACCGACGATGTTAAACCATTGCTGGGGAATACCGATATTGCCATATTTTTGGTCGAGGCCATACCAAATGTTGATTTCTGGCGCTAAACTGCCGGTTGTAAATGATCCGGTATCGGCCGCAACGACGTTGGCGGCGCTGTCTACGGCCGTTATTTGATAGTAGTAGGTTGTTTCTGGTTCCAGATCGCTTAGAGTGACGGCGTGTTGGGTTAATGGCAGGTCATCACCCAGGCTGCCTGTTTCGTACATCTCGGTACGGCCGTAGCCCAGGACGCTCACTGCGGGACGGCTTGTCACCCAAGATATAATAGCGTTATCATCGCCTGATCTGACCTGGGTGTCGCTTATCTCAAGGCTGGGGATTTCGCCAGCCGCGGCTAACTCTTCCGGCTGGGTCTCTGGCGCTGTGCCGGATGCAAGCCCTGGCTCATCCACAGGTTGTTCACCGGCGTCGCTGCTGAAAATTGGGTGTGTTGTTGGGGCCACGTTGGGCGATGTTGCCGCCGGCGCGGTACGGCTGGGGACGCATCCCGCCAACAACCAGATACCTGTTATCCACGCCAAAATGAAGGGGGATTTCTGCATAGTTTGAAGCCTTTTAACTATCATCATCACTACCGGTGGGCAAAAACGCAAAGGTCGGCGTTGGAATTGGCGGCAGGGTAACGGCTATGGGGACATTATTAATGGCTGGTTGGAAAACAGGTTCGCTAACGCTCCGGGCAACCCAGCCTGTAACCCCATTTTCCAGCGCCACGTTGTACCAGAATTCCCGTTCAGTATCTTTGGCCATTATGCGGACAATCTCGCCTTTTCTGAGGATGCGAATGATGTCATAGTTTGTTCCGGGACCATCTCTAAGGTAAACGGCGCGGTAAAGGGGCTGTAGTTCGGGACGCGGGTCTGTGGCCGGCGTAACGGTAAGGGGTTCAGATGCTCCCGGGCGATTGGGAGTCACTGTCATCTCGTTGCTCGCGGGCAAAGGGGTGATCGCGCTTATAACCGGCGGCCCTGAAGCTGCGGTAAGCGTGGCGGCCGCTTGTTCCTGTAAATAGACAAAGGGCGGGGTTGAGATGGCGGCTGGCACGGGCTGGCTAGTGGCAGTTTGCCCGACTAAATAAGGATGTGTGGTCGGTGTGGGGAGCGCCGAGGCTTGAGCCGCCGGGGTGTAGCCAGCATTGGCGGTGCATCCTAATAATAACCAAGCTATGATGCCCGTTGTCACGATAAGTTGGGTCTTTGATCTGATGGTCATTGAATAGGGTTCAATTTACAGGTTTATGCGCCGACTTGGGCTGGTAAGTTTTTTTGCGGGCGCTTTCTGCGATGACTTGTTGCAGTATATGGATGATGCGGTCGGCATTTTCGCGCGCGTTGAACTGTTTCTCTACGCGGCGACGGCCGTTTTGCCCCAACTGCCGCCGTAATGCCGGGTCATGAATCAACCGGCGTATGTGTGCCGCGAGCGCCGGTATGTCGCCTGGGGCGATGTGAAATCCGGTTTGGCCGTCTATAACAATGTCGGTGAGTCCGCCAACGGCCGTTACAATGGCCGGTAATCCCAGCGCGCCAGCTTCTACAGCGGCAATGCCAAAAGCTTCGGCCCGGGTGGGCAGCACAAATAAATCACACGATTGGCATAACGCAATTAACGCCGGCGAATTGGCCTGCATGTGGTTATAAACGGTCATATTTTGAGCCTGGGGCACGGCCGAGTGGGTGACGAGGATGAGTTCTACCCTGTCCGGCGGCAGCAGTTGAACGGCCGTTAACAAATCTTCGCCCCCCTTGCGGTAAAAATCGCCGCCGATAAAAAGAATGCGCAGCCGGTCAGTTTGGGAACGCGGCTTGGGCTGCCAGGAATCTATATCCACGCCCGGCGGGGCCACGGCAATGCGCTCAGGCAATACCCCGTAATCATGAATAAGCGAGTCGCGCGCCCAGGTAGACCAGGGCAGAATGCGGGCTGCATTTTGAAACAGGTTCCGGTTGACATGGTGTTTGTAGCGGCTAAAAAGACCGCTGCGTTCGGGAGCCTGACCGTAATATTGGCTCATGCGATCATATTGAATCGGCGTAATATCGGTACAAAGCACGTAGGGGCGCTGGCGTACCAGGCGGCCGCCTAATGCCGCCGGGACTTGTGTGTTATACAAGACAACATCAGCCGGATAGTGATGCAGCCCCCGGCGCACTTGCGCCCGGCCGTTTAAGGAGCCGCGCGTATTCTCCGGTAAAAAGGGCAGGTAGCTGCCTAAAATTGAAGGCTGTTTGTAGGTTACGTTCACCCAATTGGCCTCTATGACCGGCGACGGATCCACAAATCGGCGCAGGTTTTCATAGAATGAAAAATGACCAATATGCTGTTCCATCACAAAGGTGGCCCGGATCGTTTTGTCGGCATCTTGTACCCCGGCCAAAACGGCCGCTTGATGCAGCTTATTCGCGGGTTTCATGCTGTGTTCTTTTTTTCTCCATTAATATGCATAACCCGCGCCGGGATACCCACCACCGTTGCATTTTCGGGTACATCTTTGACAACAACGGCGTTGGCGCCGATGACGGCTCCATCGCCAATTGTAATATCGCCTAACACGCGCGCGCCGGCGCCAATGAATACGTTATCGCCAATGACAGGGAAAGCGCGCTCGTTCCTCATGCCAATGGTAACAGCCGCTATGATGGAGCAGTTTTCCCCGATTTTCTTGACCATAATGACCGTGCCAATGGGATGGGCAATATAAAGCCCGCCGCCAATATCCAGGCCAGGGCTGATTTCTAAACCATAGCGGCGGTAAAGCAGTCGTTGTACAAAGCCTGGTATGAGGGGGACTTTTCGGCGCTGAAACCAGGAGCCAATACGATACCAAAGCATAGCCCGCAGGGGCATATGCCGCCAGAGTAACTTCAGGGTTGTTATGAAGGTGACTAACGACGGATCGGCGACTTGTTCCGGTATGATCCAACGTTGAATGTCTTGTTTGAATAGCTCGAACATGGTTAAGCTGTCTCGTCAGAATTAGCTTGTTTGACTGCCTGGTAAAAGTGGGGACGGCCGTTCAACTCATCAGCCACCCCCTGATAATAGCGGAGATTAAAAATGCCGCTGTAGGCAATGCGGGGCAGATTCGACAGGTGCAGTGAAGCGGCCCATCGGGCGATCCAGTTGATCGCGGTAATGCTTATCCGGCTCAGCCGCGGTCGATCCAGGCACAGGCGTGTTAAGATTCTTACCAGCGCCTGCCGCTCCTCATACTCCTGCAAAACGGTTGGCAGCAGCCAATCCTGTCCTTTTTGGTATGTGAAGATGACATCGTTACGGCCGTAAGCATACGGCGTAGCCATCCAGGAATCAAACGAGCGGGCCACATAATGGTAGCCAATCGCCCGGTCATTAAATACAAAACGAACGCCAAGCTGTTCCAGCCGGTAAGCCATCTCCACATCCTCGGCGCGCCGAAATGCAGGGTCAAACCCGCCGCAGTCCACAACCAGCCGCCGCGCCAGCGATTAATTGCCCGTATAAAATTGGCGCGCCGTCGGTTCCCAACTGCCGCTCAGCATCGCTTCATACTGTTTCACCAGCATATCCTGTTCCCACTGCGCCCAGGGAGACAAGCGCGTATCCAGCGGGGTCAGCATCGGCCCCAGAACAATCACCTCTTCTTCATGCGCCGCATGAAAACACAAATGCTCGGCTACCAACTGCGGCGTAGGTACGACATCATCATCAATGAACAAAACCAAGTCGCCCTGAGCCTGGGCAACGCCCTGGTTGCGCGCCGCCGCCACGCCCTGATTGGCTTGTATGACGGCCGTCAATTGCAGCGGCGTTTTCATCTCTTGCAAGAATTCATTTGTGCCGTCACTGGAACCATCGGAAACAACCACCACTTCAAAATCAGCCAGTGGACAGGTTTGATTTTCCAAACCGGCTAACACACGCCGTAATTGCTGGAGACGATTATAAGTGGGCAAGACAACGGATAGTTTCAGCATGGGATTCAAGCCGTTTGTGTTTCTGCCTGCGGCTGCAACAAGCCGTCTACGACGCGGTATGATGCCAGACAGCGATTATACCCGGCCTGAAATGTTCGCAGACGCAGCAAGTCAAATGGTAAACGATGGGGGCGAAATGGCCGGCGCGAACGCTGGCAGCGTTCGTGCCGGGTCGCTTCCACCCACTGCTCCCCGCGCGGATCGCCGGCAAGCGTTTGTTTACCGGCCAACGCCCCATTCCCATAAGCATAATTCCAGGAATGCGCCCAAATTGCCTTTAGCCCGTAACGATATCCGTGCGTATGCTCGACTCGAGCCAGCGGCGTCGTGCCTATCTTGATACCGGCCGCCTCCATACGCAATTTGAAATCAGTTTCCCCACCTGCCGGGAAATCCGTCCCCGGCCCCAAATACTCGTCAAACGGCCCCACTCGTTCCGCCGCGCGGCGGCGGAGAGCGACGTTACAGCTGATCCAATCCACACCGGCGGGCAGCGCATCTGACGCCGCCGCCGGATCGTAAATGCCTTCAACCGGAACCATTGCCGGGCAAACGCCTGGCCCGCGCCGACTCTTGGGCGGCGCATAAGTCGCACCGCCAATCAGCCCAACGTCCGGCCACAAAGCAAAATATTTGATGTATGTTTTTAACCAATCAGACTGCGCGTAACAATCATCGTCCAGGAAAGCGATTAAGTCGCTCTGGGCGGCGCGGATACCGGCGTTGAGGGCGCGGCTGTGGCCGAGGTGGGGGAGATGAATGTAATGGATACGGCCGTCTTCAGCCGCCGCCGCTTCCGCCACCAACCGCACCGCTCTGGCCCGCTCATTTTGCTCATCCCCCTGCCCCACAATAATCAACTCCCAATTGGGCATATTTTGCGCCTGAATAGAGGCAATTGGCGTCGCCAACGTCTCCGGACGATAAGCCGGAATACAAACTGAGAAATTCACCGGAGCCTCCTTTAATTTGGTTCGCCGGTCAAAACGAACCTGATCGCCCTGACCACATCAGCCACATCCGCATCCGTCAGCTTTGGCGAGAGCGGAATGGAAACCGTGCTTTCAATCAACCAGGTCGCGTTAAATCAAGACGCGAGTAAACGTCTATGATAACAGGTTAACGGCCGCTGCCTCAATCGGTGAGTTGGCGGATAATTTTGGCCGGTACGCCGCCGGCGATGGTGTGTGCAGGGACGTCTTTGTTGACGACGGCGACGGCGGCAATGACGGCGCCTTCGCCGATTTTTACGCCGGGTAGGATGGTGCAGCGAGCGCCCAGCCAGGCGCCGTCTCCAATTTCTATGGGGTTGTAGGTGAGATCGGCGGCGCGGTGTACGGCCGTTCCCATCTCATGCGCACTGGTTAATAATAAAACATCATGCCCGATGGAAACATGATCGCCAATGGTAATGGGCGCGCTCAAATCAAAAAAGCTGCCGGCGTTCAAATAACAGTCCTGCCCAATTGTTAAACGCGCATATAAATTGCCGCTCCCGGCGAATCGGGGCGTGTCCGTCATGATTGTGCCGCGACCGATAGCAAAACCGGCTAAACGCAGCAGCCAGACCCGGAAACGGCCGCCCACAAAGCGAGGCAAGGGGGCCGTCATCCAATACACCAATAGCAGCCGCAGATGCAGCCCGTCCAATTCCTCTCGAATAATCCGCCTGAATTTCTGCATAGGCTGTTAAAAATTTATTCACCCGGCAGTGGCCGGAGACCAGGAGCCGGTAACGGTTCTGGCTGCCAGGGCCAACGTCTGGGCGTAACTGGCACGGGACGGGCCACAATCTTCTCCAAGCTGTTCAGCAGCCCCATAGACATGCCCACATACAGCATACTCTGGTTATCCCAGGACATATCCACATAGGCATATATGAAGTGCATAATGATGTACAAGACTGAGGTCATGGCAATAGCGCTCAATTCATTACGCGGCATTCGCCACAGGACACGGACGCCAACCATAACGGCCGTTCCCACCAAATAAATCATCGAAAAGAAACCGCCAACCCCCGTCTTCATCCATATCCAGATAATCGAATTATGCGTAATATATTCCCACCACTTAAAAAAGCTGATATCCGGCAGCGGCACCAAGAAATAAAACTTCTGCCCAAACCCCACACCCGTCAGCGGTTTTTGATGAATTGTGAAACTCGAATTCACATTTTCAATCAAACGATACAAATTCGACGCCTGATCCTTGGCATTCGCTTGATCCTCAGCCACCACCGACTTAATCGCCTTAACCGGCATTGCCACCGTACCGCTGCCATTCCAAAATGCGGCGATATACAACAATCCCGCCAGCGCCAGAGGCGGCACAATCAACCAAAACGCCGTTCGGTTCTCACGGTGCAGTAAAATAACAATCAGTATCAGGGCAATAATCAAGGCCATAAATGCCGCCCGACGCTGCGTCGCCAGATAAGTGATCAATACCGGCGGAATCATAAATAATAACAAAAAACGCTGCCGCCATCTCCCCTTATAAATCCATACACCCACCACATAAACAAATAACGTGTTCATGTGAATCGCTGCCGAATGTTCTGTAATCGCCTCCACAAAACTCAAGTCGCCCTTCAAGCCCACAAAATAGGCATAAACACCGATAACCCCCTCAATAAAAAGCGCCAGAAGCGCCGCCCACATCAAATGATTCACATGTTCGCGCCTGGTAAGCAGGTTGCTGGTTAAAACGAGCATCAGGGGCAGGTAAAAAATGGGGCGCGCTTCCCACAAAGCAATCTCAATATTCCCCCCCGTGCCAATCCCATAGATCAATCCCAACACAATAAAGCTAATGAATAAAATCGCCGTCCAAAACAACGGCCCAATATGAAATTTCCATTTGCGCTGTGCGGCCGCTCGCCCCAGCCAGGAAATAAAAGTCAGCCCCAGGTAGGACTCCATCGGACTCATGTAAACGGCATTATTCAGGTAAAGGAGTGATTCGCCGCTGGAAAAGTTTTTGGTGAACGGGTACCAATACATTAACAAAGCGTCCCCAGCCAGGGCAAAGAAGATGATCAAATAGACGCCGTAACGCGGTTGAACCATGATGATAACAACGCCAATCAAATAGAGCAGCCAGCCAATAGCGGCCGGCGTCGAATCGGCGCGCAGCATCCACAATCCAACCAGCCCAGTAACGCCCAGTAAGCCCACAAACCAGACAGTCCATGTCACCGACGCGCGGGCAGCCTGCGTTCGGGCGTTTCTAAGAGTAAGGTCGTCAGGGGCAAAGGTCATCATAGATACATTCAAGTAATTTTTATTAGAGCGGGGCTAAATCTGATTCAAGAAATAATAAGCGAAACAAATGAACAGACTCAACACAATCAGGATGCTCTTGCGCCATGCCGGCTTTTGCCGCCACAATAACATCCCCCCAAAAAAGCTAATAATTAAGTATCCTAACAACACTTTCATTATGATGTTCTTTCCTCGAAATGCCTTTCTCTCGCTCTAATGTTGGGGGATATATTTCAACAATGCGTTCGGCGTTTTCAGTTCCACCTGGTTCATCACGACGCCTAAAATAAAGAGATGATCAACATCATCCAGGGCCAGGCGGGCATCTTCAACGGATGTTATGCCCTGGCGAACGATTAAGGAAGCGGCCGTTCCCAGGGAAGCTAATGGAATCGCATCATGGGTCGCTAAAATCGCCGGTATGTCTAATATGATGTGATCGAATTTTTCGTCTAATTGTTCTAATGTCTTTTGGAGAATAGAGCTGCGAGCAAACATGGCGCGTTTCTCTATGTCCAT
This sequence comes from Chloroflexota bacterium, assembly GCA_024275635.1. Taxonomy (GTDB): domain Bacteria; phylum Chloroflexota; class Anaerolineae; order Promineifilales; family Promineifilaceae; genus JACKCC01. Next base: position 12,548 of record JAJRYT010000172.1, on the reverse strand, counting down.
TTGACCGGCTGGTAACAGGGCTAAGTTGGGCAAGCCTGTGGGAATGAGGGCTTCATCCAAGGCGCTTTCGCCGGTTAGAACGGCCGTTAACCCGCCCCTCTCATCAGTTGCCAATATATCAGAAGGCCACCACCAGTTAAGCTCAACCAGGCAGACGGACACTTCCATGTCGTTAGCCAGAGTGGTGGCTAACGCCTGTGAAAGATAAGTCACGCCTTCCTCACGCAAAGAGGCCATCAAAGCCAACCGCTTGGGAAACGCCTGGTTCCGGCTCACACGCGCACTCATTTGCCGTAGGGGATCAACCACCTCGGCCGGAAATGTCACGATTGGCGTACCGTCTTGCGCCGACAAGATCAACGACGGCCGTTTTTCAATTTCTTGTTTTTGGGAACGACGCCACATATTTAAGCTGCCTTTTATCCATTCAATCCAACCGGTTCCGCCTCTTGAGAACGAAACCGTTTCATCATCTGCTGAACCATGCCCCGGAGTAACTGCCAATCTTCTTGGGGCACAATCCGCAACATTAAAATTAAAACCAGGTAGGTGACAGCGCCAACGGCAATGGGAATGGCAATAAATGAATCCCGCCATAACCAGACAGCCGCCACCATGCCCAAACCAGCGACGAACGCGCGAACGGCCGTCCAAACATTCCCCCACCCCAGCGAACCGGCCGGCATTAAAACCAATCCGGCAATCATCATCCCCAACTCAGTCACCACAAACGCCAATGCGCCGCCAATGGCGCCATTGCCAAACCGGCTTTGACACCAGGGGATCAAAACCAGATCAAGCGGAATGGTAGCCACGGTGGCCACCGCCATGACAATCGTCCAGGTATTTTGGCGATCAATGGAAATCAAAAAACGCCCAACCAGCATGTTTTGATATGTCAAAATCAGAACAATGCCCATGACTGCCAGAACCGGGCCGCTGTTGGCAAATTCCGAGCCAAACAGTAGAACAACCAGAGGATCGGCCACAGCCAACAGCCCCAACCCAATCGGAACGCTCACCAGCATCAACAAATCAAAGCTTTTCCCCATCAATCGGGGCAACGAGCCGGAATCATTGGCGTGCATCCGGGAAAGCGCCGGAAATACCGAAGTCATGAATATAGAAGGAATGAACATCAGCGTGGTAAATAATCCATCCGCCGCTCCATACCAACCCACGACTTTCTCGCTTACGAGCAGGGAAATAATTACAATGTCAATCTGGATGTAAATGCTTAAGAAGACAGATACCAAAAAATAGGGGACGCCGCCTTTCAGCATCCATTTGGCCAGCGGCCAATTGAACCTGAGGCGCAGCGGCGTCAACCGGTTCAGGTAGAAAATTTGCGCGGCCGCGCTAACGAAACTGCCGCCAACCAAAACGACGGCAAAAACGAGGATGCCCTGCCCCAGGAACAACATCACTAAACCAACTATCGTTGTAAATATTTTCGCAAAAATATCGGCCAACGATATGTATTTCATTTGTTCCAAACCTTGCAGCGCCGCCCGGCTGGCATCGCCAAACTGCATAACAAACCTGGCAATTCCTATGATATAAATCACATAAACAGTTTCGGCAGCGTAGCCGGCCAATTTCGCATAAAGGGCAACGGCGCCGAAGCCCAGAAGATTTAATGCGGCAAATAACACGAGCGCAACGCCGAATAGTTCACCGATCCTGTCTGAACGGCGGGCAATTTCCTTGATCAACAAAGTATCCATGCCCAGGGTGGCGACGACGCCAATGATCGCCCAGATGGAGTTAGCCAGATGGAGTTGGCCAACGGCCGTTGCCCCTAGCATGCGGGGGAGAAAAATGGTTAAGAGGAGAGTCAGCCCCCAGGTAATCAATTGCGAAGTGAAAAGAACGCCTGCGTTTTTGGCGATAGTTTTGCCAGTGTCATTCATAGTCAATGTCTATTTTTGTGTTTCCGGGGATGCCGTAAAGGCTGGCTGGATATGGCTCTTTGTTTTTTTGTGCTGCTTCTTTTTCCCGGCGCGCCCCTTTATTTTCTGGCGTCTGCCGGGCGTGGATTGGACGGCATTGGGGACGGCCGTCAACACCGGCAGGTTTAATCCATGCTGCACATCCACAGGAAAAAGGAGACTCCGATCTAACAACGCACTTCCCACAACCCCCACACCGCTCAAGATCATGCCGGCGACGCCGAAGATCGCAATCTGTATGGCCCTATCCTTGAGCGACGTGGATGGTTTATTCGGAATCTTGGGCGCGTCAATGAAGAAATAAGTCTGGCGGACATCGCTCTCAGCCTGAGACAAAGACAATTGGGCATTTTCGTCATTTTCAATCGCTTTGGCGTAGCGTTGTTCCGCCAATTGCAGCGCCGATTGCAGACGTTCAATTTCAATCGTTTCAATTTCCGGACGGTCGCCGCGGACCGGTTGTGGATGGGCGATCAGGTAATTTTCGATTTCGCGCTGAGTCACTTCATACGCCACCTCATACTGTGTTATCAAATCACCAAAAAAGTCCTGCGCGGTAACGCTTTCTACCCGGGCGGCATTGATCTTCCACTGGATATAGTTTTCGATGATGGCATTCACCAATTGATAGGCCACCTGGGGATCTGTGTGCTCGGCGGCAACAAATACCTGGTTATTCCCCAAAGATTCTGTCCGGGTTATTTTACGTACATCGCTGATTGTCATGGCAACGGCCGTTTCCCCCTCATCCATATTTTCTTCTAAATCCGTCATCCTAATCACAGCGCGCACAAAAGCATTTGTTTGCATCATCTCCGATATTTCTGTACTGGTTTCATCGGCAGGCGTGTCCCATGAAAAAGATGTTTCTCTAACAGAAATAAGCGTAGAGAGAAGACTCTCCTTCTCCACAAATAAAACGCCGCCAGCAAGATATTTCGGCTTAATCAAAAAGAAAGAAGCCACCGCAATTACCAACATCAACAACATCGGCAAGAAGTAAAGCCAACGATGACGAAAATAACTTTCTAAAATCCGGAGTGAAACCAGACGTACCATTACATTCTCCTAACCTGGGCAAGTCAGAAAAGGTTTCGACACGAATGACACAAATTTCACGAATTAAAATTGTCCAAATTCGTGTAATTTCGTGAAATTCGTGTCAAAAAATTCTTGTACACAAAAAACCATTAAAAAGATACAAACCACCTTATTAATCCTATGTAACAACCAGATTAGTGAAACAATCTAAAGAAACCGATTAAGTAAGATTCTTTGTAAGGTTAATTAAGGAGGAACTTTTGGATACGATTTAAGCCAATAATATCTCAGCATTGACGCCTAAATCTTGCAAAGTGTGCCAGATTTCTTCTTGATAATTGGCATTCATAACAATGACGGCATCGGGATGGTAAGTTTTCAGGAAGGCGGGCGAAACGATTTCCTGCCCGGTTCCGGCAATGTGCATCCCCACTTTGCGCGGGTTGATGTCAACGACAACCTCAATGACCGCTGTTTTGAGCGTGTTCATGAACGTCACACCCTTGGAACCGGCTCCCCAAACAACAGCTCGCTCCCCGGAAGCGGCCATTTGCCCTAACCGTTCCTGCCACAGGGCCACTTTTCCATTGTAGCTTTGGGCAAAAACGGCCGTTTCCTGGCCCATTTGTTGTTTGTCTACCTCATCAGCCGACCATGAATCAGCCCCGCCGTCGCTCAAAACAGCTTCAACCGTCAAAAATTGGCCGTTGAATGCAGGCGTTACATTAAGGATACGAAAGCCGTTTTGGCGAAAGAGCCGGGCCAGCGAATGGGGGCTGAAGTAAGAACAGTGTTCGTAAATGATGTCCCAAATGCCTAAATCGCGCAGGGTGAAGAGGACATTGGGGACTTCAAAGAAAACGACAGTCTCGTGACGATTGCCCACGGCGCGGCGCACATTGGCGATAAAGGCATCCGGGTTTTGAATATGTTCCAGCACATGGCGGCAGACGATGAAATCAGCTTTGTAATGGGTATATTTTTCAGAGTAGAAATCGCGGACGAAGGTGACGGGTACGGCCGTTCCCTCCCCCCCCCCCGGCACATAACTGGGGTCAAACCCCACCCCCCGATTTTGTCCCAATTGGCACAGCATGATGAGAAAATCTCCCTTGCCCGAACCAATCTCCACAATATCCTTATCCCGCAAATCATGCCGTTCAATCAGGCTGGCCGCCAACGACGTCGCATACTGCTGGAAGCGCGGCGAAAAATGAAGCGAATTCTCATAATCCTGCGTGTAGGCCATCAGCGCCGGGTCAAAGGATTCATTAAAAACATGGCCGCACTGCGGGCAGTAAGCCAGCCGAATATCCCCGCGCGGCGCTGTCACCGCCCCTTCGCGCGTCGGCCATAACAAATTGCAGTGCGCCGGAACCTGTTCCATGTCAATCAAATGAACCGCTTCATCCGCCCCGCAAACCGGACAATGTGTACCTACTATCTGCTTCGTCATATTACCTTCCACCTTAGCCACTTTAGTCACTTCCCCCTTTAGCCACTTCCCCCTTAAACCGTCAACAATTCCGGCGACAATCCCATCTTTTGCAAATCGCGGCCGATTTCTTCCCGGTAAACCGGATTCATCACGATAACCACGTCCGGACGATAGATGCGCAAAAATTCCGGGGCGACGATTTCCTGCCCGGTTCCAGCCATGAACGTGCCCGTTTTGTTGGGATTTATGTCAACAACACACTCGACGACATCCAGACCCAATCCCAACGTAGTCAGAAAAGAAACCCCTTTGGAACCGCCGCCCCAGAGAACAACGCGACGGCCGTTTCCCTTCATCTCAGCCATCCGCCGCCGCCAATCCGCCAGCAGGCGCGGGTAGCTGGCCGTAAAATGGGCCACATCTTGTGTGATCAGGGCCAGGTCATTCTCCGACGGTAAAAGCGGGCTGTCCCCCGGTCCAGGACGAGCGGCGATCATCAAATATTGGTCATCATAATCCGTCCACAAATCCATCACATCAAAACCCACATGACGAAAAAGGCGAGCCATCGAACCGAGGCTGAAATAAGAGCAGTGTTCGTAATAAATGTCCCAAAAAGCAACGTCGCCAAAGACGTAGCGGGCGTTGGGAACCTGGAAAAAGATGATAGCGTCGGGATTGTCGCCGACCGTTTGCCGCACCATGCGCACAAATTCGGCCGTGTTGGGAATGTGTTCCAACGTCATCTTACAGGCGAAAAAATCGCCAGGCGTGTTCACGTACTTCTCCGAGAAATAGTCGGCGACGTAAATGATTTTGTCGAAGTCACTCACCAGGCTGCGCGATTTGTCGTAGGCGGGATCGAAACCGACGCCAGTGTTGCCGCCCAGCTCGCAGAGCAGGTGCAGAAATTCGCCCATGCCACAACCAATTTCGACCAGCCGCTTGCCGCGCAAATCGTAGCGGGCGATGAGGTCGGCAGCCAAGCGGCGGTGGAAGGCGTTGAAGGTGGGCGAGAAGCCCTGGGTCGCCTCGTACTCGCCGCCGTAATCCTGCAAACCGGCGTCGAAGGCGGTGTTGCCGATAAAGCCGCAGCGGTCGCAGTGGCCAAGTTTGATAGCGCCGGTGGGGAAGTTAACGGCCGTTTCCCGGTCATGGAGCAAAATCACGCTGTGTACCGGGGCCGCCTCCACTTCATAAAAAATCCGCATCCCGCCCGCCTCGCAGTTGGGGCAGATGGGGTTACTTTTGTTTGTTGTCATTTGGATTATTCCTCGCTGCGGCCGTTCCCGTCCCGCCGGTTAGCGCAAACAATACCTGCTAACAACCCGCCCAGCGGGATGAAAACAACCGCCAGATAAAGCAGTTGGAACATGATCGCGCTTGCCGCGTTGAGCCGAATCTGCGCAATGTCGGCCGCCGGGAAAGCCAAAAAAAGAGTCGTGGCTGGGGTCAGCCCAAAAGCATAGGCTTGATCCAGATTGTCAATGTAGAGGCGAACGGCCGTTTCATCCACCGTCGCCACAATTCGATGCGGGGCGGTATCGGCCAACACGCCGGGAGCGATAAACTCCGGGTGACGGCCGTTCTCCCCGGTCAGCGGCGTGCGTAAGCGCAAAACCAGATCCGCGCCTTCCTGGGCCAGCGTAAAATTACGCCGGTACGGGCCGTCGGACAAGGAGACGATGCGCGCCGGGCCGGTTTGTTCCGGTGCTGAAGCCGCTATCTCGACGGCCAGCGAAAACTGCCCCGCCGACTGGATGGCTCGGACGAATGTCGGGGCAAGGTCGGCTGTGCCCAGCCAATGTTCCGCCCCAAACGTCACGCCAGCCTGTCCCGGTTCGACCAGTTCCGGCCCCTGCCACAGCAAATCCGGCAGCGTCCCGGTCAAATCAGGGTAGGCGACGGCCGTTTCGTCAAACCGGTAATGGGCGATCAGGCGCTCCCCGCCCGACGGCGCATCACCGGACAAAAAGCGGGCGATCTCATCCCGATTCCAGACTGTATCCGCGATCATCAGTTCAGAAACCGCACCCTGCCAGGGGCGACGGCCGTTTCGTTCATTGCCCACCAGCAGCGGATACGCCGGGGCCCAATTTATCAGACTTGCCGCCGGTTGCAGATACAGCCACAACAATCCCATCGCCGCCGCGTAGCCGATAAAAGCCAGGGCCAGATGCCGGGCCGAAATTCGCCGCGCCCGCCGGGCCAGCGTCACGAAAAACGGTTCGCCCCAGCGCCAACCGGCCAGACCGCCCACAACCGCGCCGCCGCTGTTAGCCAATAAATCGGCCACGGCCGAATTACGCAACAACAAATACCCTTGTAAAGTTTCAACGGCGAAGGACAGACTTAATCCGACCAGTAAGACGATGAGCAGCATTGCTGACCGCTTTTTCCCTTTTATGCAGCCAAGATAAGCTAACGCAAAGCCAACCGGCATGAATAGTAAAACATTTTTAAGCGCATCGACCGGAACATATGATTCGGCAAACCGCCAATCAAAACGATGGAAAACTGCCTGCCCATTGAACACAAAATCAAAGGGAAAAAGCGTAGTGTACAACACCAACAAAGTTCCCAGGAGCAAAACGATCTGCGCCCACCGCGCGGCCTGTTTGTTCAAAAACATAGCTGTCATTAGCCGGTCCAGGGTAAGCGCCCCCCCGAAAACAGGACGCTGATTAACGCTGATGACGCTGATTTTTTTATCGGCGTTTATCAGTGAAATCAGTGTCATCTACGTTCCTTTTTGAACAGGGGAGTGAACGATCACGGGGCAGGGTGACGCTTTCTGGGAAAAGCGCCCCCCCTATGCAAATCGTTTTCGAGTCAAGAATGCCATCTGGCGGAAACCCAGGAACACATCACGAACCAAATGGCGAATGTTCTGTCTGACCCAGCGAATGATATAATAATGAAAGGCAAATCTATCTTTCCAATTCAAAGGATACTGCCAAATCGATTTGTAATATTCATACAAAATCCGCCACTCCGGATAAACGATATGATTCGCCTTCAACGGATCAAACCACGTTGTATAACTGTGATAATCGTTTCCTCCCCCTTCAAGACCATAAACAGCCATTGACTGCTCGGCATGGCGTCTCAAAAAGAGAAGAACCTGCGGAGCCTCTTGAAATCGGCCCATCATAGCCAAGCGTGCCAATAAAACACCGTCGGCATGACCATAATCGCCCATCAATGGCGTTTTACGCAGTACGCTCACACGTATGAGTCCAAAGACTTCATAGCATAAATGCCACGCCAGCATAATATCACGCACCCGCTGCTTCACATCAGATGACCCGACGGCTAATGAAATACCATAATCCTCTATCGGCCCCCCTTCACTATCAATCATCCGGACTTTGGAATAGCTTAGAACAACGCCAGGATTATTGTCTAATGCCGCAACACATTCCTTTAAGAAATCAGTCGCCATCATATCATCATGAGCCAGCCATTTGAAATAGCTGCCTCTGGATAACTTGAAAGCGCGATTGAAATTCCAGGTCGCGCCTCTATTTATATCGCTTCTAAAATAGCGGATTCTTGAATCCCGCCTGGCGTATATTTGGCAAATTTCTTCTGTTGCATCCGTTGACGCATTATCCGTAATAACAACTTCAAAATCTGTATACGATTGCGCCAGAACGGAATCGAGCGCCTGCTTTAAATAATTCGCGCCATTGTAAACAGGAATTCCAATAGTGACTGTCGGGTTTGCGCCCATAAACTATTCGCTCCTTTATTGGTAGATTTTAGCTGCTCGTCTAACGGCAAAATTACAACAAGTTCCTTACCCGCTCATTTTTTTAAAGAAACTTAATCGTCTGACAATCAAGCGGCCGCTTAATCGCTTCCCAATACCCTTTGAGAAAATAAAAAATCTGCTTTAATCCGCGCGGCTTCCGAAGTTTCAACACCTGCAACAGCGGCAACAATAAGCTGATAATGATCATTTCATAAAAGACGACGACCACAAACTGCCAATACCCACACCGAAGCGGCTTGGAGTAGGCTGCGCCAATACCAACCCAGTTACGCTTGCTAAGTTCTCTACCCTCCGCCCATCCACGAAAACCATGATGCACGACAAATGTCTTATTTGTCTCATATATGGGCCAGCCGCTTAATAAACTTCTGACAGCTATGTCGCCATCTTCGCAATCGGGGAATTGTGTGCCTGGGCCCAAAGATTCATCGTAGCCACCGATAGATAAAACGGCTTGTTTCCGCACAGCCATACCGGCGCCAATGCCCCGCGCCCGACATTTGTCCCAAACGGAACTGACCAATTTATCATCGTGTCTTTCATAGGCAGGAACAAATCCTAAGTTTGAATCATGGGGACCGGCTTTAACATTGCAAAAGGCAACGCCAACTTGGTTGTTTTTTTGGAAAATATCCCAAAAAACCATTAGAAAGTTGGGAGGAACCGTGCAGTCATCATCGGTATATACAACAATTTCGCCACGAGCCTCTTTCAATCCAATATTGCGGGAGAGACTGACGCCTTTTGTGTCTGACTGGATGTAACGGAATTGGGGAATGGAAAGAAATGGCTCAACCGCCTTCCGCGTCAAGCTGTCCGTACTTTGGTCAACTAGAATTATTTCATAATCGTCAAATTGACACTTAAGCAGTGTTTCGATGGTTGGGACACAACTACCAGCCCGGTTACGCGTGCAAACCACGGCCGATAGAAATGGAGCTTTATCTGGATTGTCCATGTTGATAAACTCGAATCATTGGTTTAGGTATGGGAATGATAAATTGTCCGCCCTCTTGAAGATATTTTTCTTGTTGTTTCAATATCTCTTCAACGAAGTTCCAGGCCAGCAAAAGCACCGCGTCCGGTTTATCTTCCATCAGTTTGGCGGTGGGGAAGATGGGGAGATGGTTGCCGCCCATGAAACGGCCGTGTTTGTACTTGTTCAGGTCTACCACATAATCCACCAATGATTGGTCAATGCCGCAGTAAGCCAGCAGCGTCGTCGCCTTGGCCGCCGCGCCGTAGGCGGCGATGCGCTGCCCCTGCTCTTTCAAATCGTGCAAAATTGCCAGCACGCCTTCCTTGACGGCGCGTACCCGGTCGGCAAAGTCGCGGTAGTAATCAATGCGGTCTACGCGGCGGCGCGCTTCCTCGGCCAGCAAGTTTTCAACCGATGCGTCCACATTCTCCACCGGCTCCACGAACACCCGCAGTGAACCGCCATGAATGGCGACCCGCTTGACGCGGTTGAAGTACAACCCATGCCGCCGGAACAATCTGTCCAGCGCCGTGACCGAGTAGTAACAAAGGTGCTGGTGGTAGATGGTGTCGAATTCGCCATGATCAACCAGATCAACGACGTAGGGGACTTCGATAACGGCCGTTCCCGTCTCCTGCAAGATCGTCTTAATCCCGGCCACAAACCCATTCAAATCCGGCACGTGAGCCAAAACATTATTGGACAGAAACAGATCGGCCTTTTTACCCTCGGCGCGCAGTTGCTCGGCCAATTCCTTACCAAAGAAGGTGATCATCGTGGGAATGCCCGCTTCCTGGGCCGCCGCCGCCGGCGCTTTGGCCGGGTCTATGCCCAACACGGGAATGCCCTGGGCGATGAAGTTGCGCAGCATGTAGCCATCATTGCTGGCCGCCTCCATCACCAGGCTGTCCGGCCCCAGTTCCTTCTCGGCTATGATCTCCTGCGCGCTCTGCCCAAAATGTTTCAGCAGGGATGCGGAGACGGAAGAAAAGTAGGGGTATTCGGCGTAAAAGAGGATTTCCGGGTCAACGGTTTCCTTGATTTGGGCCAGGGCGCAGTCGTGGCAGAAGACCAGGGTGAGCGGCGCGGTCAGTTCCGGCTGGTCGAGTTGATCGGCCGTCAATAAACGGTCGGCCAGCGGCGTCTCGCCAAAGGCCAGAATCGTTTCCAGATTGGCGGAGCCACAGGAGCGGCAAGCCGGCTCGTTTTTATAAATCATGCCGGCTGCCCTGCCTTTTCCGGCTGCTGCCAGCGCAAGGATTTATTGAGACGGCCGTTCCCGATCAACATTTTAATATGATGAATACGGCGGTAGCGCGGCCCTTCAAACTCATCCGGCTGCAAGCCGACGGCCCGGTACGCCTCGTACAATTCCTGCGCTCCTTTGCGGGCCGTCCAAGTCGGTTTGTAATCGGGCAAACGGCGGATTTTGTCGCTGTTGACGCGGTAATTACGCTTGTCCGGCCCGGCCCCGTCGGCAAATTCCACAAAGCTGCCGGGAACCGTCGCGGCGACGATCTCGGCCAGCTCGCGGATGCGGTAATTTTCCTGCGTCTGGCCGACGTTGAACGCTTCGTTGTGAACCAGGTCGCGCGGCGCTTGTAAGGCGGACAGGAAGGCCAGGGACATATCTTCGATGTGCAAAATCGGCCGCCAGGGGGAGCCGTCGCTCTTGAGGAAAACGCGCCCGGTAGTGTAGGCCCAAGCGGTGAGGTTGTTCAGCGCCAGGTCAAAACGGAGGCGGGGCGACACGCCGTAGGCGGTGCCGCTGCGCAGGAAGGTGGGGCTGAAGTTATCATCGGCCAGTTTGGTGACTTCTTGCTCGACCATGACTTTGGAACGGCCGTAAGGCGTCACCGGGTTAAACGCCGAGTTTTCATCCAGCCAGTCCGACACCCCCGCCCCATAATTGCTGCACGACGAGGAGAAAATAAACCGCTCCACGCCCACCTCTTTAGCCAACTGCGCCAGGCGGACGGAGGCGCGAAAGTTAATCTCATAGGTCAATTCCGGGTTCAAATCGCCCAGCGGGTCGTTGGACAGCCCGGCCAGGTGAATGATCGCCTCAAACCCTTCCAAATCCTCGCCGGTGATGTCGCGGATGTCTTTGTTGATCTCCACAATGTCCGCTTTTTTCATGGGGATGTCGAAGGTCGCCCCGGCGTACAAATTGGTGTCGTACCCGACGACCTCGTGCCCCGCTGCAACCAGCATGGGAACCATGACGGTTCCCACGTAGCCATTGTGTCCAGTTACTAATACGCGCATGATTTTTGTTTCCTTTTTGCGTTCATTTTTATTCATGGCTCCAGGGCGCACGGCCGCTCTGCCAGATCGTCTCTAAAATGTGTTTTTCGCGCAGCGTGTCCATGCACTGCCAGAACGAGGTGTGCTTGTAGGCCATCAACTGCCCGTCGGCGGCCAATCGTTCCATCGGCTCCCGCTCCCATTGGGTATCGTCGCCTTCGATGTAATCGAAAACGCCGGGTTCCAAGACGAAGAAGGCGCCGTTAATCCAGCCTTCGCCAATCTGGGGTTTCTCGTCGAATTTGGCGATCCGGTCGCCATCAAAGAGAAGATGACCATAACGAGCGGGGGGACGAACGGCCGTTAACGTCGCCAGCTTGCCATGTGATTTGTGAAAAGCCAGCAACTCCGTCAGGTTCACGTCCGAAACCCCGTCGCCCCAGGTCAGCATAAACGTCTCATTCCCCATGTACGGGGCCAGCCGCTTGATGCGCCCGCCGGTCATCGTCTCCATCCCCGTTTCCACCAGGTCAATCACCCAATCGGTATTGAATCCGCCGTGCGAATTCACTTTGCCGGAGCGCAAATCCACCCGCAGATTGCCGTTCAGGGCAGCATAATCCACGATGTACTTCTTGAGTACTTCCCCTTTGTAGCCCAGGGCGATGACAAATTCGTTGAAGCCATAGTGGGCATAATGCTGCATGATATGCCAGATAATCGGCCGGCCGCCGATTTCAACCATCGGTTTGGGCTTGATACTCGTTTCCTCGGCCAGGCGCGTCCCTTTCCCCCCGGCCAAAATACCAACTTTCATTGAATCCCCTTCCTTAAGGCGCGTTCGTTTATAACTTTGGCGTTTGAGAGGTTGTAACCGGGTAATTGGTAACTTGGTAATCTTGGTAATTGGTAATTGGTAATTGGTAATTGGTAATTACCCAATTACCCAATTACTCAATTACTCAATTACTCAATTACTTGAGTTTTGCGATGGGAACGAAAAGATAGGGGCAATTAGCGTACAATAGTCATATCCTGATGAAAAGGAGTGACTCATGCGCTTACCTATCGTTCAGTTTCCCAATATCGTTGTTAACAATTTGTCACATTTTG
>JAJRYT010000014.1 GCA_024275635.1 Chloroflexota bacterium | reverse complement strand
TTAGTCAATGCAACTTTACTCGAGTACGAATATTTGAACATCGCATAAAAAGAGTGACATGCAAATATTATTTGAATACAAACCCACGCGGTCGAGTACGGTTTGGAAGCAATCTGTTAGGAATGTACAAAGTCGAGCTTATGATAGGTGTATGATGTTTATGAGTTTAATTCTTCGTCGGGGGAGGCGCTGGCATTTTTGGATGGTCGGACTGGCTACGGCCGTTGCCGGATTGCATATTTTATTAACCTTGTTCCACCATTCGACCACGTTAGCCGCCCCTGGCGACCCAGTGGCGGCCATTGATTGCGGCGGCGTTTATACAACGACCGTTTACGCTGAGGGGCTAATCAGCCCGGATGGATTGGCCTTTGCCCCGGACGGTTTGCTGTATGTAGCTGAAGAAACGGCGGGGCGTGTGAGCCGGGTAGACGCAACGGGAGTGGTGACGCCGGTATTAACCGGGCTGGCTAATCCGGAGGGAATTGCTTTTGATGCCAGCGGCAATCTTTACGTGGTGGAGGATGTGCAGAATGGACGTCTGATTCGCCGGGATGCTAATGGCGTCACGACAACATTAGCCAGCAGCCTGGATGCTCCGGAAGGGGTGGCAGTAACCAATGACGGCTTGACGGTTTACGTGACAGAGTCGAATGCCCAATTTATATCAGATCCCACACAGATAGAGTCTCATGTAACCGTCGTTTCTGCCGGAGTTATTAGCCGCATTTTCACCAGCACCTATGTCTTAAATGGTTTTGATGTTGAAGTCCTTAGCTTTTCCGGCATTACTTTGAGTCCTGATGGTTTGCTCTATGTTGCCAATGAATTATCAGGTCTCACGGAAACGTACCCACCGTATCCCTACGTCCTGACGACAACCAAAAGTATTCTCACGGTGGACCCGGCAACGGGCAGCGGCGTGCTTTTTGGCAGTAATTTGATTGGTGTTGAAGGGCTGCGCTTCTCACAGACAGGCGCGTTCCCGCTGTTTGCCGCCGAAGAGGATTTGGATCCGAATGATGACAACATCGGCGGGCGCTTGAGCCAAGTTGATACTGGCGGTGCGCCGACCGTGTTTTGTACCGGGTTCGGTAATCTTGAAGATGTGATTGTTGACAGCGAGGGGCGGTTTTATGTGAGTGAGGATGTGGGGGGCCGTATCATACGCATCGCCAAACGATGGCCTTACACCGTATTTTTACCGGTTGTCATTGCCGAAGATGCTGCCCCATAAACAAAACCCCCAGACTGCGGGATATGTCTGGGGGCCAGTAGTCAAAAAAATATATCACCCACCCTATCGGCGTGATCGCTGCACCTTTTGTTGGTTACGGGCCGATTTCTTCCGCTTAATACGATTCAATTCGCTCTTAGAGACAAACCATCGTTTGCGGCGCACATCGGCGAGAACTTTGCTTTTTACCACAGCCTTATTAAAGCGGCGCAGTAGCTGCTCCGGTGATTCATGAGGCTGCAAAACAACCTTAGGCAGTGTACTCACCCCCTCGTTGAACCGTTTTGTTCAGACATATTCGAACATTGTTAATAAAAATATTTCTCTATCCTCTATAGTTTACATCTGTGCTTACAGATGTGCCAGTTCATTTTTCCCTGAAAATTAACAGACCTATTGTTTACTTATATAGCGTATGCGATTACAATGTTTGTGCGTAACTACTAAGCCTCTCTGGAGACCTGCAAGGTTTTGGCAGATCATTCGATGTGCGCCTCTCTGGTGGGAAACCTCGCAGGTCTTAGTAGTTACGTTTGCGCATAGCAATCAAGTCGCCAATTGGGATGCGCGCTGTCCCAATAATCGAAGCACCCGGGTATGCAGAAGTAAAAAGCGCAGGATTGAGGGCTTTCATGACAGGTGATCACCAAAAAAGGCGTACCGATAAAATCGGCAGCGGATTTCTTACCGATCCAGGCATAATTGATGCCGAATTTACTTACCATCCTGTACCCCAACAAATTGATATCGATTCAGCCGGAGATCGCCCTGTTTGGCGAGTACGCTTTGATTTGGCAACGGATCATACCCAGCGTTTTGGCCTGGATATTAATGGCGAGGTGATCTTAGGCCGGAATATGGATGCGCCGAACCTGATAGATTTGAGTCGTTTTGGAGCCGATGAGTTAGGGGTATCGCGCCAGCATCTCATGCTCAGACCCACGGCAACGGATCTTTTTGTTGTTGATTTGGGCAGCACTAATGGCACATTGTGTAATAATGAGGCCATAGAGATTAATTCTAAATACGCTTTGGTCAACGGCGATACGCTGACCCTGGGTCGCCTTCATTTTGTCGTTCACATCATCAAACGGCCGCTTGTTCAAACCTCTATACTGGGACCTCGTCTGCATCTTGAAGACGCCCTGCTTCAAATTACCAAATCCGTCACTTCTCAACTTGATCTGGATGAAGTCCTTAACCAGATTGCCGAAATGGCGATGACCTTAACTTCTGCCGGCGAAACGGGTATCTGGCTGGTGGACGAATATAGCGGCGAACTGTTTTTAGAAGCTGAACGCGGCATTAAAGATGAAAAAGTGCGGCGTATGCGCTTGCCCATTCGTGAGGATACTTTGGTAGGGAAGGTAGTTAGAACCGGCAAGCCGGTGCGGGCGCGTCGTCGTCCCGGTCAGGATCAGATTAAGGTCAAGACAAATTACCTGGTGGAAGCTTTAGTTTATGTGCCTATCACGTTAGGAAAGGAGACGCAAGGCGTTTTAGCGGCCGTACATCGTCAACCAGGCAAACAGTTCAATGAACGGGATGAACGTCTATTGACAGCTATTGCCGACGCGGCCGCTGTTGCCATTCAAAATGCCCGGCTTTATGCCGCAACTGATAAAGCATTGGAACATCGCGTTCAAGAATTGTCGGCCTTGAATGAAGTTTCGCGCACGGTTTCATCTTTGCTCGATCTGGGGGATGTGTACAATGTTTTGGTAGAACAAGTAAATAAGCATTGGCCGGTAGAAGCTGTCCAGTTGTGGCTGCTGAATGAGCGAGAGAGGATGCTGTCCCTTTTGCCGCCCAATGGGAATCAGGCGGAAGCAGAACGACATCCGGTTGATCGCGGCATCATTGGGCAGGTCATAGGAACAGGCGTAGCGATTTTGTGTAATGAGGTGGCATCACATCCCAATTATGATAATTCAGTGGATGGGCTTAACGGCCGTCTTCCTCAATCCATTGCCTGCGTCCCTTTACGTAGTAATCGCATTGTTGGCGTTTTAGCGCTCTTCAATAAGGCCGATGGGGTATTTACCGACGAAGATTTATATCGGTTAAAAGCATTTGCCAACCCGATCGCTACCGCTATCGAAAACGCCCGTTTATTTGCCGAGGCCGACCGCCAGCGCGCGGCTATCCAGGCCACAGCGCAGGCGCTTTCTCAACCCCTCATCATCCTGGACGAACATGGCGAAGTACTCATTTCCAATCAAGCTGCTAACGACATCCTGGAAACGCACATGGCCCAGCTATTTGAAGCCTTCAGCAGCGGTGTAGGTTCAACCCTGGAAGTGGTTATTGGTGAACAAACATACCTTTCCACAACCGAGCATCTACCGGATTTGGGGACCATCATCGTCATGCAGGATATCACCTATGTCAAACAACTGGAACAAGAACGTTCAGATTTCATGCACGCATTGTCTCATGATCTGAAAAGTCCATTAACTTCCATAATGGGCTGGTCTCAACTGTTAGAGAAAATGCAGCCACTAGACGAAAAAGGGGTTCGCTATGTCAATCGAATCATGGCTGCTTCTGACCGTATGTTGGTTATGATTGAACGACTGTTGAAAACAGTTGACCAACGAGATTCGGTACAGTTGGCCCAAGAGCCATGCGATCTGGCACAGATAGTAAGTAAAATCGTGGGCGATGTTCAAGGCGCGGCATTACATAAATCTATTGCGGTGAATATTCAACAAGAAGGCTCCTCTTACCTTATTCTGGCAGATTTAACCCGAATATACCATATGATTTTGAATTTGGTAGATAACGCCATTAAATATTCGCCTGAAAACACACAGGTTGATATTTGGCTCCATTTTAGGGCAACGGGCATTACGATATTGGTTCAAGATGATGGGCCAGGAATCCCCAAAGAAGGCCTGGATTTTGTCTTTGATAAATATTATCGCGGTAAACAAACCGATCTCCAGCCAGGGGCCGGATTGGGGTTGTCGGTGGTGCGTACTATTGCCGAACTGCATGGGGGGCAGGTGGCTGTCGCTAACTTGCCAGATCGGGGGGCAGAATTTATGATCACACTTCCAGGCAGTATACGTCTGGTGTCGAATGAAGCAATTAACGCATGATTTGCAATTCGCCAAACTCAGGATCTCGTTAGTGTCACGAATTATTCGCCACAACCCAGCGGTTATGTTTCGCATGGTGCTGTCTCAATTGTTCATTAAGTTCGGTTTGAAAGCTGGCTGCTTTGACACGCAATATTTGTTGCTCGCGGTTAGCAATTGTCATGAGGAAACTCCTTGTTGCTTGTTTTCCTCATTTGTACAGCTTGTTCATTCTATTGTTAAGGTAGCGAATAATTCAAGACACAACGAGACTCCAAATATTGCCTAGCGATCAATTAGCCATTTCTGCAAGCGCCTGACGATCAAGGATACGGATTTGATGCCGCGCCACCTCAATTGCTCCTTGCCTATCCAGATCACGCAAAGCTCGTTGGATCACATCCGGAACCGTGCCCAGGCGAGCGGCCAGTTCTGATTGTGTATACCAACGTGGACGCTGTACCATATCGTCGGCAGCAGTATCCAACAAAAGTCTCGCTAAACGACCAACTACAGAACGTAGGGACAAATCTGTCACCAAAGTCACCAAATGGAGGACGCGCCGCGACATTTGTTCAATGACATGCTGAGCGAACGCCGGATGTTGTTCCAATAACGCGACCACTGCATTACGTTGGAGAATCCAAACCCCGGTAGACTCCAGGGCAACCGCAGTTGCCGGATTAGGTTGGTTGGCAAAAACGCTAACCTCATTAAAAAATTCACCAGGCCCTAAAAATCGCAGTACCTGCTCCCGCCCTGTAGGGGCGCTTTTAATCACCTTTAACCAGCCCGTTTGAAGGTAATAAAGGCCAATAGGAATATCACCCTCCCAGAAGACAATTTCCTCAGTATCAAACTCTCGCCAAAGTGCATCCTGAACAAATTGACTTAAGGATGGCTCATCTAATTCGGCAAATATGGAATTGGCTCGCAGTTGTTTTTTCAATTGGCGCCGAATCGGGCGATCAGACCTCTTCATCAGAAGAATTGTCTCCTTTACTTAAGCTTGGGGCGTTGCTGTAGATGTTGGTAAGGGGGTCGGTGTGGGAACGGCGCCTTGCCAGCTAAAGAAAGCCGGGGCGCTGCTTTCGCCGCCATATTTGTAAATAGGCAGCCCATCGTTACGACGGCCGGTTACCCGAACAATGCTAACCTGCCAGCGCAGGGTATGCACCTCATCCAGCGGCGGCCGCCAGGAACCAGGGATCTGGAACGCCGTATCCCGCGTAAAACCACGATACGGCAGGCTGTCTACCCTATCCAGATCGGCCAGCTCTACCATGTACCATTCATCTTCAGCCAATGTCTTGACCGCCGCCCATTGCAGCGTCACCAGGCTGTCCGGCGGCTCAATGATGGCGTTAGCAACCGGGTAAAGTAACTGCGGGCCGGGCGGCAGCGATGTGACGGTGGGGGTAGGCGAGGGGCCAGGCGTGGGGGGTAAACTGCTGCCGTAAACAATTTCAGGTATACAAACTACGTCACCCGGCTGCGGAATTGAGTCTTCGGTCAACCGGTTAACTTGTAAAAAGAGGCCAAAATCAACATCGTAACGGGCGGCAATCCCGGATAAGGAATCTCCTCTTTTGACTTCGTACCGCTCGCAATTGGTAGGGTCGGCAATGACGGTCTCGCCGTTGATCAAGGTGGCGACCGGAACTAAAGGGGGCGTGGGCGTGGGCCAGGGAACGAGCAATGTCTGGTCAACCAGCAAGGCGCTGTCGGGTGGAAAACCGTTGGCTTCAGCAATGCTTTCAACGGATACCCGGTAACGCAGGGCCAGGCCGATGAGGGTCTCACCGCTGACAACGGTGTGGGGGCGCGGCGGCTGGGGGGTGGATGATGGGGAAGGAACGGCCGTTGCCGTAGGCGTCTCTGTTGGCTGTCCGGTATGAACCGGCAGGGGCGTCCAGGTAGGCGTATAGGTCATTGTCGGCAGGATGGGCGTGACGGAAGGAACCAGGGCCAGTGTAATGTCTGATCCCTGGAAACGTAAGACTAACGCCCCCAACGCTATGATGATGACGGTGAAAACGGCCGTTAACCAAAACAGCGCCGTCGGCTTACGTTTCCGTACAACCGCTTCAATAACATCCGGGATGGCGTTGTGTTTGGCGGGGGGGGGAGGAAGGGAGGCGCCACACATCAAACAGCATAAATCATCGGCGGCAATCACTGTATCGCATTGAGGACACCGACGCGGCTCCGGCAAAAGATCAGAAGGTGTTTCAGAAAATTCAGCCATTAGGTAAGAACAATTCCACTCCCATCGGGAAAGCGTGATACAATCATTATGGGTTCTTCAGGGGGAAAACCGATACCCCCAAATGAAAAATCCTTAGGCGAACCAATTATAGTCGGAATCGCCCAAAACGGAGCATTATACCAAAACCAATGCCGGACAATCAACCGATTTTAGCATCCACTCAGATAATAAAACATACCGCTGACAAGCATTGGTGGCAAACGCAAAAAGCATCGTCTACCTGCCCAACGCCTCCCGTTAAATCCGGCAGCATTTGCCCCGAATGTCAAAAGGGTACGTTAGCATATGATACCCTTTTCTTATTAACCTGCGACCAATGCGGCAAAGCTGCCAAAGGCGGCGCCTTCACTTGATAAATCACCAGCAAAGGGGCGTGTCCTCTAAATACCAGGCACAATGGGACGTAAATTTGGCGGCGGTTTCAATGTAGCGCGATTTGGTAAATCGCGCCTGAACGATTTACCAAATCGTTATACAATATTGCTAACGTATTCACGCCCAGATGTACGAGCAATCATGGGTAAGTCATCAGCAAAACCAAAAGGAGTTTCTTATGGATGCTTCACTAAAATGGCAGGGCGGTATGGGGTTTACGGCCGTGTCCAACAGCAATCACCAAATCTTATTAGATTCCGACGCTTCCGTTGGCGGTCAGGATGAAGGACCGCGACCAATGGAACTGATCCTCATGGGTCTGGCCGGTTGTACGGCAATGGACGTCATTTCCATCATGCGTAAAAAGCGGCAAAATGTGACCGGGTTTGAAATAGAAACCCACGCCAGTCGTGCTTCTGAACATCCCAAAGTATTTACAGCTATCACCATCAAATACATATTCTATGGCCATGAAATCAATCCGAAAGCGGTCGAGAGGGCCATAGAATTATCAGAAACCCGGTATTGTCCGGCACAGGCCATGCTGGCTCAGGTCGCCCCCATCACCCTGACTTACGAAATCAAAGAAGCCGCTGATTAATCCTGGCGCTCTCAAGCGCGTATCGGGAATTGGGATTCCCGATACATCATCCAACGACCAACAATCCACAATGTTAATCATGACATTTGTCACCGACAAAGCGTCTGAACGTCACTAGCCATATTGATAGGATCAAATCATAATACAGGTAGTTCGTTGCTTTTTGTAACATTTGTAGAATAAACAGTTAATATTTAGCACGAATCACGATATTAATTGTTTACAATCATCTGTATAATGGGAAACGAGATCGGAGTAGAACAAAGAACAACGGTCGTCTGGTCGTTGTTTTTTTGTGATTCTTGTTTGCGCCAGGGAAGTGTTCAGAAGCAAGCGTTCACTCCCCCTCCTTGTTCCCACGCGGAGCGTGGAACGAGGGGACATTTTGGAGTCTGGCGAATTTCAGACTTCTCTCCGGTATGTAAGGCGATTTTGAAAATCGCCCCACACTGGAAAAAGCAAAAACGCCAGGGGCCAGTTCCACACAAGATTTCCCAGCACACCGACCGGCCACGCCGGAAACCAAGTCAAGGAGTGATTAATGGCAAAAGGACGTATTGTAATTGATGTTGAACGATGCAAAGGGTGTGAATTATGCAGGGACGCATGCCCACAAGATGTTCTCATGTTATCTGACAAGTTTAACAATAAAGGGTATCGGCCTGTGTTCTTGCTGGAACATGATAATGAGTGTACCGGCTGTGCGCTGTGCGCGATAGCTTGCCCCGATGCCTGTATCACTGTTTACCGTCAAGTACCACAAAGGAGGCTGCATCCGGCACAAACGGCCGTTTAACAAAACAATCCCTATCCTCCTAACCTGGACAAGCCAGAGAAGATTTTGACACGAATGGCACGAATTAAAACCGTCCTAATTCGTGTAATTCGTGTAATTCGTGTCAAAAAATTCTTGTACACAAAACAAGAATTTCATTGAAAAGGTACCATTGTGACCCAAATTCCCACGACGCGCAGAGTATTCCCCTAAATTCCCCCCTCTGCCCGTCCATGAGACGGAGAAAACCCAAAATGGCAAAAGAGTTACTCAAAGGTAATGTAGCCATAGCCGAAGCCGCCATCCGTGCCGGCTGTGAAGCTTACTTCGGCTATCCCATCACGCCGCAAACGGAAATATTAGAACACCTGGCAAAACGTATGCCCGAATTAGGCCGCGTTTTCCTGCAAGCCGAGAGCGAAGTAGCGGCGGTCAACATGGTCTACGGCGCGGCATGCGCCGGCGCTCGCGTCATGACCTCCTCCAGCAGCCCCGGCATCAGCCTGATGCAAGAAGGTATCAGTTATATCGCCAGCTCCGAAGTACCCGCCGTCTTTGTAGACGTGATGCGCGGCGGGCCGGGCCTGGGTAATATCCAACCCACCCAATCGGATTACAACCAGGTTACGAAAACGGCCGGACACGGTGATTTTCACCCCATTGTTTTAGCCCCGGCCACCATTCAGGAAGCGATTGATTTGATGGCGCTTTCCTTCGACCTGGCTGAGAAATACCGCACGCTGGTCTTTATGGCGCTGGATGGCGCGATTGGACAGATGATGGAACCGGCCGAACTGCCACCGATGCAAGAAGTACGCCGGGAACGGCCGTCCTGGGCCTTAACCGGCAAACAAGGGCGCGATCACAAAAATATTGTCACGTCCCTCTACCTGGGCGCCGAACCACTGACTAAATTTAATGCCAAACTACAAGCCAAGCTGGCCGAAATCGAAGCCAATGAGATACGGTATGATGAGTTATTGACGGATGACGCTCAATTACTCATTACCGCTTATGGGACGGCGGCGCGGGTAGCGCAAACAGCCGTTAAACGCCTGCGCCAGGAAAATATCCCCGTCGGTCTCTTCCGCCCCATCACCCTCTGGCCCTTCCCCACCGAACGGCTGGGCCAGTTAGCCGGCCGCGTTCCCGCCTTCCTCAGCGTGGAAATGAACGCCGGGCAAATGATTCACGATGTCCGCGAAGCCGTTGGTCGTACCGTCACCGTTGACTTCCTGGGACAACCCGGCGGCGTCATTCCCCTGCCGGAAGAAATTGAAGATAAAGTACGCCAGATGTGGCTGAAACTGGAAGCTGTCGCTTAATTTGGAGGGAAATAATGACTGCATTAGCATTTCAACGATCAGAGAAAAAAATCCTCAAGCCAATCGAGAAACTTGTTTACGAGCGTCCCCATTCGCTCGACGAAAATCACACCCATTACTGTCCCGGCTGCACGCACGGCATCGCCCACAGGTTGATAGCCGAAGTGCTGGATGAGTTGGGTTTACAGGAAAAGGCGATCCTGGTAGCCCCCGTCGGCTGCGCAGTTCTGGCCTACAATTATTTCGATGTAGATGGCGCTGAGGCGGCACACGGCCGTGCCCCGGCCATGGCCACCGGACTCAAGCGCGTCAACCCGGACAGCGTCGTCTTCACCTACCAGGGAGATGGCGATCTGGCTTCCATTGGCATTGCCGAAGTAATTCATACGGCCGTTCGCGGCGAAAACATCACTGTCATCTTCATCAACAACGCAATTTACGGCATGACCGGCGGCCAAATGGCCCCCACAACCATCCCCGGACAAGTAACAACCTCATCCCCTAACGGCCGTGACACGGCCCAAACCGGCTATCCCATGCAAATCGCCGAACTTTTGTCCGGCCTGCCCGGAACCGCCTACAGTGTGCGCCGCAGCTTGCACGATACCCGCCACATCATCCAGGCTAAAAAAGCGATCCGCACCGCCTTTGAAGCGCAGTTGCAAGAGCTGGGCTTCAGCATCGTCGAACTGCTCTCATCCTGTCCTACCAACTGGGGGATGACTCCAATTAAAGCGCTGGATTGGGCACGCGACAACATGATCCCCCAATATCCGCTGGGTGATTACAAAGTGGTTGACGAGCTGAAGAAAAAGCGAAGAAACCGATAGCGAAGCGGCGGAGTGGCGGCGTAGTAAAACAGCCGCGCAACTCCGCCCATGCACAAGGAGATTCTTTATGACAATTCCCTGGAATCGTCGCTATGCACAGCGAATGCAGGGCGTAAGCAGTTCGGTTATTCGCGAACTGCTCAAGTTAACGCAGCAGCCCGACATTATTTCATTTGCCGGGGGATTACCGGCCCCGGAAATATTCCCGGTGGCGAAATTTGAAACCGCCGCGATGCGCGTGCTGCAAGAACATGGGGCGCAAGCGCTGCAATACAGCCCTACGGAAGGCTACCCGCCTTTACGCCAGCTCATTGCCGATAAGATGCGCCGGTATGGTATTGACGCCACGCCGGACAATGTGCTGATCACTTCCGGATCGCAGCAAGCATTGGATTTGATTGGCAAGGTGATGGTTAATCCGGGAGACCAAATTTTAACGGAGAGTCCCACTTATCTGGGCGCTTTACAAGCCTGGAAAGCATACCAGGCTGAATTTGTGACGGCCCCTATTGACGCTAATGGCCTTTGTATAGGCGATCTATTTGAGGAAGCTCTGCGAGCCGGCCCTAAATTCATGTACATTTTGCCCAATTTTCAAAACCCATCCGGCGTCACGCTGTCTATGGAACGGCGGTTGAAACTTGTTCAAATTGCCGACCAGTACGGCATCCCCATCATTGAAGATGATCCCTATGGCGATTTACGGTTTGAAGGGGAGCATTTACCGCCGCTGCTGGCGCTGGATTGGCAGCTGCAAGCCAGCCGCCGGGAGGCCAAGAATGGTGATGGCTTGACGTTTGGCGATGTGATTTACCTGGGTACGTTTTCTAAAACATTGGCGCCAGGGCTGCGGTTAGGCTGGATTATGGCGCCGACGGCCGTTATTAAAAAATGTGTTACGGCGAAACAAGGCGCCGACCTCCACACCAGTTCACTGACACAAATGATTGGGTATGAAGTGGCCAGGGACGGCTTTTTGGAAGAACACCAGCAGGTTATCCGCCGCGTTTACCGCGAACGGCGCGATATTATGCTGGCGGCAATGGAAAAGTATTTCCCCCCCGGCGTCCAGTGGACACATCCGCAAGGCGGGCTGTTCTTGTGGGTGACGCTGCCGGAAGGGTTGGAGGCAACGGCCGTTCTCGAAAAGGCCATTGCCAATAAAGTCGCTTTCGTACCCGGAACCGCTTTCTATCCTCATGATAACCAGGGTCGCAACACCGGCCGTTTCAATTTCTCCAATGCAAACCCAGAACAAATTGAAACCGGCATTCGTCGGCTGGGCGCTGTACTGGCGAAAGCGACATCTGCGTTAGAAAGCGGACCAACATTAGAATTAGCGTGAAAAGTAACAGTCTGTTTTTTACGTTTCACGATACTTAGGCGACGTTCGTAATTGACTTAGCGCTTTGGTCATCCGTATTCCGTATTCCGTTATCCGTGTCGTGTCGGAATACGGAATACGGAATACGAAAACCGGGAAGTTATTTCCGAACGTCTCCTTACAAGGAATAAAATGATGGAAACTTCAATTATTATTGCTGGTTTTGGCGGTCAGGGCGTCTTATTTTCCGGGCAGCTTCTTGCTTATGCGGGCATGGATAATGGGATGCACGTGACCTGGATTCCCTCTTATGGACCAGAAATGCGCGGCGGAACGGCTAACTGCACGGTCATCATCGGTGATGAATTAATTGGCGCGCCCACGGTAGCCCATCCCGATGTGGCCGTTGCGCTCAATTTACCGTCGTTTGAAAAGTATGCGCCTCTGGTAAAATCAGGCGGCTTGTTAATTGCCAACAGTTCGCTTATACCGGCAAAATCCAATCGTACCGATATTGAAATTGTTACGGTCCCAGCGAACGCCATTGCCGAGAAGTTTGGCATAGTGAAAATGTTAAATATGGCCGCCTTGGGAGCGCTGTTGGCGAAACGGCCGTTATTCACCCTCGACGCCCTTCTCCAGACCCTGCACGAACATCTGCCGGCCCGTAAACACCATCTGTTGGAAGCCAATAAGTTGGTTTTGCAGCGCGGGTATGCAGTGGGAATGGAAACGGCCGTGCCCGCCTGAACCACCGAAAAATTCACCGCAAGGAAAGGTGGGGGCCGGGGTTGGGCAACTTTGTGTAAAGCGATTGTGGTCGCGCATGACGGCCGCTTATGGGCCGCAAGCGCCGGGTTGGGAAAAGGGAGCGCCTTTTCGTCAGCCTGCCGGTAAACAATGCCTGATAGGACTAATTTCCTATCCTGCTCCTGCCGATTGAAACAATTTTCGTAAGCAGGACCGCCTAGACTCAAATTGTGAAGGAAAAGGTGAATTCCTTTTTCTTTCTTACTATCTGGTGATATGAAGGAGCAACCCAATGCCAACAAAGAAGCGAACATCCAAACAGAAGCGTCAGGGCGTGATCCTTGTTCTGCTGGCCGCCTTCGCTGTTTTTAGCCTGACATTGGCCCCCGCAGCAGGAACAGCACAACCAGCCAACGTCCAGTCGTCGTTGGCGGCGCTAGCAGCGGGACAACCAGACGAGTTAGTTGCCGTCATCGTGCAAAAGGCCGATGGCTCAGCGCAGGCTGAGGCGCGGGCGGTTGAACTGGGCGGCGCAGTGACGCGCGATCTACACATTATCAACAGTTTTACCGCAGAGATGCCGGCGGCAGCGGCCGTCGCCCTCTCTTACGACGCCAGCGTCCGTTGGGTTAGCCTGGACGGGCCGGTAAGCAGCGCCTCGGTGACAACGGAAACGGTGCGCGATGAATTTAACATCCCATCTTACGACAACAATGACGGCACGGCCGTATGGGCCAGCGCCTGGATAGAAACCGGGGAAAACAACGGGCCAGGTTTTGGCGCGCTACGCATTTATAACGATCAGCTTGAAATTCGGGACGACCGCCGCGCAGTTGAACGGGCGGTTGATTTGTCGGGAACGGTAACGGCCGTATTGAGTTTTGACTATCGCCGCCAATCTTTTGATAACTTCAACGATTACGTAAGCATTGAAATATCGGCCGACGGCGGCGAAACCTGGACTGAGTTGGGACGCTTTTCCGGCAAGGCGAATGAATGGCGCATGACGGCCGTCAGCTATGACCTGCCCCCCTACGCCGGCGGTAATACAGTCATCCGTTTCATGAGTTCCGCCAAGCTAGGCCGCAGGGACAGTTTTTATGTAGACAATGTGCAAATCGAGTACACAATCAATTCAGCCGTCCCGAATGAAGTAAACTATTATTTAGATACGGTCAATATTCGGCCGGTTTGGGCGATGGGCTATGAGGGCCAGGGCGTCACGGTGGCCGTCGTGGACAGCGGCATTGACAATAAACACGCCGATTTTGATGTCGCCATGATGAACGCTCGCTCCCGCATCCTGGCCGACGCGCAATTTGGCGGCAGCGGCACCGATCAAGATAAGTATGGACATGGCACACACGTCGCCGGCATCATTGGCGGCAACGGAACCCGTTCGGATGGTCTCTACGTCGGGGTTGCGCCCGGCGTCAATCTACTTGACGTTCGCGTCAGCGACAATCACGGCGCGAGCACAACGACCGACGTCATTGCCGGTTTGCAATGGGTGCTGGAAAACAAGAATGTCTACAATATCCGGGTAGTAAACCTGTCCCTCAACGGCGCAGCCGCAGAATCGTATCACACCAGCCCATTGGACGCGGCCGTCGAGATTCTCTGGTTTAATGAGATTGTGGTCGTCGTTTCGGCCGGGAACAATGGCAACGATGGCTATATTTACCCGCCGGCGAATGATCCGTTTGTGATTACTGTCGGAGCAGCAGACGAAATGGACACGGCCGTGTCCGATGACGATCAGTTGGCAGCTTATTCAACATACGGCCTCACCGAGAGCGGCGACGCCAAGCCGGACCTCGTTGCGCCGGGACACGACATCATCGCCGCCCTGTCCTCAAAAAGCGACTGGCCGGCCGAACATCCATCCCATATCGTATCGGCCCCCTACAGCAGCGACTACTTCCGTTTATCCGGCAGTTCAATGGCCGCCGCCATCACCTCCGGCGCGGCGGCTTTGTTACTCCAGAGCGAGCCGTATTTGAATCCTGATCAGGTGAAGTACCGTCTGATGGCGACGGCGCAGCCCTTCGCCGAACCGGAACCGGGGGCGGCGGGCGCGGGCTACCTGGACGTGTACGCGGCCATCACGACACCCACAATAGAATCGGCCAACACAGGCACAGAAGCCAGCCAACTGCTGTGGACTGGCGGCGATCCCATCACCTGGGGCAGCGTCAATTGGGGGTCGGTGAACTGGGGCAGCGTTAATTGGGGGTCCGTTAATTGGGGCAGCGTCAATTGGGGGTCTGTCAACTGGGGCAGCGTTAATTGGGATGATTAATATCTTGTTGTGGGGCATGGCGGCGTCACGCTCTTACTCAACAGGCGAACGGCCGTTTCCCAATCAAAGCGGGAAACGGCCGTTTTTTTTCATGCCGCCGCGCCGGGCGACCATAAAGGTCGGGGCGCCCCTTGTGGCCGCCCCAAAAGGGTAAAGATCGATTTTTTCATAGCCAAGATCGCGGCTCGCCCATCCCCCCTACAAGACCGCGACTATCAACAGAATTTCCGCGCACCCACATCGGCGTGACGCACTTCAAAAATGCGTCGCACCTCCGCTACAAAAACGCCTTACACTTCGTTAGCCTACAAATACTCCAACTCCTTCGCCGCCGCCGTCAACTCATTGCGAAACTTCGGGTGGGCGATCTGAATCAACGCCTGCGCCCGCTGGCGCACCGTCTTGCCGTGCAGCGAGGCCACGCCAAACTCCGTCACCACGTAATAGACGTCATTGCGCGTCGTCACCACCCCCGCGCCATTTTTCAGCGTGGGCACAATCCGGCTCAACGCACCCCGCTTCGCCGTCGCCGGGAAAGCGATGATCGGCATCCCCCCTTTGGCGCGCGCCGCGCCGCGAATAAAGTCCACCTGACCGCCCACGCCGCTGTAAATGCGCGAACCAATCGAATCGGCGCACACCTGCCCCGTTAAATCCACCTCCACGGCCGAATTAATCGCCACCATCCTCTCATTCTGGGCGATGTTAAACGGGTCATTCACGTAATCCGTCGGGTGCATTTCGATGAGCGGGTTATTGTCCACAAATTCATACAACTTTTGCGAACCAAACAAAAAGCCGGACACAATTTTGCCCGGATGGAACGTCTTGCGGGCGCAGGTAATCACCCCCCGCTCCACCAGATCAATCACGCCGTCAGAGAATAACTCGGTGTGGATGCCCAAATCTTTATGCCCGCCCAGGTGATGCAGCACCGCATCGGGGATGCTGCCAATGCCCATTTGCAAAGTCGCCCCGTCGGGTATCATGCCGGCGATATGCTCGCCAATCTTCAACTGCTCGGCCGACGCCGCGACCGGCGGCGCCTCGGGGATGGGCTGGTCAACTTCCACAATGTGATGCAGGCGGCTGACGTGGATGAAGCTGTCGCCCAGGGTGCGCGGCATCTGCCGGTTCACTTCGGCGACGATGATGCGGGCCGATTCGGCCGCCGGTTTCGTCGTCCCCACCTCGACGCCAAAACAGCAAAAACCGTGCTCGTCCGGCGGGGAAACGGAGATAAGGGCCACGTCCAGGGGCAAAATCTCGTTGCGGAACATCGCCGGAATTTCTGACAGAAAGACGGGGGTGAAATCGGCCCGGCCCTGGTGGACGGCGCGGCGCACGTTGGGGCCGATGAACAGCGCGTTCACGCGGAAGTTGTCGGCGTATTCCGGCGCCGCGTAGGGCGCGTCGGCGAATGTCAGGACGTGTACCAATTCGACGTGACGCAGGTCGGCGGCGCGGCTGGTTAGATGCTGCGTCAGTTGCTGCGGCACGCCGGCGCCGCCGCCAATGTAGATGCGGCTGCCGGATTCGATCACGCCCAGCGCGCCGGCGACGTCGGTGACTTTGCGCCGGTAGATAGTTTCCCAATTCATCGCCCGCCTCCTTTGCCCAATGGCAGTTGGGCGGTTACGTCGCGCCCCAGGGCGGCGGCGACGGCGGGGTCGGCCAGGCGGCCCTGGTACAGGTTGATGCCGCGTACCAGGGCCGGTTCACGATGAACCGCGCCGATCAGGCCATATTCGCCGAGGGCGCGCAGGTAGGGCAGGGCGGCGTTGGTGACGGCGTAGGTGGTGGTGCGGGCGACGACGGAGGTCATGTTGGGCGCGCAGTAATGGACGACGCCTTCAAGGATGTAGGCCGGGTCGCGCAGGGTGGTGGGGCGGCTGGTTTCGACGCAGCCGCCTTCGTCTATGGAGAAGTCTAAAATGACGGAGCCAGGGCGCATGGTTTTGACCATTCCGCGGCTGACGAGGATGGGGGCGCGCTGGCCGGGGAGCAGCACGGCTCCTATCAGCACGTCGGCGAATTTGACGGCGCGCCGGATGTTGTATTTGTTGGCGAACATGGTGGTGACACGGCCGTTAAACCGCTCGTCAATGTATTTCAACTTATTCAAATTGCGGTCTAACACGGTGACTTCGGCCCCCAGCCCCATAAATGCGCCGGCGGCGTTGACGCCTAACGTGCCGCCGCCCAGGATGACGACGGCCGCCGGCGGCACGCCGGGAATGCCGCTCAACAGGATGCCGCGCCCCTGCTGCTGGCCGGGGACGCCCCGGTCGCTGCGCAGCAGTTGCCCGGCGATG
Organism: Chloroflexota bacterium; assembly: GCA_024275635.1. GTDB lineage: Bacteria > Chloroflexota > Anaerolineae > Promineifilales > Promineifilaceae > JACKCC01. The sequence goes on along the minus strand of JAJRYT010000014.1, from coordinate 59,473 downwards.
GTGGGGGCGAAGCGTCCGGCTACCTGGCTGGCGGAGACGAGGACGGGCAGTTCGCCATTCTCTTCTTTGATCATTTCGTAGGCGACGGCCGTTATCTCTCGTTCGACCAGCGCTTCCAACAGATCGGGCGAGGCGACGGACAGGTGCAGGAAGGAGAAGATCATCTGGCCGGGGCGGAAGAGGCGGTGTTCCTCTTTGGTGGGCCGGGCTAATTTGGCGACGACGTCGGCACGGCCGTACACCTCCGCCGCCGAATACACGATCTGCGCCCCGGCGTCCCGATAAACCTCATCACTAAAACCGGCCCCATCGCCGGCCTTGCTCTCTACGTAAACCGTATGCCCGGCCCTGACGAGTGACAGCACGCCCGACGGCGCTAATCCCACCCGCATTTCCAGGTCACGAACCTCTTGGGGTATCCCAAATTCCATTGTCAATACCTCTTTCACAAAAACAATGCGCAATTATCGACGATAATTGCGCATTGTTTTTCCCTAATTATTTTTCGAGTTGATTATCCATAGTGAGCCTGTGGCTCAGATATATCACTGCACGCATGTACCCAATCGCGCACAACCATCCGAAAGATATCCGATTCCGTTATGATACCTACCAGAGCATTATCGTCGGTCACCACAGGCAAACTGCTTACTTTATGATGCAGCATCAATTGGGCCGCTTTGGCCATGGGAACATCTTGAGACACCGTAATGGGAGCCGTAGACATAACGTCAACAACAAGTTGGGCCAGCATGTATTGCATTTCCCAACTGTTAAGGTGGTTAGCGGTAGATGGCCGGGCGCTAAGAATATCGCCATAGGTAATGATGCCGACAAGACGGCCGTTTTCCACTACCGGCAGACGACGAATCTTATGAGTTACCAACAAATCATCGGCATCTGATACCAACGTATCTGGTTCAACGACAATCACGTCACGAGTCATCCAATCCCGAACCAGGCTTACTCTCATATCGTTCCCTTCTTTGCACTTCATACTGTTAGCCTGAGAGCCGAAATATCTATACCTTATTTCGCGCTGACCATAAATACTCAATTGCCAGGCCAAACATCACGACCACAATGACCGCCGAGGTCAGGCAATACTGGCAAAACGCATGAATTTTTACAAACTCCAACACAGTTAACCACAGCGTAAACAAAAAGGCCATCCCCGTCGTGCCAAACATCAGTTCTGCCAGATTATCATCTACTATCGGGAACCAATCTTTCAACCAGACTAACAAAAAGATGAATATGTAGCCAACAAGCCCAATCAGAGCAACGGGAACCGGGCCAATAGCTGCGTAAGGGGCGCCTGGGCCACTCACTTGCCCACAGTCAAATAAAGCATTCACTTTGCAGGCCGAAAACAATGTTCCCTCGTGATACAGGTATAGGTAATAGGCCGTTAAAATGCCGGGAATGGTTAACAGTTGAATGAGCCTGATCTGCCAATTTCGAGTCTGCATAGCCACCTCAGGAACCTAATAAAGCGTCAATCTGCTGTTGAAAAGCGGCAAAGGGCTGCGCTCCTTCAATGTGCTGCCCATTGATGAAGAAGTTTGGCGTTGAATTGACCCCAGCCGCGCTTACCGTCCTGATATTCTGTTGCAGGATGTTATTGTAACGGGTCTGGTTCAAGCACTCGCTGAATTGTTCGGCGTCAACGCCAGCGGCAGCGGCAGCTCGCAAAATGCCTGACCGCTCGCGGGCGTCGGCATCATCATATTGGCTGAACATCGCTGTACTATACTCAAAGAAACGGTCTTGCTCACCGGCGCATAAACCGCCATTGGCTGCCTGAAAGGTGGCTGGCGAAAGGGCAAAAGGCACAACGACGTATTTTATGTCGCCAGATTGAACATAGCGAGCATCAATTAACGGCTCAGTTTGCGTGTAATATGTTCGGCAGTGAGTACAGCCATAGTCAGAAATCTCGACAACCGTCACAGCCGCGTTTTCATTCCCTTTAACCATGCAACGATCGGGATTAGCATTACAATAATCCTCAAGGGATGCTGTTTGCGGCGCGGCCGTCTCTTGTACAGAGAGGAACAGCAGCGCAAATAGGCCAATGACGCCAACGGCAATAACGCCCCCAATCAAAACCCAATTCGTCCGCTGCTTTTGCGACTGTACTTTACGTTTTTTACTTACTTTTTTTGCCATAATTGTTATGTTTCTCCAATGATTAGTTTTGGGGCCGCCAACTTGGGCGGCAACCCGCTAACAATCTTACCCTAAGTTTATAACCTATGCCGCCGCTTACAATGAATGGGAGGAACTACTTTGTTTCGTTTCGTTTATTGGCGGTTCAGGCAGTTTCTAAAGGATAATTGAAGCTGTCCGCCAGTTTCAAAATAGGGCGCGGATTAAGGCAAAGGGTATAAGTCGTTTAGATTTTACTTAAGCGGTTGTCGGCACGTCTATTTTTGAGAATTTTTCGGTTCTTTAGGATTTCGCGGGGTCGAGGAAAAAACCTGACACGAATAACACGAATGACACGAATAATAAGAAAATTCGTGAAAATTCGTGCCATTCGTGTCAAAAAATAACCATCCGGTGAACTAACCACGCGAAATCCTAGAGACCCAATTTTTCTAGCAGTTGCCTAATTGGGCTGAGCAGCAGCCAATGTTTCGATTTCAGCGATAAGTTGAATTGAATTGATGTCCTTAAGCAAATATCGCTGCGCGCCGGCTTCTAAAATCAACTCGCGTTCAATGTCGTCGGCAAAGGATGCTAAAACGATAACGGCCGTACCCGATTGCTTAAATTCTTTGACTTCCTTAATAATCGCATTCAATGGGCGCTGGCGGTGACTCTTTAGCCCTAATAACACCACATCGGCAGAGGCCCCGGCTGGAGACAGCCTTTGTTGTGCCTTCCAATCGGCAATACTTTCATGAGCGGCAATCACTTCAAGATTGGACGAAGATTGCAAGCGTACACAAAGTGCGTTACGCACAGCAACATGTTCTTCTATAATTAACAGTCGAATTCTATTCATCGTCCAATAAAACATAATATTGATGCCAAAAGGAAGTATTCAGATTGTAGAAGTTGCCTGGGATCAATCCGAGTGTCAAATGTCATTGAGATAATAGAAGAAAGTCATCCATCTAGCATGACATTCGCCACGACGATTCAAACAGATAATGTTTTACACTATAAGGAAACAGGCTGTGTATGTGAGGAGCGTATGTTAACTGTAAACGATTTGATGACGGCCGTACCAGACACCGTAACCCCATCCACCCCTTTACGCACCGTTATTAGCATTATGAAAACGCGGGGCTACCGGCAAATTCCAGTGCTGGACAATGGCAAGCTGGTAGGCATTGTTACCGACCGTGACATTCGTCTGATTATGAATTCCCCCGTTGTCTTACATGACCGGACACAAGACGAAGAACTGCTAACCAGAGTCACCGCCGAAAGCTGCATGACGCCCAACCCCGTATCGGTCACACCAGAGATGCCCGCCTATCGCGCTGCGGAAATGCTCAGCATGTATAAATTTGGCGCCCTGCCAGTTGTGGAAAGCGATACGCTCGTTGGCATCATCACCACAACAGATTTTCTCAATTATTTTTCAGCCAGCACAGCCACAAGGGAAGATAACAGCACGTATCAATAATTAAGTAATTGGGCAATTGAAACGATAGTGTAAACTACTTTCTGTAAAAATTAGAGGGAAGAACATCAATCGGTTGGTAAAGAGAGTGGCGAAACAGCGCATGTTGAGAGATGGAATAACACATTGCGCCAACGGTTGGGGCGTTTCGTTCGTCGAACGCTTTCGTTTTCCAAATCTGATGCGTATCATGAGGCAGCCTTGAAGGTGTTTATTCATGAGTATAATGAAAACCTACCAGTTCTTATTTAACCACTACCCCTTTTAAGAACTGTTCTGCGAGAAGAAACGTATAATTAAGCGGCAAAAATATGATTTCCCTCACTTATTCTTATGACGTTTGTCACTAACAAAGCACGCGATTCCTGATTATCCTGTAGAAAAAGAATTTGTGAAATTATTCACAACTAAAACTATTTCATATGCTGCCGATACAGCTAACATCACATCTGGGAGCTGCCACAAATGTATACCGACACCTGAATCGTTACACAGGATTATTGATTAGATTGTCCTCAATCCATATGAGTTGGAGCCACAGCCATTTCACTGAGATAACGGCCGCTTTACGTTTTAAGACAGCGCCGGTAAACAACCCTCCATCCCATTTAATCGGCTAAAAGCCAGGAGGTGAATCTTGACCATAGATACGCTGGACATAGCGGCATCCCCCATGCCGGCAACTGTCCCCAAAAGAAGTTTTTTGCAAGAGGTAATTGAAGATACGCCCGGCAGCGATCCTCGTTTTGAGATGTGCATCCAATGCGGCACCTGCGGCGGCTCCTGCCCTTCCGGCCCAGACATGGAATACAGTCCCCGGCGAATTTTTGCCATGATTAAAGCCGACATGCGCGAAGAGGTCTTGAAATCTAATACCTTTTGGTACTGCGTCTCCTGTTACTACTGTATGGCCCGGTGTCCCCAACAGGTACATATCACCGATCTCATGTATACGCTTAAGCGCAAAGCGGTTCGAGAAGGGTATTGCCGCAAGTCCACTGCCAGTGATGCACCTGATTTTTCCGAATTTTTTGCGGATGCCGTGCTGAAATACGGCCGTAGCTTTGAACTAGGATTAGCTACCCGTTACCATCTGCGCCATCATCCGTTGGGAGCCATAAAAATGGCTACCGGCATGGGACTGGAAATGATGCGTAAAGGACGCATGGATTTAACGCCGCGCCGGATAAAAAACGTAGATCAACTGCAAGCCATTCTGTCCAAAGCGGAAGAGATCGCCCGACAAGAACGAGAGCAAGGAGGAGTCGCATGAAATATAACTACTATCCCGGCTGCTCTCTGGAACGGAACGCCAGCGCTTATCATGATTCCACAATGGCTGTAGCCAAGCCGCTAGGCATCGAGTTTCAGGAAGTCAACGATTGTAACTGCTGCGGCGCAGTCGAATTTATGGCTATAGATAAAATGCAGGCTTACGCTCTCATCGCCCGCAATTTATCGTTGGCCGAACAACAAATGAGCAATGGCGAAAATCTGGTCGCGCCCTGCAGCGCCTGTTTTCTCAACTTGAGTAAATGCGATGCTTATTTATCGGCGTCGCCGGCGCTGGCTGACAAAGTCAATAAAGCGCTGGCCGCTGGCGGCATGCATTATACGCCCGGCCAAGTCCATACCCGTCATCTATTAGATGTAGCGGTAAATGACGTTGGCTATGACGCCATTGCCAAAAAAGTCAGCAAACCGCTTTACGGGCTGCGCGTTGCCCCCTATTATGGCTGCCTCATCGTTCGCCCCGGCTTTCTGGATAAATTTGACGACCCGGAATACCCTACCAGCCTGGACAAATTGATGCGGACATTGGGTGCAACTGTCGTTGATTTTCCGATGAAAGCCCACTGCTGCGGGGGGCATATGACCCAAATTAGCGAACCGGTGGCGTTGTACATGATTCACCAACTGCTGAAAAATGCGGCCGATTATGAGGCGGATGTTATTACTACCATCTGCCCCATGTGCCAATTGAATCTGGATGCCTATCAGCACAATGTCAACAAGGCTTATGGAACCCATTACAACATTCCCATCCTTTATTTCACGCAGTTGATGGGGCTGGCATTTGGTTTGTCGGCAAAAAAGTTGGGCTTTGGCAAAGAGTTCATAAGCGCCGCCCCAGCGTTGATCAAGATCGGCGTTAAGCCGCCTAAGAAACCGAAGAAGAAACGGCCGTCCAAACAAGAGCTGCCTATGCCCGTCATGCCAGAGGAGGAGTGAGCCATGAGTAAAGAACGTATTGGCGTATACATCTGTCACTGCGGCACAAATATCGCCAGCATGGTAGACGTGGAAAATGTAGCCGTATGGGCCAAAGAAAACCTGGCTGATGACGGCGTCGTCGTTGCCCGCGACTATAAATTCATGTGCTCCAGCCTGGGGCAAGAATTAATCCAGGACGACATCAAAGAAAAAGGGTTGACCCGTGTCGTCGTCGCCGCCTGCTCCCCCCATTTGCATGAGCAAACATTCCGTGCAGCGTGCGCCAAAGCGGGGCTGAACCCGTTTTTGTGCGAGATGGTCTCCGTCCGCGAACAGGTATCGTGGGTGCATACAGACAAAGCAATGGCGACGCAGAAAGCCAAAGCAATGATCACGGGCGGCGTGGAGCGCGTGGCCCTGCACGAACCGCTGGAACCGCTGCACGTCCCTATCAACGAAGCCACGCTGGTCGTCGGCGCCGGCATTGCCGGCATCCAGGCGGCCATTGAGATTGCCGACAGCGGCTTCCCGGTTTATCTGGTTGAACGCGAACCGTCCATCGGCGGCCACATGGCTCAGTTTGATAAAACGTTCCCCACGCTGGACTGCTCGGCCTGTATTTTGACGCCCAAAATGGTCACGGCCGGTTCCCACCCCAACATCCATCTCCTCTCCTACAGCGAGGTGGAGCGGGTGGATGGTTACGTGGGCAATTTTACGGTCACCATCCGCAAGAAGGCGCGTTATGTGAATGAGGATGTCTGCACCGGCTGCGGCATTTGCATTGAAAAGTGCCCGATGAAAGTGATTGACGATGTGTTTGAAGCCGGGCTGGGGTATCGCAAAGCGGTGTATCGGCCGTTCCCCCAGGCTGTGCCCAAATACCCCGTCATTGATACAGAAAACTGCATTTACTTCCAGCGAGGTAAGTGCCAGGCATGCCAGATTTTCTGCCCCACGCAGCCGAACTCGATTGATTTTGAGCAGGAAGACGAGCTGCTGCAAGTTGATGTGGGCAACATTATTCTGGCGACGGGGTATGATTTGTTTGATGCGCGGCGGATTCCGCAGTATGGATACGGCCGTCTCGCCAACGTCTTCACCAGCTTGGAATTTGAACGGATGTGCAACGCCTCCGGGCCAACCAACGGGGCCGTTCGCCTGCGCGATGGCGTTACCGAACCCGAAGCCGTCGCCGTCATCCACTGCGTCGGCAGCCGCGACAAAAACTACAACAACTACTGCTCCGTCATCTGCTGTATGCAGAGTCTCAAATTCGCCCATCTCGTCAAAGAGCGGGCCGGCCCTAATACGGAAGTGTACAACTTCTACATTGACATGCGCACAGCCTTCAAAGATTACGACGAGTTCTACCAAAAAGTCTTGGCTGAAGGCGTCCACTTTGTCCGCGGCCGCGTGGCCGAAGTCACCGACGCTGCCCGACTGCCCGGCGAAGAAGGCAAGCTCATCATTCAAGCCGAAGACACCCTCATCGGCAAACAGCGCCGCGTCCCGGTAGACATGGTCATCCTATCCGCCGGGCTGGAACCGCGCCATGATTCCGTAGAAGTCGGCCATCAATTTGGCATTTCGTGCAGCGTCAACGGCTTTTTCACCGAAAAGCATCCCAAGCTGGACCCTGTGGCGACGATGACCGAAGGCATTTTCATCGCCGGCTGCGCGCAAGGCCCGAAGGATATTCCCGCCAGCGTGGTGCAAGGCGCGGCAGCGTCGGCGCGGGTGCTGGGACGCATCCAACAAAAAGAGTTGGCTCTGGAACCGGTGCGGGCCAGCGTCATCGAAGAAAAATGCTCCGGCTGCCGTATTTGCAACACCATGTGCCCCTTCAACGCCATCCTCTTCCACGAAGATCAGATGGTGACGGAGATTAACCCAGCGCTCTGCCAGGGCTGTGGCAGCTGCGTGGCCGCCTGCCCGTCGGGAGCCATTACCGGCACCCAATTTAGCGACCAGCAAGTTTTGGCCCAATTGGAAGGCTTGTTGATGCTGTCGGTCAACGGCGGGCGCGTCCTGGAACCGGAGATGGCGTAATCGTATGCCGTAATCCGTATACCGTGTGCCGTAATCCGTCTCCGACTTACGTAAAACGGAATACGGGTTACGGAATACGGAATACAGAATACAGAATACGGAAAACGGAGTAAAACAATGGCTGAACAAAAACAATTCGAGCCTTTAATCATCGGCTTTACCTGTAACTGGTGCAGCTACCGGGCGGCCGATTTAGCGGGTATGTCGCGCAAAAAGTACCCGCCCAATGTGCGCCTGATCCGGTTGATGTGTTCCGGCCGTCTGGACCCTGCGTTCGTCCTCAAAGCGCTGCAAGGGGGCGCAGACGGGGTACTGATTACCGGCTGTCATCCGGGCGAGTGCCATTATTTGGAGCAAAATTACAAAGCGTACCGGCGTTACGTGCTGCTCAAACGGATGTTAAAACAGTTTGGCGTGGAACCGGAACGGGTGAAACTGATCTGGGCAAGCGCCGCTGAAGGGGTGCGGCTGGCCGAGGAGATCACCAAGATGGTGGAGGAGGTTCGCGCCCTCGGCCCGCTCAACTGGCCGGGCGTCGCTGCCGCTAACGGCGACCGCCTCATCCATCTAACTGAAAAAGAGGAGGTGGCGGCATGAGTGACAAAGGCAAGCCCAAGCTGGCTATGTACTGGGCTTCAGGCTGCGGCGGCTGCGAAATCGCCGTGCTGAACATCCAGGAAAATATCCTCGTGGTGGATGAAGTATTTGACATCGCCTTCTTCCCCTGCATCGCTGATTTCAAGGTGAAGGATGTAAAGGGCTACCCGGACGGCTACATTGATTTGTGCCTGTTCAACGGGGCCATTCGCAACTCGGAAAATGAGGAAATGGCCCAACTGCTGCGGCAAAAGTCGAAGGTGATGGTCGCTTTTGGCTCTTGCGCTTACGAGGGGTGCATCCCCGGTCTCTCCAACCTGACCTCGAAGGAGGCGACGCTGCACACGGTTTACCTGGATAATCCAACGATTGACAACCCGGAGGGCATCCTGCCACAGCCGTTTTACGACGCGCCGGAAGGGACGCTGGAAATTCCGGTATTCTACCACACGATCAAGTCGTTGGATCAGGTGGTGGATGTGGATTACACGATTCCCGGCTGCCCACCGGAGCCGCACCAGATTTGGACGGTTTTACAGGCGGTGGTGGCGGCGCTCCTGGAAGGGGCCGATCTGCCGCCGGCCGGTTCGATTATCGGCGCGGGGAATGTGGCGGTGTGCCAGGAATGCACGTTGAAGAAGGATGTGAAGAAGATTGAGCGGTTTTATCGGCCGTATGAAGTGATTCCCGACCGGGAGGTGTGCCTGTTGGAGCAAGGTCTCATGTGCATGGGGCCGGCGACGCTCAGCGGCTGCGGCGCGCTTTGCCCCATTGTGGGGATGGGCTGCCGCGGCTGCTACGGCCCGCTGGATGGGGTTGAGGATCAGGGCGCGAAGATGTTGACGGCGATCGCTTCTATCCTGGGCGTAGGCAAACCGGGCGAAGACGAAGCGGAAATCGAGCGCCAGCTTGACGCGGTGATGGACACGATTGTTGACCCGGCGGGGACGTTCTACCGGTTCAGCATGGCGCATTCGCTGCTAAGGCGGGCGAAGGTGAATGGGAGATGATTGATGATTGATGATTGATGACTAATCTTCAATCTTTAATCTTCAATCCCCCAAGGGACAAAACTTATGAGTACGAAACGAATTACGATTGACCCCATCACCCGGCTGGAAGGGCATGGCAAGATTGAAATCTTCCTGAATGAGCAGGGGGATGTCGAGAACGCTTATTTCCAAATCCCTGAACTGCGCGGGTTTGAGCAGTTTTGTGTGGGCCGCCCGGCGGAGGAAATGCCGCGCATCACCAACCGGATTTGTGGCGTCTGCCCAGAGGCGCACCACATGGCAGCGACGAAGGCGCTGGATGCACTGTACGGGGCAGAACCGTCGGCGGCGGTGAAGAAAGTGCGTGAGATGTTCTACTCGGCCTTCTACTGCACCGACCACACCGTCCACTTTTACGCCCTGGGCGCGCCTGATTTTGTCCTGGGGCCAACGGCTCCGGCGGCAGAACGCAACATCTTGGGCGTGATTCACAAGGTGGGCAAGGAGATTGGCCTGCAGGTGATTAACTGCCGCAAGCGGAACCATCATGTCATCCAAATGCTGGGCGGGCGCGAAGTGCATCCGGTGGCGGGGATGCCCGGCGGCTGGAGTCAGCACGTGACGGAGGAGATGCGGCAGGAAATCGAGGGCTACGCCAAAGAAAATGTGGCGTTTGCCCTCTTCAGCTTGCAGTTGTTTGCCGATGTGGTGCTGGCAAATAAAGAATATGTGGACTTGATTTTGTCGGATGCGTTTACGCACAAGACTTACTACATGGGCACGGTGGACGCGAATAATCACGTTAACTTTTACGATGGCCTGATTCGCGTGGTTAACCCGGACGGGAAGGAGTTTGTGAAGTATCCGCCGCAGGATTATACAAAACATATCGCCGAACGAGTGGAGCCGTGGACGTATTTGAAGTTCCCCTATCTGAAGGAAGTGGGCTGGAATGGGTTCACGGACGGCAAGGAAAGCGGCGTTTACTGCGCCACCCCGCTCTCGCGGCTGAATGCGTCAGATGGGATGGCCACGCCAAAAGCGCAGGCGGCGTTTGAGAAGTTTTATGAGACGCTGGGCAGTAAGAAGGTAAACGGCCGTTACCAACCCATCCATCACCGCCTGGCCACCCACTGGGCGCGGCTGGTCGAGTTGTTGTATGCCGCCGAACGGATGCTGGAACTGGCGCAAGACCCGGAAATCACCGACCCCAACGTGCGCGTTGTGGTCGAGAACACGCCGACGGAAGGGATTGGCTCGGTTGAAGCGCCGCGCGGCACGCTGACCCATCATTACAAGACGGATGAGAAGGGGATTTTGACGGCCGTTAACCTCATCGTAGGCACAACCAACAACTACGCCCCCATCGCCATGTCGGTGAAGAAAGCGGCCCAGGGTCTCATCAAGAAAGGCACGGTCATCACCGAAGGGCTGCTGAACGCCATCGAGATGGCCTTCCGCAACTACGACCCCTGCATGTCCTGCGCCACCCACTCTTTGCCCGGCCAAATGCCGCTGGAGGTGGTGATTCGGGATGCGGCGGGAGAGGAAGTGGAGCGGCTGTCGCAGTTTGTGCAGCGAGCTAGCATGTAGAGATGGAAATAGAAGGCTTTAGATGGTCGGCGTTTGGGAAGCGCCGGCCATTTTCGTTAGTTATATTTGCAAATTGCAAATATATCATTGATTATTGAATTTCGGCATGCTAATATAGCCTCATGTACAAAGTTGCATACACAAAGAAAGCCAAACGCATCCTGACTAAATTACCTCGTAATCAGGCTTGGCGTATTCGAGAGAAGTTAGACCAAATTGCAATGAATCCATATGAACAACATAATAATGTTACCAAATTGCAAAACCGGCCTGGTTATCGTTTGCGCGTGGGTGATTGGCGGGTTATTTATGAGATATATGATGGCGAATTAGTTGTGCTTGTTTTGAAAATTGCGCCGCGAGGAAGTGTGTACCGATGAGTAATGTTCAACTAATCTTAAAAGAAGGGCAGCCTGAATACGCTGTATTGCCTTATGATTTGTACACCCAATTGGTTGAAGACGCAGAGATGCTGCAAGATATTCGGGATTATGATGCGGCGATGCAGGAAATTGCCAATGGCGAGGAAATAATCCCATCGCATGTGCCTTACGCTATCATGGATGGCGAAAATCCGGTGAAGGTTTGGCGCGAGTACCGGGAGATGACGCAGCAAGAATTGGCGCAGGCGGCCGGTATCAGCGCATCTTATTTATCGCAAATTGAAACGGGGAAACGGGAGGGGACAACGGCCGTACTCCAAGCCATCGCCCGTGCCATGAATTTGACGCTGGATGATGTGGTCTACTCTCCTCCCCCGGAAACCACATGAAAACCATTGTTATTGGATTGGGCAACCCCATTTTGACGGATGATGGCGTGGGCGTCAAAGTGGCTTACGAGGTAGAGAAGGCGCTCAGTCTCCAATCTCCAGTCTCCGATCTCCACATCACGGAGGCCAGCGCCGGCGGGCTGCGGTTGATGGAGATGATGATCGGCTATGACCGGGCCATCATCGTGGATGCGTTTACGAATGGGACGGACAATACGCCGGGGCGAATGCACCGGATGACGCTGGATGACCTGCGCGCCATCAGCCCGACGCAGCACAGCGCGTCGGCGCATGACACGACGCTGGCGACGGCGCTGGAGTCGGGGAAGAAACTGGGGCTGCATTTACCGGATGAGGTGGTGATTTATGCGATTGAGGTTGAGAATGTGATTGAGTTTAATGATGAACCGACAACGGCCGTTTCTGCCGCCATTCCAGGGGCGGTAACGGCCGTTCTAACTGAATTAGGAGTAAAAACCGATGATCTCACCTGAAATAATCCGCCGTTATCCCTTCTTCGCCGGACTGAACCATGACCAGCTTGTGACTCTCGCCAAAATAGGAGAAGAATTAAACGTGGCGACCGATTACATCTTCTTCCAGGAAAATGACTATCTGGAGACCTTCTATCTTATCATCAAAGGCTCCATCAGCATCTTTGTCTCCGTGCCCGACGGCAACATCACGCACGGGATATCCCAACAACTCACTGGCGAATTAGTTACCGAAGATGTAATCGTCAGCGCCGTTGGCAGCGGCGATATTTTTGGCTGGTCGGCGCTCATCGAGCCATATACCGCTTCAGCCGGAGCGAAGGCGTTGACCCCCTGCCATGTTATTGCCTTCCACACCCAGACACTGCACGATAAGTTCAAGGAACAACCGGCATTTGGCTACTTGATAAGCCAGAAAGCAGGCCATGTCATCCGAGAGCGACTGCGCGACCTGCGGATTGAATCACTGGCAGCGCTGTACAGCCACCCTTAGTTTTGCCGCGCCCAGGCATCAATCGCCTGGCTCACATTGTGCTGGATGGCATCGGCGTCAGGCGCGTTGGGACGCGCCTGTAAGTACGCCTCCAGGGAAGCTGCTGCCAGACGGGGCGCGCCGTTTTGGAAATAGATAAAGCCTAAATCTCGCAAATGCTGCGGTACGTCCGGCTCGGCCAGGTTGAGTAATTGGATAACGGCCGTTGCCGCCTCCCACTGCTGGTACTGCACATAGACATTACGCAAATTGTTCAGCATCCGCACCAAAATCGCCAGTGGCTCAGTTGGGGCCAGCCATTCCCGGCGAAACTCGTAGCCGGTTGTTTCCTTCACCAGCCGGGCACACGCCTCCATTGTGAGCCGTTGCCCTTCATGGAACGGGTCAAGGTAATAATCTTGCCCGGCCACACGCACGGCTACGATAAAATGGCCGGGCATCCCCACACCAAAAGCAGGTAAACCCAGTCGTTCTGCCACAGCCGCATACAAAATGGAAAGCGTCACGGGAAGTCCCTGGCGGCGATCCAGTACATCGTTCAGAAAACTGTTGCGCGGGTCGAAGTAGTAAGCCAAATTGCCCTGGAATCTCTGCTCCTTAAACAAAAAAGCGGCTAATGCATCAGCCTGGGCTAGAACGGATTCGTGCGGCGATACGGCCGTTCTGGCCGCTTCAGCTAACGAATTCAACTGCGCCAAGTAGTGAGGGATATCCAAATCGGGATAAGCAACAGCGCGGGCCAGCGTCAGCGCCGCGCGGGGCAGATTGATGGGGAACTGGCGAATTTCGTTTTGAAAATCCATTTTACTCATTGATCCATTCATTATAATAGGTCATACTCCCTAATTCCACCCCTTCTTCACACCTTTTAACCCAAACATTGTCCCCCGTGTGATAGTTTGCTATCTTATATTCCCAATTACGCACAGGAGTAATTAGTTTGCGACTAAAATCTCTGTTGAAATCACGCTGTCCCCACTGTCTGGAAGGCGAGATATTTTTGTCGTTTATGACCATGAACGAAACCTGCCCCGTTTGCGGCATCAAATTTGAGCGCGAGAACGGTTATTTTATGATGGCTGTTTTTATGGGTTATGTGATGGGAACGGCCGTTGCCCTGCCTCTCATCCTCATCCTCTACCTCAGCGGCGCATCCCTGGCCGGATACCTGATCACACTTATCCCGGCGCTGATTGTTCTCTCGCCTGTCATTTTTCACTACGCCCGCGTTGTCTGGCTGCATATTGACGAGATTTTAGACCCGCGGCGCGAACAAGAGTCATCAAAATCATTATGAAACCTATTGAACGATACCGGGGAACGCTTCTGGGATTAGCCGCGGCCGACGCCGTGGGCGCCACATTGGAATTCAAACCGCCGGGAACCTTTGCGCCCATCAGCGACATGGCCGGCGGCGGGCAGTTCCGGCTGGAACCGGGCCAATGGACGGATGATACCTCGATGGCGATGGGCCTGGCGGCCAGCCTGGTAGAAACGCAGGGGTTTGACCCGGCCGACCAGATGGCCCGCTACTGGCGCTGGTACAAAGAGGGATACATGAGCAGTAACGGCCGTTGCTTCGACATCGGCAACACAGTCCGGGACGCCTTACACCGCTGGCGGCAAACCGGCACCCCCCTGGCCGGTTCCATCGACCCGTACTCGGCCGGGAACGGCTCCATCATGCGGCTGGCTCCCGTGCCGATGGCTTACGCCCATGACCCGGCGCAGGCCATCGAAGAATCAGGCGAAAGCTCGCGGACGACGCATGGCGCGGCAACGGCCGTTGCCGCCTGCCGCTATTTTGGCGGGTTACTGGTTGGCGCGCTCAACGGACAAGAGAAAGCAGCGCTGCTCGCTTCTCACTACGCGCCCGTCCCTGATTACTGGCAAACGCAGCCCCTGCCCGCCGCAATTGACGCAATCGCCGCCGGTTCATTCAAAAAACGTCTGCCGCCCGATATACAAGGCAGCGGTTACGTGGTCAAATCATTAGAAGCGGCGTTGTGGGCCTTTTACCACAGCGACAATTTTCGCGACGGCTGCCTGCTGGCCGCCAATTTGGGCGATGACGCCGACACGACGGCGGCCGTTTACGGTCAAATAGCGGGAGCCTATTACGGGGAACAGGGCATCCCCACCGCCTGGCGGGAAAAGCTGGCGCTGCGCGACACAATTGAATCGCTGGCCGACCAGTTATTTACCCTGTCCCGGAAGGAACCAGTATGAACAGAAAAAAAGTTACTATTCTGGATTTACAGCGCAAGAAAGATAGAAAGCAGCCCATCACCATGCTGACCGCTTACGATTATTCCGGGGCGGTTCTGGTGGACAAGGCCGAAATTGACGTCATCCTGGTGGGCGACTCGCTGGGGATGGTGATGATGGGGTATGACAGCACTGTGCCGGTAACGATGGCCGAAATGCTTCATCACTGCCGCATGGTCGCCAGGGGGACGACATACGCTTTCACCATCGGCGACATGCCTTTCCTTTCCTACCAGGCAGATATGGCCGAAGCGGTACGCAACGCGGGCCTGCTCCTCAAAGAAGGGGGCATGGATTCGGTCAAGCTGGAAGGCGGGCGTGAAGTTGTGCTCACGATTGAGGCCATTATTCGCGCCGGTATCCCGGTGATGGGTCATATCGGTCTGACGCCGCAGTCACAATCAAAGTTGGGCGGCTACCGGGTGCAGGGGAAAACGGCCGTTTCCGCCCACAACCTCCTGCAAGACGCCCTGGCGCTGGAAGCCGCCGGCTGTTTCAGCATCGTCCTGGAGGCAGTGCCGGAACCCGTGGCCACCGCCATTAGCCAGCGACTAACCATCCCCACTATCGGCATCGGCGCCGGCGCCGGCTGTGATGGGCAGGTGCTGGTTTACCACGATTTGCTGGGGCTGTTCGACAAAAAGTTACCTCGTTTTGTCAAACAGTACGCCCATCTTGACCAGACCGTCACCGACGCTTTCACCGCTTTCCGCGAAGATGTGGTCAACGGCCGTTTCCCCGCCAAAGAACACACCTACCCCATGCCACAAGATGAACTGGATGCCTTTCTAAAAGAGCTGAAGGCGGAATGAAAGTTGGTATCATCGGCGTGGGGGCGATGGGCTGCTTGTTTGGCGCGTTTTTGTCGCCGCTGGCCGAAGTAACGCTGCTGGGGCATTGGCCGGAGCAGTTGGCTGCGCTGGCGCGTGACGGGTTAACGTTGGTGGGGCCAGACGGCCGTGCCACCCGCCGCGCCCTGGCCGCCACCCACACCCCATCCTCAATCCCCCCCGTTGACCTGGCGCTGATTTTAGTCAAAAGTCACCAAACTAACCGGGCCGCTTTGCTGGCTCAACAAATTCTCAAACCGGACGGGCTGGCGCTGACACTGCAAAATGGGCTGGGCAACCTGGAAAAGTTAACGGCCGTTCTTACCCCTCAAAACGTCGCCCTGGGCGTCACCGCGCAAGGCGCGACCATGCTGGAACCGGGCCAAATCCGCCACGCCGGACATGGTCCAACCCATCTGGCTTTCACTGTCCAAACGCGGGAGCGGGTAATGGCTGCTGCCGCGTTATTCAACCAGGCCGGGCTGCAAACCGATCTGGTGGAAAATGTAGACAGCCTGGTATGGGGCAAGCTGTCCATCAATACGGGCATCAATCCGCTCACGGCCCTGCTGGGGGTGCGTAACGGGTTCCTGGCGGAAAATGAAGCGGCGAAACGGGTAATGATGACAGCGGCACGGGAAACGGCCGTTGTCGCCCAAACCATCGGCATCGCCCTGCCCTACCCAGACGCAGGAAAACGCGCTTTGGAAGTGGCCCAGGCAACGGCCGCCAACCGCTCCTCCATGCTGCAAGATGTTTTACGCGGCGCCCCCACCGAAATTGAAGCGATTTGTGGGGCGGTAGTCAGAAACGGCCGTCGCACCAACATCCCTACGCCAATTAACGAAAAACTCTTAAAATTGGTCAAAGCTTTAGAAGAAAACGATCAAAGATTGATGATTGAAGATTTGCCAACCCATTTCAATCTTTAATCATCAATCTTTAATCCTTAATCATCGTAACCGTTCAGCCGCCAACAGACTTTTGAAGTTTTGCAGTCGAGTACACAACCACACAGAGCGTCAAAACTTCAAAAGTCTCCAGGGGGAAGTGAACGCTTACTAATCATCAAGGAAACCAAATGATAGTTACGGCACACATTGACGAGGTACGCGCCAACCGTTGGCAAGATGGCACTGAAAGCTGGGGGCTTGTGCCCACAATGGGATATCTACACGAAGGTCATCTCTCGCTGGTGCGCCGGGCGCATGCCGAAAACGACCGCGTCGCAGTCAGCATCTACGTGAATCCAATCCAATTTGCCCCCACCGAAGATTTGAGCAATTATCCCCGCGACCTGGAGCGCGACCTGGCTTTGCTAGAAAAGGAGACGGTTGACCTGGTTTTCACCCCGTCTGATGCGGTGATGTACCCGGCGGGTTTCCAAACGGCCGTTACCGTTGCCGAAGTCGCCAAACCCCTCGAAGGCGCTTCCCGCCCTACCCACTTCCAGGGAGTCGCCACTATCGTCGCCAAACTGTTCAATATTGTCCAGCCCAGCCGCGCCTACTTCGGCCAGAAAGATGCCCAACAAGCCATCGTCCTACGCCAGATGGTGCGCGACCTCAACTTCAATCTAGCCCTCATCGTCTGCCCCATCGTGCGTGAACCGGACGGCCTGGCCCTCAGCTCACGCAACAAATACCTGTCTCCCGACGAAAGAAAGGCCGCCCTGGTTCTCAGCCGCGCCCTCAAACAAGCCCAAACTGCCTTTGACAGCGGCGAACGGGATGCCCAAAAAATCCGTCAGGCAATGATAGAGTTAATAACTGCCGAACCGCTGGCCCGACTTGATTACGTCAGTGTCGCCGACTCAGAGACCTTGATTGAGTTAGACGTCATCAAACGAAAAACATTGTTTTCAATGGCTGTTTTCATCGGCCAAACTCGCCTGATTGATAATATGATGGTAGAAACCTCGCCAGTCTAGAATTCGCCCGACTCTGGTAAATGATGAATAAAAATGAAGCTCAGAAAGCAAAAAGGCCCGATTTCACGAAGAAATCAGGCCTCTTGCCCCATAACCCCCTAACCTAACCAACATCATACATATTCCGCTGCCAGCGCTGGGCCAGATTTAAGCCGATGATTGGCCCAAACCAACCACAAGGCATAACCAGTAACGCCAGCCAGCCTACCATTCCCTGGTTGATATAATAACCAGGATTGGACAAAACAAGTCCAGGATAAGCGCCTGCCGCCGCTGACAACTCCGCAAACAGCGCCTGACTTACAATCAGTACCAATGCCGTAATTAAAGTTACGACGATTATCTGCGCCATGTTACGGATGCGGGTTAAGCTCAGGAACAAAATCATTACGATCGACCAAAATACCATGTATGTCGGGATCATGTTGCACCTCTCTCGGAAGTAGTTACTGTGCTTTATATGATTCTTGATATTGTTTTGGTTGTTGTGCGGGCTTGATGGTACCAGTGTACCAGTTTCCTGAAGCGACTGCCGGGCAGTGTAATACAGCCACAATGTAAAGCGGATTACTTTGGGAGTAGGGCGGGAGGAGCTTACCCTATTGCTGGCTCCAGAAGGGCATGTCTCCCTCTGCTAACTGCCGGGGCGGGTCGCCGTTGATGGATATGATCTTAATGACCTCATTTCCGTCTTCCTGGATAGGCAAAACCAGAGCACGGCCGTCAGGCGACCAAAGACGGTGGCTGAGGGCATACTGGTCGAAAAATGGGAGGAATTGGGTGATGAAGGTTAAGGTGGGTTGGAATGTGAGCAGGTGTTGTTTTTCGCCGGTTGTTATGTCTATAATGACCAGGCGCAAGGAAATAGTCGGGAGTTCCTGGCGGGCTGATTTGCCAGCGCGGCGCCGGCCGTTCTCCATGGCCGCAATATCGCCCCTTAAACCATCGGCGCTGGAAATGGCGGCCAGGTAACGGCCGTCTGGCGACCAGAAAAAAGCGGCCACGGTATCTCGACTCAACAAACGTACCTCGCCTGTAGCTGCGTCCATCAAACGCAAAGGCCCAGCGAAATTCATCCCCTTGTCGCCGGTACTGATGAAAGCTAATTGATCGGCGGACGGGCTCCAACTGAGGGCCGCCAATCCGGCATGGCACTGGCGCTGCGTCGCGCCGGTTTGCGAGTCGGCGGCGACCAACCAACTGCTGCCGTTTTCATCCATCTCTGCATAGGCCCAGTAACGGCCGTTTCCCGAAATATCGGGAGCTTGAAAAAATCCGGGCGCGGCCACATTGGGGCCGCCACGGCTACTGTCAATATCGTAAAGCGCCAGACGCGCATCCTCACCGCTAAAGCCGGAGTGCATCAGGATTTGCGTAGAATCGGCCGTCCAATCCCAATAAAACGGGCTGCCAACTTGCAGCAGGCGGCTTTCGGATTCGCCTGAGACGCCAACCAGGTTTAAGCTAATGCCCGGGGAATGGTTCGCCAGGAAGCTGAGGTAGCGGCCGTCCGGCGACCAGTATAGATAAAATGGGCTTTGGCGGCGGCTGGCATACAATTCTTTCTGCTGCGGCTCCGCTGAATCGGTCAGCCGGTAGACAGCGCTGCCGCCCACGGCGGCGATGTATTCGCCCGTTGGCGACCAGGCCGGAAATTGGAACAGTGTATCGCCTTCGCTAATCTGCCGCCGATCGCTGCCATCAGGCGCAATTGTTTCTACCTGCCCGGTAGAATTGACAAAAACGATGCGGTTAATTGCATTGGCCGGATCGAGGGCAGGTGGGGCGGGAACTGCTGTGGGCGGCACGCGGGTGATAACGGCCGTTTCATCCTGTGACCGTCCCCAAAACCAGGCAATGCCGCTAATTGCCGACCATGACAGCCCAACAATTAACAACATAATTATCGCCAGATACAACGCCACCCTTAACCGGGAACGACGCGGTTCTGGCGGCTCCGAATTATAAAAGTCGTAGTCATTCATCTCTTCTACCCCGCGCTATTTTCTTAATTGTCGTCAAAAGCAGAGATTTCACAAGAATTCTCTGTTTTTTATCATAATTCCATTTCCCAGGGCGAACCGTTATAATCCTCACTATTTCAAGAGAAATCATATGAAAAAATCAACCTTCTTGTCTCTGTTGACCAGTATGTTGCTGCTGGCGGCCTGCCGTTTAGCCACAGCCAAACCTATTCTCGTGGCGGGAACGGCCGTTCCCGCCACGCCAGAAAACACAGTACCACCGCCCCAAATAGAAACAGAACCGGCCGCCGTCCCTGAATATCCGGTAACCGCCATTCCCCTGAACGGGCCGGTCAGCCAACGTAATGCCGAGGTTTCGGGGATGGCCTGGTATGGCGACTGGCTCATTCTGATGCCGCAGTATCCCGATTTTGCCAACAGCGGCGGAGATGGGTTCCTTTACGCGCTGCGTAAAGCGGATATTTTGGCTTTTTTGGATGGGGAATTGGAAGCATTGCTGGCGTTGGAAGTCCCGTTCACGGCGCCAGGGCTGCGCCAAAAAGTATCCGGGTATGAAGGGTTTGAGGCAATCGCGTTTCGCGGCGACCAGGTTTTCATGACAATTGAAGCCAGAACGGTCAAAGGGATGCGCGGCTACCTGGCAGCGGGCAGTATCCAACCAGATTTGAGTACAGTAACGCTGGATACGGCCGTTCTCACCGAAATCCTGCCCCAAAACAACATCGGCAACAAGTCAGATGAAGCGCTGTTTATCGCCGGAGATAGAGTGGTGACGCTTTACGAGACAAATGGCACGGCTGTCAATCCTGCCCCCGTTGCCCACCGCTTTGATACGGCGTTAACGGCCGTTGACGCCATCCCTTTCCCCAATATCGAGTACCGTGTAACCGATGTAACGGAATTGGATGGAAACGGCCGTTTCTGGGCTATCAACTACTTCTTCCCCGGTGACCGCGAATTAACTGTAAACGCCGATCCCCTCACCGCACAATCCGGCCAGGGTGTGACCCATCAGCAGTACGATTACGTGGAACGGCTCATCCAGTTCCAGTATACAGATGCGGGCATCAGCTTCAGCGGAGCGCCCCCTATCCAGCTCGAACTCATCGCCCAGGACGCCCGCAACTGGGAAGGCATTGTTCGCCTGGACGAGCGCGGCTTCCTCCTGGCAACCGATAAATTTCCCACAACAATTTTGGGATTCGTCCCGGCAAGCCAGTAGGCAAGTTTGCAAGTCAATGACTCGCCCACTGGCAAACTTATCAGCAAATTCGCGGCAGCATTTCCCCCATCAGCAAATCCACAATGCGCGTGCTGCCGATGGCCGTCTTCATTAAAACACGCCCTTTGGCTTCGGCCTGAACCTCGCCAATGATGACCGCATCTTCGCCATACCGTGTCTGCCGCATGACGGCCAGAACGGCGTCGGCGTCTTCCGGGGCCACAATTGCCAGCAGCTTCCCTTCGTTGGCGATGTAGAGCGGATCAAAACCGAGCATCTCACAGGCGGCGCGAACGGCCGTTTTAATCGGCAGCGCCGGCTCATTCAGCACAATTCCCACTTGAGATTGGCGGGCAATCTCATTGAGCGTGCTGGCAACCCCGCCCCGCGTTGGGTCACGTAAAACGTGAATGTTGTCACTCGTATCCAGCATCGCGCTGACAAGGTGATTCAACGGAGCAACGTCGCTCTGAATATCGGTCTCAAAGCCCAAATCGCCGCGTGCCCCCAACACGGCAATGCCATGATCGCCGATTGAGCCAGACACAATCACCTTATCGCCCGGCTGCGCCAACGAGCCGCTGATGTGCGTCCCCGGCAGCATACTGCCCACGCCCGATGTGGCAATGTACAACCCGTCCGCCTTGCCCCGCTCCACCACTTTGGTATCGCCGGCGATGATTAGGACGCCCGCTTCCGCCGCTGCTTCTTTCATGGAAGCGACCACTTTTTCCAGCAAACCAATTTCCAACCCTTCTTCTAAAATAAAACCGGCCGTCAAAAAGGCAGGGACAGCGCCCATCATGGCCACATCGTTGACCGTGCCGCAGACAGCCAGCCTGCCGATGTCGCCGCCAGGGAAAAAGAGGGGCCGGACGACGTGCGAGTCGGTGCTGATGGCTAGCGGATTGCAGTTTGCCGCACTAACCACGCCGGCGTCATCCCCAGCTCGCAGCGCCGGGTTGTCAAAGGGGGGTAGGAACAAATCGGTGATGAGATCGCCGGACAGTTTACCGCCGCTGCCATGCCCTAGAATAATGTGCCCTCGATCCCGGATGGGAACGGGACACATGGCGCTTTGAATATAGACGGGTTCGCGGTCTTTCATTGTTGTCTCTCATAGTTCATGTGTAACTACTAATAACCAGGTAATTGGTAACTGGTAATTACCCAATTACTCAATTACCAATCACCAGCAAGCTGCAAAGTTAATTTTGAACGAAACCCAAGCTTAGAGGTGCGACGCACTTAAAGAGTACGAAATACGTTTTGCACCTCAGTGAGCGCTCGGGAATAACTTCCTGGTTTTCGTGTTCCGTATTCCGTGTTCTGTGTTCTGTGTTCTGTCACGGATAACGGATCACGGATAACGGATTACAGATATGTTTTATCGGCAATGACCCAGGCAGTGAAACGGCCGTCTCCCTCCACCTTCGTTGACAGACCCATCGCCTTAAGCATCGCTTCAATCTGCGCCGGATAGTAAAAATGGCTGCGCATCAAGGCCACTTTCTCAACCACTGCAATCAATTTGACCTGGAACCGCTTCAAATCCGGCTCTTCGACGACCAAACGGCCGCCCGGTTTCAAAACCCGAACCAGGTCAGCCAGGGCTTCTCGCTGGTCGGCGAAATGATGCAGCGCATCCACGACCATCACACGGTCAAAGCTGGCGTCGGGAAAAGGCAGCGTTTCCACCGCGCTGACGACCGGGCAGCAAACGTTTTTGGCCTGGGCCTGGGCCAGCATTTTGGCCGATTCGTCGCTGATGACGAGGCGATCCACAAACGGCCGTAACTGCGCCGACACCCGTCCCGTCCCCCCACCGGCATCCAGTAAACTGCCGGCGGCCGGCAAATTAAGCAAAGCCGGCCATCGTTCCGGATCAGGCGGCTGGATAAATCGTTCATAATAGGGAGCTAAAAATCCAAAATGATCAAGCATAGTGTAAGAAATGATTGAAGATTGATAATTGAGAATTAATGATTGATGACTGATGATTGAATATGTCTAATCATCAATCTTCAATCTTTAATCTCCAAGCCTCTTCTATACCGATAATACGCCGCACACGCCCCTTCGGCAGACACCATCGTTGCCCCCAGAGGATGTTCCGGCGCGCATTCTTTGCCAAAGGCAAGACAGCCATCCGGTTTGAGCAATCCTTGCAAGACCAGCCCCGCCTGGCACAAGGGCGATTCTTCAGGCTGGATGTCGCCCACGTCGAAGCGCTCTTCGGCGTTAAATTGGGAGAACTCCGGCCGTAAGCGCCAACCGCTGGCCGGAATCACGCCAATGCCGCGCCACTTGCGATCACACACTTCAAACACCCGGTTGATGACGGCTTGCGCCGGTTTGTTGCCGTCAAACGTCACGGCGCGGGGATAGCCATTTTCCACTTCAACCCGCCCCTCTTCCAACTGGTACACCGTCATCAGAATGCCCTGCAAAATATCCAACGGCTCAAATCCGGTGACCACCATTGGCGTCTGGTACTGCGCGGCAATGGGCGGGTACTCCCAATACCCCATCACAGCGCACACATGTCCGGCCGCCAGAAAGCCTTGCACCCGGCTGTCCGGCGAGCCAAGAATGGCGTGCATCGCCGGCGGCACGCAGACGTGGGAAACCAGAACGCTGAAATTGGTCACGCCCATCGCCTGGGCCTGCACCACGCTCATCGCATTAGCCGGAGCCGTCGTCTCAAAGCCGATGGCGAAAAAGACCACTTGCTTGTCCGGGTTTTGCTGGGCGATTTTGACGGCATCCAACGGCGAGTAAACGACGCGCACATCACCGCCCGCCGCCCGCACAGAGAACAAATCCCGACCGGAACCGGGAACGCGCAGCATATCGCCGTAGGAGGTGAAGATCACATCAGGGCGAGCGGCGATGGCTAACGCTTTGTCAATTTGCTCCAGCGGCGTCACGCAGACGGGGCAGCCGGGGCCATGGACCAGTTCGATTTCCGGCGGCAGGAGTTGATCGAGGCCAAAGTGCATGATGGCGTGGGTCTGACCGCCGCAAATCTCCATGATGGTATGCGGCCGTGTTACTACGCGTCGAATCTCGGCCACGGTCTTCTTTACCAGTTCGGCATCCCGAAACTCGTCAATATATTTCATGGCAATCTCACAATTTTAGACCTACGCGGTTTCCACAAAACCGCGCAGGTCTACTCTGGAAAAACAAGAACACCATTGTCCAGAAACTAATTTCCCTGCATTACGCTTTAACCTCTCCCGGCTGCACGCCCAGCTCTTCGCCAATGTCAGCGATTTCGTTAAGCAGTTTCAACGTCTCCATCGCATCTTCTTCGCTGATCTGGCTGATGGCAAAGCCGACGTGGATGACGGTGTAGTCACCCACCTGTACATCGGGCAGGTATTCCAGGCAGGCTTCGCGGGTGACGCCGCCAAAGTCTACCTTGCCCATTTTCAGCCCGCTGGCATCATAAATTGCTGTGATTTTTCCGGGTACGCCTAAACACATAGGTCACTCCTGTTCATTTGAAAGATAGGGATCAGTAAATGCATAAAATATTTCTTGCGCTTTTTTTGAGTGTTTAAGCGCCATCTGAATCAATTCTTTTACCTTGACATCATCTTGCACGAGATTATCGTATTCTTTAAGCAGGGCTTCACAAATACCAATTGAATTCAAAAGATGATGGCCAACATCATGGCGCAACAAACCAATGCTTTCCTCACATGTTAATTCTTCAAATCGTGCTTGATGATCTTTTTTATCAAACATTGACATAAGCTATTGCTGCTTGTCCCAACGCCAGTCCACCATCATTCGGCGGAACCTTTTCGTGGATGTAAACCGTAAAGCCGTCTTGACGCAGCCGGGGAACCGCCCGCGCCAACAGAGTCACATTTTGCCACACCCCGCCGCTTAACACAACCTCGGACAGGCCAGTTTCATCGCGGATTAAGCGGCAAACGTCGACGACCATCACAGCGACGCCGTTGTGGAAGCGGGCGGCGATGGTTCCGATGGGTGTTCCGGCGCGGCGGTCGGCGGCAAGGGCGTGGATGAGGGGAAGGGGGGAGATGAATTGTGAATTATGAATGGTTAATTGTGAATGGTGAATTTCAAACGGGTAGGCTCCTGTCTCGGTCGGGTCTACGAGTTGTTCAAATTCGATGGCGGCCTGGGCTTCGTAGTTGACGGTTTGGCGCAAGCCAGCTAAAGCTGCGGCCGCATCGAAGAGGCGGCCCATGCTGGAGGTTAACGGCGCGTTGATACCTCTTTCAATCTGATGCAAAACAACATCAATCGCCGCTTGCCTCACTCCTAATTCCTCATTCCTCATTCCTAATTCCGCCTCGCGCAGCCAGGCCAGGGCGATGCGCCAGGGTTCGCGGATGGCTTTGTCGCCGCCGGGGAGGGAGATGTACTGGAGGTGAAACGGCCGTTCATACCCCCCATAATCCGCTGTCAAAAACTCGCCGCCCCAGATGGCCCCGTCATCGCCGTAGCCCGTCCCGTCAAAACTGACGCCGATGACTTTGCTCTCGCCCGTCAAGCCATGCTCGGCCATGCCGGCGGCGATGTGGGCGTGGTGATGTTGTACGCCGACGGCTGGAATCCCTTCCCGCTCGGCGCGGGCCAGGGCGTAGCGGGTCGCCAGATAATTGGGATGCAGGTCGTAAGCAATCAATTCTGGCTGGACGCGGAACAGCTTTTCAAAGTGGGCTACCCCGTCCTCGAACGATTGCAGCGTTTCGTAATTCTTCAGGTCGCCGATGTGGTGGCTGAGGAAAGCGTAACGGCCGTTCGTCAAACAAAACGTATTCTTCAACTCCGACCCGGCTGCTAAAATCGGCGTCGCATCCCAGGGCAAGCGCACAGGAAAAGGCGCGTAGCCGCGGGAACGGCGGAGAGGGAGTAAAGATTGATGATTGATGATTGATGATTGGTCTGCATCCTTCAAATCATCAATCCTTAATCTTAAATCTTTAATCTTTAATCTTAAATCATTAATCCGCATCACTGAATCATCACAGCGCACATGAATGTCCCGGTCGTGCATGAGAAAGGCGTCTGCCAGACGGGCCAGCCGCTGCCGCGCCTCGTCGTTGGCGGTAGCGATGGGTTCTTCGCTGAGGTTACCGCTGGTCATGACGAGGATTGGGGATTGATGATTGAAGATTGATGATTGCTCCAGAAGCAAGTAATGGAGGGGCGTATAGGGCAGCATGACGCCGATGGTGTTTTGGTTGGGAGCAACCTGGGCGGCGATGGGCGACTCGGGGCGGCGGCGCAGGATAGCGATGGGGCGTTGGCGAGATTGGAGCAGGTCGCGCTCGGCGTCGTTGACGAAGCAGTGCCGATCCACCGTCGCCAAATCGGGCATCATGAGGGCGAAGGGTTTGTCTACGCGCAGTTTGCGTTGACGGAGGGTGGTTACGGCCGTTTCATTCAATGCATCACACGCCAGATGAAAGCCCCCCAGCCCCTTCACGGCTACAATCTTACCATCAGCTAACAGCCTTCGCGCTTGTTGAACAGCGCCTTCTCCGTAATCCGTAGTCCGTAGTCCGTAATCCGTAGTCCGTAGTCTGTAGTCCGTAGTCCGTAGTCCGTAGTCTGATGACTGCCCGCTGACTACGGAATATGGTTCACTGTTTACGGAATACGGTTCACGGACTACGGGATACGTTCCGCATACCTCTAGCCAAACCTGCGGCCCACATTCCGGGCAGGCCACCGGCTGGGCATGAAAACGCCTGTCCAGCGGGTCTTCATACTCCGCCCGGCAATCGGCGCACATCGCAAACGGGGCCATCGTCGTCAACGGCCGATCATAGGGAATATCCTTAATAATCGTGAAACGGGGGCCGCAGTTAGTGCAGTTGATAAACGGGTAACGGTAGCGGCGGTCAGCCGGGTCAAACAATTCCCGCCAACAATCGGGGCAAATACTCACATCCGGCGAAATCGGCTGAAACGCCCCCGCTACCGCCTCTGAATGAACGATCTCAAACTGGGTGAAGCCATTGGCCGGGCATTCAGCCACCGTCATCTCATCAATCTGGGCCAGCGGCGGCAGTTCTTGCCGCAGCGCTGCGGTGAACGCCGCCAACTGCGCCGGCGGCCCATCCACCTCAATATCTACGCCTGCCGATGTGTTGCGTACCCAGCCGGTAAGGTTCAGCCGCAGCGCCAGCCCATACACAAACGGCCGAAACCCTACCCCCTGGACAATCCCGACAATGTGGATGCGACGGCCGTTCAGTTCATCCATGATCACAAATCCAGGTCAGGCGTTCTTTTGAAAAATCGCCACCCGCTCCCGCAGCCAATCAGCCCACTCCGGCACGCCCTCGCCTGTTTTACAAGACATTGGAAAAAAGTGGACATCAGGATTGAGAATTTCAATGCCGCGCCGGAAATACTCGGTGTTAAAATCAATATACGG
This sequence comes from Chloroflexota bacterium, assembly GCA_024275635.1. Classification (GTDB taxonomy): domain Bacteria; phylum Chloroflexota; class Anaerolineae; order Promineifilales; family Promineifilaceae; genus JACKCC01. Next base: position 31,961 of record JAJRYT010000014.1, on the reverse strand, counting down.
CAGCAAATCCGTCTTGTTCAAGATAAGCGCATCAATGCTGCGATAAATATTGGGGTATTTATACGGCTTATCGTCCCCCTCCGGCACACTGGCAATGACAATGTTGAAATGCGTTCCCAGCGTAAATGAAGCCGGGCAAATGAGATTGCCCACATTTTCCACGATCAGTAAATCAATATCGGCCAGGGGCATTTGCGGCAGTGCATTGCCCATCATGACCGCATCCAAATGGCACTGCCCGCCGGTATTGATCTGGACAGCAGGCATTCCGGCCGACATGATTTTATCGGTGTCAATAGTGACAGCGGCCGTATCGCCTTCAATGACGCCTAATTGCAGCGACTCTTGCAAAACTTCGATAGTCCGCAAGATGACGCTCGTTTTGCCTGCGCCGGGCGAAGCCAGCACATTGACGCCTAACACCCGGCTTGTTTCCAATTCAGCGCGGTTCTGAGCAGCCAGGCGATCATTGGCGCTCATGATATGTTCGACTACCGTCACAGTGGATGTCATAAATCTATCTCCTAAAATTATGCAGGTTGGTCTATGGGAATGGGGGGAATCCATTTATGGGTCAGCGGGTGCGGCATCATTCTCCTCAATTTCAATGCTTTGCAGTTGAAATTCTTCTCCGGCCGTCACTTTAACCCGTATGCTATCACAGTTAGGGCAAGCTGACAGTTCTTGTTGAAATTCATAGGTATGATGACAGTCCAGACACAAAAATTGCGCCGGAATGCGCTCAAAATGAAGTGTGGCTCCCTCGCAAATGGTATCGCGGCTGACAATGTCCCAATAAAATTGGACGGAATCATCCACAATGGAAGATAGCTGGCCGATGACAAGGTGGATATCTGTCACCCGTTGGGCATTAGCTTGCCGGCCGTGCCGCGCGGCGATATCAAGGACACTTTCTGTGATGGCGAGTTCGTGCATAACTGCTCCACCAAATAATGAAAAGTAGCTATTAGGGCATCCTCCCAGAGGCTCACGAGAAGTTAGCTGTTCTCATCAAGCTAACCTCTGGGAGGGTTAATAGTTAAACTGAAAAAGGCTTATCCTATTTTGCCATAGGATAAGCCTTTTTGTCAGCGCGAAATGTCACCCGTTATCGGGTCATGTGTCATTCTTTAACTTAAATAAAGATAATTTGGGCGCCCTCGCTCATCTCCATAAAGTCAGTGGCGCCAACAACCGCATCAATGCGCTCGAACATGTCATCCTCGCTCATCATGTGGAAATCGGCGAACATATCCATGGACATTTTACAAGCATACATCTTGCCGCCCGCATCGGAGATCATTTCCAGGAATTCGTCAACCGGGGGGAAGTCTAGTTTTTCAATCTCTTTTTTCATAACGGCCGTTGCCATACTCGTCATCCCTGGCAGCCCCCCAATCATATTGGGAATCGGCATACTGGGATTGGCAACTGGCACAAACTTTAGTTTATTCATCTTCTTCTTGTTGATCATATCCAGACCCCAGAAGGTGAAAAATAAAATGACATCAATCCCTTCCATCAGGGCTGCATTGGCTAGAACCAAACCAGGATACGCCATATCCAGCGTCCCCTTCGAGCAAATAATACACAACTTGCGTCCTTTGTCTTCAAACATGATTTTCTCCTGATTGAGGCGGGTAGTCAGCTAGTCGCATAGTCGCCTTGACTATCTACTACCTGACCACCCGCCTATCTGACCACTCGACTACCAAACTAAATACATCCACTCGGCTTCTTCAAACCAGCCACATAGGCTACTTTTTTGGCCGGGCCTTTGGGGAATAATTTGTACAATTCTTTGGTGGGCACGCCGCCAACCTTCATGATCCGGCGCAGTGTCGGCGCATCGCCTTGCGCTGCAAAGTCTGAGCGACAAAATTCAATCACTTTCCAGTGTTGTTCTGTCAACGGGGCGATTCCAATTTCCGAGGCCAACGCTTCGGCGACGCCCTTGTCCCATTCGGCCGGATCGGCCATAAAACCATCTTCAGCAAAGCGAACTGTTTTGCCGGCAATTTCTCTTTCTGACATTGTTTAATCCTTTTAAGATTTTGTATCGGGAATTGGAATTCCCGATACACCATGAAATAGTTAATTTTCTGATACGGTCTTCAAGACCGATAATGTTTTCGCCAGACCGCGTTTGACGGCCGGGTCGTTTAACTGGCGTAGAATGGTGAGCATGGAAATGTTTTCGGCCGGTTCTTCTTCACGGATGGTAACGGCCGTACTGCGCAACATCTGCATGATATCCGGCTGCGTCATCTCCTTCACCGTCTGCAAAATCAGGACGACATTCTCGCCCAACTGGCGCACATCCTCTTCCGTGAACGACGTAACAACATTATCCATAATCGCCATTCCGCCGCGCACAAAAGCGAAATACCCCTTGCGCTCCATCTCATCCAGGCGGTTCATCGCCGTCAAAAACGCATCTTGAGTTAATGGACTGAAATCACGTCCCAACTCGGCCAGACTTTCCATCTGATCCAACATCTGTTCCAAATTGCGCGTATTACGCGCCAGCCGTTTCACCAGCCGAAATACATCCTCCAATTGAATGTATTGTTCCACTTCATCCAACTGCTCCACCGAAAGGCGAAAGACATCATTGGCAATGGGCGTCAGATCGCTCTTCAACTCATCCCATTCCTGCTGGCGACGCTGCTGCCGCCGCGCTTCCACTGCCAAAAATGTGACTTGTTCGGTCAGCGCGTCAACCTTTTGGTTCAATTCCAACAAAGCCTGATCCATTTCCGCCTCCTAATTCCACTTACCGGCCATTGACATATGGGCGGTCACAGGCATTTCCTTCCCTTTCAGCAAAATGTTCCAATACATCCAACGGAACATCATTTTTCCCCAGTGATTCATTTCCGATTCTTGCAGCAGGGAAAAAGGGCCAACGCCGGGCAGCGGATATTTGCCGGGCAAAGGTTCAACATCATAGTTAAAGTCAATCAAGATACCTTTGCCAAAACCGGATTCGATAAAACAGTTGGCGTGCCCGTCAAACTGGGCCGTCATCGGCTGGCCTTCGATATAGCGCAGGAAGTTTTCCACAAATACTTCGGCCGCAAAGTGCGCCACTGAACCAGCTTTTGAGGTAGGCAAATTGGCCGCATCCCCCAACGCAAAGATATTGTCGTACTGAGTAGAGAGGAAGTTGTGCTTGTCTACGGGGACATAATTCATCTCATTACCCAAACCGGAACGGCCGATAACCTCAGCGCCCATATTCACCGGCACAACCACCAGCAAATCATAGGGAATCTCACGTTCGTCATAAGCGACAATGACCTTATTATCTGGATCAACCTGTTCTGGGTAAAACTCAGGAACAAGATGAACATTTTTGTTGTCCAGCGTATCCCCCAACAGGGAAGCCGCCCGCGGCTTGGTAAATGCCCCCGGTAAAGGCGTTGCTAATGTTAATTCCACCTTGTCCCGAATCCCGCGTTCATGGAAGAACCAATCGGCCAGGAAAATAAACTCCAACGGCGCAACCGGGCATTTATAGGGTAATTCCAACACACTCAAAACCAGACGGCCCCCTTCCCAAGTACGCAGTTTCTTGGCCAACGCCTTAGCCCCTTCATAGGTATAAAAATCATGAATTGATTCCCGCCATTCCTTATCATTTAAGCCCGGTGTTTCCTCCGGGCGGGGGTGAGTCCCGGTAGCGATGATAAGGAAATCGTAGTAGAGGTAGCGGTTATCTTTGGCGATGCGCACCCGATTCTCTGCCGGCTCAACGAGTTCGATCTCGGACATGATCATCTCAACGCCAGGCGGAATGAAATCCCGCTTGGGCTTGATAACATCGTTTTCGCCATAGATGCCAAAAGGCATAAACAGAAAACCAGGCTGGTAATAGTGGGTTTCGTTTTGATCAACAATGGTAATTTGCCACTCATCGCGGCTCAATACGTGACTGAGTTTATTAGCGACCATTGTACCGGCAGTGCCGGCGCCTAAAATAAGTAATTTCTTCATGAAAATTTGCTCCTATTGAGGTTAAAGTTGTGTCAAACGGGCAATCGTCTGCAGCCGGCCGACAAGGGCATTACGTTCAGCAATGATATGAGCCACAATGTTGGCAATGCGGGGCAACATGGCTAGAACTTGCGCCCGTTGCGCCTGATCTAAGGTGTAAACATCATTAAGGTGTTCGGTCATCACGACCGGAGAAACAGAAAATTCGGCGGCCATCACTTCTACTTCTTCGGCCGTAGGCGGCCATCTGTTCGGGGCAATGCACCCGGCAATCATCATCCCTTTTAGCTCTGCGCCAACGCGAATCATGCTGCGGGCGCACAGCAGGCCCAGGTGACTGACACTGAATTTAGGGTTGAGATCAATAACGGCCGCTAAATCATGCCAGCTTTGGATGCAGCGTCTTATGGCGTTGGGCTGCTGGCTGATTGTTTCAAACAAGCCGCAGGGCAAGCTGGGCTGGGTGATAGGGTTCCCATCCATATCGGTAATAACGAGCATCACGCCGAGTAGTTCGGCAAATGGCTCTTGAATTTGTTGCACACATTCCAGAGGTAGGAGTTCGGCTAAACTGAGGGGATGGTTGGCAGTATCGGGGTGCGAAACGGCCGTTCCCCGCCAGGGAGACATTGTAACCGGCGTCGCTCCCATCTGAGATTGAAACCAGTTATCAATCTGATCCACCGGGAAACGCCACTGCTTACCCACCTTCAGCGCCGGTATCTGGCCCGCCTCCGCCATCCGGTACACCGTAGACCGGTCTACCTGAAGCATCTCCTGAACATCTTTTGCCGTTAACATATCTGCCATAATAATCACCCGTTTGTGAAATGATTCACACTACGAAACCATAATACCCAATCACTAATAACTGCATAAGTGACATTTGTCAGCAGGGTATGTGATAAACGTCACAATTAGCATGTACGGCATTTCATGCTGTTTATGCACCACCTGCACACAATGCACAGTATGCAGAACAAAGCATATCAACTTTTCCCGGAAGGAGGACGGCCATTTACCCGTCCACTCTTTCTTTGCCTTTTCATCCTATCCTGGCTATCCTTGCCTAATGACTATTTTCCACTGGCTGTTTGACAAATTTTATCCAATTATTCGCTTCATCTATGAAAAAGTGCGGGGGCAGCGCTGGTTTGACAAAATCGCGCCCCAGTTATGGCTGGGCGGAGCGCCAACTTACAAGCGAGATTATGCTTTTTTATTAGCCGAGGGGATAAACGCCGTCATTAATATTCGGGCCGAGCGTGCAGATGATACGCCATTTTACGAACGACACGATATCAATCATATTCAGCTAAAGGTGTTGGATATGATGGTACCGCCGCCAGACGTTTTAGCGGAAGGCGCAGCATGGATTGACGCGCAGGTGAAGGAGGGCCGAACGGTTTTGGTACACTGCGCCAAAGGACGCGGCCGCTCGGCTACGCTGCTGGCAGCTTATTTGATGAAATATCAGGGGATGAGCTTTGAGGAAGCCAATACATTGATGAAGGAAATACGGCCGTTAACCAAACTCGAATCTCGCCACCAAAAACAACTCAACGCATGGATGAGCGCCCAAGCATAACGCGGTAAACCTCAAGTGCAGCGTGACTAAATTATGTTTAGTGCCCTAATCAAGAACATCAAAATTCTCCCGGAGGATCGAGGGCGGATGAATTCAGTATTTGCTGCACGGCCGTTCTCGTTGGCAGTGATGGTTGCGCCCCATATTGGGTAGCTGCCAAAGCGCCGACTGCCGCCGCAAACCGCACAGCTTCCGGTAACGGCCGTCCCTCCCCCATCGCCACCGCCACGCCAGCCACAAACGCATCCCCCGCCGCCGTCGTATCCACCGCCTGTACGGGAAAAGCCGAAACCATGAGCGACACGTCACCGCTGTGCAGGTAAGCTCCCCGGCTGCCCATCGTCAAAATGACAGTTGCCACGCCCTGTTGCCGTAAACGGCGTACGGCCGTTTCCACCCCCGCCGTTCTTACGGCGACCGCCATATCATCCACCGTACAACCTGCCAGCAGCGCCGCCTCACTCTCATTGGGAATGAGGGTAGTGATGTTTGCCAGCAGCGCCGCCGGTAACGGCCGTGCCGGCGCCGGATTCAACAGCACAGGCACACCATGACGCGCCGCTACCTCAGCCGCATAAGCCACAACCTCCAACGGCGATTCTAACTGCAACATGAGCATATCAGCCTCGGCGATGGCCGTTTCTGCTGCTGCCACATCTGCTTGCGTTAGCTGCCAATTAGCCCCAGAAATGACGACAATGCTATTTTCCCCGACATCATCTACGGTGATGAGCGCCACGCCGGTATGGGCATCCGCCGCCACGCGCACGAACTGCGTATCCACGCCATCCGCCTGCAAACCGGCCAGCAGTTGACGGCCGTAATCATCTCCGCCTACGCAGCCCACCATCGTCACCTGCGCTCCCAGCCGCGCCGCCGCCACCGCCTGATTGGCTCCCTTGCCGCCCGCTACCGTGCTAAAGTGGCTGCCCAACACCGTCTCGCCGGGCGCGGGAATATGCGGCGTCCGCCCAATCAAATCCATATTCAAACTACCCATAACGACGATTTTTGCACTCATTTCCCAATCTCCAATCATCAAATGAGTTTAGCGTATTGCGTGTCGCGTATTGCGTAAAAATTCTCCAGTACGCAACACGCAATACGCAATATCTACCCGTCACTTCCTGAATTCTCAAAGACCTTTGTTTTCCTGGGCAACGGCCGTTCCCCAGCCCCCACATATTCCGCATCCACATTGTTAATAAACTGGAACGGCTTGCCCGTCGCTAACTCCTCCTGTGCGTGGGCGATGAAACCGGCCGTGCGCCCCAAAATGAAAATCGCCTTGCCCATGCGCCAATCCATCCCCATATCCGAGATGAGCGCGGCCAATGCGCCGTCCACATTGAGGGGCAGTGACCGCCCCGCTGCTTCATGCAAAGCAGCGACGATGGCTTGCGCCAACGCCGTGTAACGCCCGCTAATGCCCCATGCCGCCGCCAAATCCAGCAGCCGCTGGGCACGCGGGTCAGGGTCGTGGAAGCGATGTCCAAAGCCGGGCAGCCGCTGCTTGTTGGCGCGCGCTGCGGCCACAATTTGCCGCGCCAGTTCCTCTGGCGGCGCGTCAGGCTGGGCAGCGACGGCTTCCTGCAAGATGCGGGCGCACGCTTCCCCTGCCCCGCCGTGCTTGTCGCCAATGGCGCTGACGCCGGCGGCAACGGCCGTTTGCAAAGGCACGCCGCAGTTGGCCACCGCCCGCACCGTGTGTGTGGAGGGGGAATTGATACCGTGAACGGCCGTCAACACCAGCATCGCCTCCAGCAACTCCCCATCTCGACCCGGCGGCAGCTCCCCCGTCAGCAGCAAATAAACCATGTCGCCAAACGAATATCGCTCGCCCATCTCCACCAAATTGTACCCATGCACCAAAATGCGGTCAGGGTACAGTTGCGCAATTGTTGTCCTCGTAGTCATATAGTCTCCTGGTCTCAGTAGATCCAAAATCTGACACGAATTTCACGAATTAGATGCCTAGCAATTTCCTGAGACTACGCTCAGGAAATCAAAAGGCAGAAGGCAGAAAAAGGGTTTTCTGCCTTCTGTCTTCGCTAGTCCGGGTAACGGAAAAAGAAATCATGCTCCCCGGTAAGCGTAGACAGACGCATATAAATCGCGTGAGAATCGTCCGCCTCATAAGCTACCGTGATGCGCCGCCCGACTAAACGGCCGACAAGTTTCCAATAATCCTTCGAGAATGCCTCCTGCGGCCGTAAAACCCCGCTGCCATCTTCCTGCCGCCCGGCAACCAACTCGTGCAAACGCACAATATACTTGTCAGCCTCCGGCACTAAATCCAATACTTCTGCCCGGAAAACAGCCCGCACATAATCCTTATTCGGCAGTTTCCAGGCAAATTGCACAGCAAAAGATTCGCCAATTTTTTTATTTGCTTCAGGCATGAGTTAAGTGTATCTAAAAGGAGCAAAGCGGCAAAGTAAGGCATCCTCCCGGAGGTTCACAAGTAATTAGCGTTTTCGTCAAGTTAACCTCCGGGAGGGTTAGTAGCTACCCGTCCGCACAAAAAAAGCCGCTGCTTGGATGAGCAGCGGCTTCGTCAACAACAAAATTTAGGTTTAGCGAATCGCTAACTCCGTCTGCTTATCAAATAGATGCATATTATTCATATCCATCATAAGATCAATTCTGTCGCCGATGCCTACGTGCATGCGCGTATCTACCGTAGCGACAAGACTATTCTTGCCGGAAGTGACAAACAGGTGGAGTTCATGTCCAAGCAATTCAACTAAATCAACATCGGCTGAGAATGGAGCTGGGACAATGCCAGGCGGGGCATATTCCGGAGCGTGGACATGTTCCGGGCGAACACCCAGGATTACTTCTTTGCTCGCATAGCTCTCGTAAGGAGCCTTTCGCTCATCCGGAACGCGCACGCGAAAATCGCCCGTATCTACAAACAAATTACCATCTTCATTAACCAATGTTCCATCGAAGAAATTCATGCTGGGACTGCCGATGAAACCAGCTACAAAAATATTATCAGGCACATTGTACAAATTGCGCGGTGAGTCAACCTGCTGCAAAACACCATCATGCAGTACAGCAATCCGATCGCCCATTGTCATGGCTTCCACCTGATCATGCGTCACGTAAATAAAGGTCGTCTCTAAACGCTTGTGCAGCTTGGTGATTTCAGCGCGGGCGCTAACACGTAACTTGGCATCCAGGTTGGAAAGCGGCTCATCCATGAGGAAGACGGCCGGTTCGCGGACGATAGCCCGCCCAACGGCTACACGCTGCCGCTGACCGCCGGAAAGCGCCTTTGGTTTACGATCGAGCAGATTGTCCAAACCCAATATTTGGGCGGCATCTTTGACGCGGCGGTCAATCTCATCTTTAGGTGTTTTACGCAGCTTCAACCCAAAGGCCATGTTATCGTATACGCTCATATGCGGATATAACGCATACGATTGGAAAACCATGGCAATGTCTCTGTCCTTGGGGGGGACGTCGTTAACAACCCGGTCGCCGATGAGGATTTCACCTTCAGTAATTTCTTCTAACCCGGCCAACATACGTAGATTGGTAGATTTACCGCAGCCGGAGGGGCCAACAAAAACAACAAATTCTTTATCGGCAATTTCCAGACTCATATTTGTAATAACTTCTACATCGCCAAATCGTTTGACAACATTACGGTAAGTTACACTTGCCATTTATTCACTCCTTTGAATTAGTCACGATTTAGTAAGAGGAGATCGCAACCAAATATTAAGACCATGAAGACTATAGCCCTGGACAGATCGGCTGTCAAATTATTGTCTAATTGCGTGGCGTTAGTCAAGCAGCCCGTCCAGGCGGGCCAGGTCTAAGATGCTGTCGGGCAGGTTTTGCGGCAGGTGGTTGGCATAGGCGTTAATCCAATTGGCAACACTTTGATGATTAACGTCTAATATTCGGCTGATGGCCCGGAGGCTGACTCCTTCGTGATGAAGCCGCAGTGCGTGAAGACGTATTTCTTCATCGTATCCCTGCTCTTTGGGCTGGGGCGTATAACGGCAGCCGCACAATTTGCAGTAGTACCGCTGGCTGCCGGCCAGGGTAAAACCAGATTTGGCCTGCTGGCGCTCTTGATAGCACTTGGGGCAAGTGGGCATGGCAAACCTAAAATTAAAATATGGTGAGGGCAACGGCCAAGATGAATAGTCCGACGGTCAAAAATATGATGAGCCAATTAGCCCGCAGCGCCTGGGTAAATGTGGCCTGGTCCGGCTTATCTTGATTGTTACTGAAGCGGGATATTTCGCCGGCCAGAGCTAATCGAAATTGTTCAATGGATGACGGCCGTTCATCAGGATGCATGGCCATTGCCCAATCTATGGCCGCGGATACATGGGGGTGAATAGTTTCATTGATTTGGGTAAGCGGTTGCAAAACACGCGGGTTAAGAAAACGGGTTTTGGCATCGGCAGGGGGATAATCGCTTAAAAGCTGGTAAAAAGTTGCCCCCAAAGCATAAATATCGGTGCGGGCGTCTGTGTGCCCGCTGTCGCCGCCATATTGTTCTAAAGGCGTGTACAAAACCGTCCCGCGCCCTTGAACAACGGTAATTGTCCGCATGTCATCGTGAGCCAGGAGCTTAACCAGGCCAAAATCTACCAGTTTGATACGGTTATCGGGGGTGAGTTTAATATTAGCTGGTTTAATATCCCGGTGTACCACGGGCGGGTCTTGCCGGTGCAAATAGGCTAGAGCGTCAAGGATTTGATCAGCCCATCCCAAGACAACTTCTTCGTCCAACGGCCCATTATTTTCATCGAGTAATTGCTTGAGGTCTTTGCCGGGAACGTAATCCATCACCAGATATTCGCGCCCGTCATCGGAGAAAAAATCGGACACTTTAGGCAGGTTGGGATGATCAAGCTGGGCCAAAATACTGGCTTCTTTTAGAAATTGGCCTTGCGCCTGCGCCTGCATCTCTAATGAAAGAGACAAATCGGGCTGCACTTCTTTGATGGCGCAGAGACGACCGGGCAGCCGCAAATCTTCGGCGCGGTAGACGCTGCCCATTCCGCCTTGACCAACGATGTTTGTCAACCGGTAACGTTCGCGTAAGATGGTTCCATCTTGTAAGGATGCGATCATTTAGAATCTCGACTATGTTTTTGGGCCGCTTAAGTTACAATGTGGTCGGCAACCCCTTTCGCTTGCCGTTTTGCCACCTTGCCGCCTTTGGTCTATTATAGTCCATATTGGCATGAATGACTTTCTTTTCAGAATCGGCAGGGAACAATAACCATGAATGAAAAACCGGTGTTGGTTGTACGCGAAGGCCAGCTTGTTGGCCAGCGATGGACGATTGATGCGGATGAATTTATGATAGGTCGCGGGGGCGATTGTGGGATTGTTTTACCGGAGAGGCAAGTGTCGCGGTATCACGTGAAAATTCGGCAGGAGGACGGCCGTTATTTTCTAGAAGACCTGGCCAGTAAAAATGGCACACATTTGAATGGCACGCCAATACAAGGCACAGTTCCCCTCCAGGATGGAGATGAAATTCAAATTGCGCTGGCCGTCAAACTTGTTTTTGTGGGCACAGATGCTACGCTGCCGCTGACTTTTGACCCGCCTGTCAAAACAGGCAACCTGGTCATTGATATAGCGCAACGGGATGTTACCATTGGTGGGGAAACATTAAACCCGCCCTTGTCGCTGGCGCAGTTCCGACTGCTTGAACTGCTCTATGGAGCCAACGGGGCTGTTTGCAGCCGCGATGAGATTATTGAGGTTGTCTGGCCGGGAACGGAAGGGATTGGTGTTTCGGAGCAGGCGATTGACGCCCTGGTCAGGCGTTTACGCGACCGGTTAGTGGAGCTTGACGAGTACAATTATGTGGTCACCGTGCGCGGGCATGGTTTTCGCCTGGATAATGAGCCACATTGAGGCGTTGGTAGGAGATAACTTTCTGATTCTCGTGTTCCGTAATCCGTGTTCCGTGTTCCGCTTACGGATTACGGATTACCAAATTACGAACGCCTACTAAGGCAGTTGGCCCCTTCGGAAGCGACCAATTGCCTTTTGTTTCTACAATCTAGCCTCAACCAATCCCTTAATTTCCTGTAAACGGCCGTTTACCTCCACCTGTCCCGCCCCTTCAAACTCCTTCATCACTGCATCCAATACCTTCACCAAATCAGGCGAAAGCAGGTTGCTGTTTTCATTCAGAATCTTCTGCTGCGCTGGTTCGCCTTCTGCTTCCATCAATTGATTGAGGAGCAGAATCTCTGGCGGATATTGGCTTTCAGCCTGTTTGATGATCAATTCTTGCAGCCGGTTCAAAATCTGAATCTCGGCCGGTTCCCCTTTCTTGTCCGTCTGGGCAATGCGCGCGGAAAGTACGTACATGAAAGCGTCGTCAAATTTTTGCAGATTGGACTGAACGGCCGTTTCCATATCCTCCGCCGCCAAAATCAGTTGCAGCGTCTCCTCCGCTTGCGCCAACATCTTTTGCGATTGCGCCTGCAGCGCATCATACACTTTGAGCAGCCGCTCCCGCATCCCCTGCAACTGCCGGGACGAGTCTTGATTACCGGCCTTCTCCTGCTTTTCAATCTCGGCCGTCAACAGTTGGAAAAACTGGTAGGTCAACGCCGGCTGCCCGGCCATCGCCAGAGCGCTTTCGATTCGTTCGTCACCGGCATGTTTGAGCAAATGTTTCAACAACAGTTCCGGCGGCAATCCATTTTGCGCTTTGGCTTCCCGATTCAGGCCGTGTAAGGCAATTTGCTGCCGCTCCAATGCCCGACCAACTTCTGTTTCCGTCATCAAACGGGCCCGCAAATTGGTCAAGGGGATGAGACGCCCGTTGTCGTTCGTTTGAGCGGCCGTATCTATATACTGTTGCAGCATGGCAAAAAACGTCTCATCAATCTCGCCGCGGCGCTCTTTAATCAAATAGTCGGCCACATCCTTATCCGCCTGGGCCAGGGTTTGCAGCAGTTCCAACTGCTTTTGCTGCCGCGCGACCATCTCTTTGGTGATCCCTTCCGTTTCCAATACCTTTTCCATGAAGGTTTGCATGCTGATGATGGTTTGCGGCTGCAACATATAAGCCCGTCGTTTCTCCGGCGGCATTTTATCCATCACCTGCCGCGTTAACCGGCCGATAAGCTGCTCGCGTTCTATCTGCCCCATATTCATTTCCGGAGGCATAAATACCAAAAACATTTCATGCGCCGCGTCATGAAAAACCATCGGGGCCATCATTTGGCCTCCGGCGCCGCAGCTGGGGCACACGGCAATGTTTAACTGGCCGTTGAGCAGCCGGCGCTTGAGTTCAGGCGTATCATCGCTGTCTATAGCCTGATGAATTTCGGCCGTGTAGGGCGTCCCGCATTGGGGACAGGTTACTTGTGTGTACATGTAGTCTCCTAGTCTCGCAGTCTCTAGTCTCGCAGTCTCTAGTCCCTGGGCAGCGAAAAAGTAAAAGTCGTACCTGGTCCGTCGTTGTTATTAAACCAAATACGGCCGTTATGCGCTTCCACAATCGCCTTCGATAAAAACAAACCCAGTCCAGTTCCCTCCATCTTACGACTCAGGGCGTTATCCAGCCGGGAAAACTGCTGGAAGATACGCGGTTTTTCATGTTCCGGGATACCAATCCCCTCATCCGCCACCGAGACCGTCACGTGATTCGGGTGAATCGCCCCCTGAACCTGGATGAGTCCTCCCTCCGGCGCATACTTAATCGCATTGCTCACCAGATTATTCAACACCTGCATCAAACGGCGTTCATCGCCGTTCACCGGCGGATAATCCGGCGGGAAATCCAGATCAAAAGTATGTTTATCCGTCTGGCTGCGAAACTTATTCACCACACTGGCCGCTAGCCGGGGAAGCATAATCTCTTCGCTGATATCCAGAGAAAATGTGCCCGCTTGCAGCCGGGATGTTTCCAGTAAATTATTAATCAAATCAGTCAGGTGATCCGCTTCTTCTTCAATGACGGCCAGCGATTCATCCAAAACATCCGGCGACCAATTGGCATCCTGACGACGCAGCGTGCCCGCATACCCCTTGATAATGGCAACCGGCGTTTTCAATTCGTGGCCGACGATAGAAATGAACGTCTTTTGCAGCGATTCTTCCTCCCGGTAACGAGTCAGGTCGCGCACATTGGCAATGATATCGGTCATACGGCCGTTACCATCCACCAGAGGCGCATACGTAATCCCCAAACTAATCACAGCGCCGTCCGCCTCCAGATATTGAGCGCTCAGCGGACGCCGTAAATCTCCTTCCACATAAATATGCGCCGCCCCCGGCAGCGGCCAGCCATTGGCAATCGCATCGCCCAGGTCCGATTCTGTTTTCAATGAACGCCAATTGATCACATCATTATGATGTGAGCCGATGGCAGCCTCAGCCGGCCAGCCCGTCATATGACTTAACGCTCCATTAAATACCTTGATATGCAGCGAAGGGTCGAGAATCATAACACCATCAGCGCTCTGCTCCAAAATCGCGTCCAGCCGTTGTTTTTCATTAATAATTTGCTGATAAAGCTGGGCATTACGTACCGCAATCGCCGCCTGCTCGGCAAAGCTGCGCAGGAGCGATTCAGCGTCGTCAACAAAATAATAGCTGCCCGATTGGAACACATAAATCAACCCAATCACCTCGCCCCGACCGATCAACGGCAAGCGCAGCGCTTGCGTCAGCCCCATATCCGACTTACGCGCCACCTGTTTCAGACGGCGCATAAGTTCCTTGTGCATCTCCTGCTCGGCCCCTTCTTGATAAGGCAGCCCCTGCACCAATGGCGCAAAATGATCCACCAAATGGTGCGGAATACCGTAAACGGCCGCTACCCGCATCGTTTCATTTTCCGGTTCAGCCAGGGCAATAATGCCCGCCCGTCCCGACACAAATTCTACCGATGCCTTCAGAATGATACGCAGCAAGTCATGCAGGTCTAATTCAGCCGACAATGCCCGACTAATCGCCAGCAAATACTCCCGCTGCAAAATACGAATATCTACCAATGCTCGCGCCATTTCTTATCCCATTATCAACCAGATTGATTCTAACATAGCCATCCCTGTGTGACGATTTGCGAAATAGATTTGGCGATAAACAGTTTTATCTTCCACCTATTTCTAATCTATTGGCAAACAGTCTGTTATAATCATAGTTGACGCATGTCAAAACGTTAACGATACAATAAATCCCTATGAATCTCATAAAAATTCCGCATTTGCACAGGTGCGACACACTTTTTCCCAAGTGATTGGCAATAACAGTAACGATTGTAAGTGCGTCGCACCTTTTGGAAGGAAACATTTTTATGACCTCAACCATTCACGTCCGAACTGTAACTGAATCTGATCTGGAAGCGGTACGCAACTTGTTTTATCGCTGCTACGGCAAAGATTACCCCTATAAAGAATTTTACAGCGACGAATGGCTCAAACGCAGTATTTACCAGGACAGTTACCTATTTTTGCTGGCGGAGCGGAACGGCCGTATCGCTGGCACCGCCTCCGTCTACTTTGAAGTAGGCGCCTACTCCGATTTATGCGGCGAATTCGGCCGGTTAGCAGTAGACCCCGATTGTCGCGGCCAGGGCGTGGGCACAGCTCTCATGCAAGCCCGCCTGGAATTCGCCGAACGACGGCTGCATTTCGGCCTGACCGAATGCCGCACCGCCCACCCCTTTGCCCAACAAATCTCCGAAAATTTTAATCTACGTCCGATTGGCTTCCTACCCCAAAAAGTATTGCTCAACGAACGAGAGAGCCTGGTCATGATGGGTAAAGCCTTCGGTCCGGCGCGACAGCTGCGGCGCAACAACCCCCGCGTCATTCCCGAAGCCTTTTTATTAGGCCAGCAAGCGTTGGAAAACACCGGCTTTGAAAGCGATCTCATCGCCGTTGAAGATGCCGACGACTACGAAATCGGGAGCGGTTTCGAGGTGGAAGAATTGACCGAATCCAGCCTGCCTTCACTGCTGCGCATTGAGCGCGGCCGGCTGTCCCGCCGCCATGTGTTTGGCAATTTACAGCTAAGTTACGGTCTGTTCATGCTCGAATCACGCAATTCCCGCTACCTGGTGGCGCGGGAAGACGGCCGTATCGTGGGCGCTATCGGATTTACCCTGGACAAAGTCGGACGCAGCATCAAGGTGCTGGAATTGATTGACTTGCGCGATGATGTCGCCGGGTTTTTACTTAAAGAGTTAGACTACTGGGCGCAAAGTAAATATAAAGCCGAGTACATCGAAATCACCGTCAACGCCTATTGGCCCAACATCCAGCGCACCCTCAGCAACCTGGGCTTCGTGCCGGTCGCTTACTGCCCCTCCTTTGTCTTTCACGAAGTAGAGCGGCTGGACACGATTAAAATGGCCAAGTTGTACGTGCCTCTGGACATTGACAACGTGCAGCTAACAGCCGACAGCCGCGAAATTTTTGAGCTGGTTCGCCAGGGATTCGAGGAAAAACGACTGGGCATCTCTGTCAATGAAACAACGCGCCATATAGCTATTTTTGACGGCCTGGAAGAGGGCGAGTTGGCTAAAATTGCCGGGTTGTGTCATGTCGAGGAACGGCCGTCGGGCGCTGTCATTTTACGGGCCGGCGAACATGGCGACACACTATACATGATTATGCAAGGCCGGATGGATATTTACGCCAGGGACAACAGCGCCCTCATCGCCCACGTAGACGCCGGCGATTTTATCGGCGAAATTTCGTTGGTCGCCCATCAGCCCTACAATGCTACGGCCGTCGCCGGAACAAACGTCAAACTCATCGTCCTCAAACACCAGGACTTTGAAAACCTCATCAGCCGCTACCCGCGCATTGGCATGAAAGTGATGCGCAACATCGCCATATCCGTTGGCGACAAACTCAGCGCGCTCGGCGGCCGTTTCGCCCGCCTGAACCGTGAACCGTAATCCGTGAACCGTAATCCGTGAACCGTAATCCGTAATCCGTGAACCGTAATCCGTAATCCGTAATCCGTAATCCGTGAACCGTAATCCGTAATCCGTGAACCGTAATCGGAATACGGAATACGGATTACGGAATACGGAATACGGAATACGGAATACGGAATACGGAATACGGAATACGGAACACAACCATGACAACAAAAATGAAACACCCCCCGAAATCACCCAATCCCTTCATCTCCCACGCATGAATCCGAATCCCCAAGACCGCCACACACGCCGCGTTTACCTCCTGGGTCAGTTACACATCGAAGCGGGCCGGGAACAAATCGCCTTGCGCGGCGGCAAAGTGCGCGCGCTGTTTGCCTACCTAGCGCTACACCCCAACCGGCAGCACGGCCGGGAAAGAGTGGCCGATCTGCTCTGGCCCGACGCGCCCGCCGCCCGCGTGCGCCGCAACTTCTCCGACGTCCTCTACCGGCTGCGGCAAACCCTCGGCCCCGGTTGGCTGGATGCCGATCGGGAATCGGTCGGACTGCACGGCGCGGCCGATTTGTGGGTGGACGTTTGGGTTTTCGAGCAGCAGGTGAAAGCGGAGGAAACGGCCGTTCTCGCCCAAGCCGTCTCCCTTTACACTGGCGACCTGCTGCCTGAAATTTACGACGATTGGATTCTAGAACGGCGGCTGGCCCTGCGCGAAACCCACCTTAACAGCCTGTTAAAATTAGGCCGTGCCGCCGAACAGCAAACCAACTTCCCAGAAGCCCAATCCTACTTTCAACAACTCGCCCACGCCGATCCGCTGCGCGAAGAAGCGCAGCGCGGTTTGATGCGCAGTCTGGCCTCCCAGGGACGGCTGCCGGAAGCGTTGACCGTCTACGCTAATCTGGAAGCGCACTTAAACGAGGAATTAGGCGTCCCACCCGCCGCCCAAACACGCTCCCTGGCCGACCAACTGCGCAGCGAATTGATCCTCGCCCAAACAGCCGCCGATTTACCCCACAACCAGCTCGTGGAACGGCCGTTTGTCGGGCGCGTCCAAGAACGAGCGACTATTTTAGCCGCCGTTGAAGCCGCCATCGCCGGGCAAGGCGGGATCATTGCCATCGAAGGCGACGCCGGGATGGGCAAAAGCCGTCTGCTGCAAGAGATCGAAGCCAGCGCCCAATGGCGCGGCGTCACCCTGCTGATCGGCCGCGCGGCCGAATATCCGGCCGCTTCCCCTTACGCCCCTCTATGCGAAGCATTAGCCGATACCCTGGCGTCGCCGCGCGCCATCCAGCTAGAAACCCTCCTCCCGCCGGAAACATTAGCCGCCTGCGCCCCCCTGCACCCTCCCTGGCGCGACCTGGCTTCCCTGCCGACCCTGCCGCCTGCGCGCGCCTGCCGCCGTTTCCAGCAGGCATTAGCCGCCGTCTGGCAGGCGTTAGCCAACCTCGCGCCGCACCTGCTCGTTCTCGACGACCTGCATTGGACCGACGCTGACCTGTGGGCCGCCCTCGACGCGCTGGTTCCCAGCCTGCGCCAACAGCGCCTGCTCCTGCTCCTGACCTACCGCCGCCCGGCCATTATTGAACACGGCTACGCCTGGGAACTGCTGCAAAAATGGGAACGCGCCGGCCTCCTCACCGCCCTGCCGCTCAAACCGCTGGCGGTAGATGAAGTCGCCCAATTATTACCGCCCAACATGCAGTCCGAAGCGGCCCGCGTACAGGCCAGCGCCGGCGGCAGTCCCTTCTTCATCAGCGAAATGTTGATTGACCTGGCCGAAGGCCACGCGCCCCACCGCCGCATCGCGCTGGTGCGGGCCGAATCGCTGCCCGCTCCGGCCCGCGCCGCGCTGGAAACGGCCGCCGCGCTGGGCAATGAAGTCCCCTACCGCCTCTGGGCAACGATCACCGATCTGCCGCCGGTGGCGCTGGCCAAGGCGGGAGAAATGCTGGCCGCCCATTACCTCCTCAAACCGGCCCCAACCGGCTACCTGTTCACCCACGATCTGATCCACGACGCGCTCTACAAAAATATAGCGCCCGAACGCCGCGTCCGGCTGCACCGGCGCATCGCCGACGCTTTGGCCGCTTACGACGCGAAAAATTTGCGCGCCCGCGCTTTTCATCTGGACAAGGCCGGGGCGGCGATAGAAGCGGCGGCCTTGTACCGTCAGGCGGCGGCGCAAGCGTTGGCCGAGCACGCTTTTATTGAAGCGCAAACGGCCTTGAACCGCGTTTTGGCGTTGACGCCGGCCGCGCCGTCAAAGGAACTGGTGGAAACGTTGTTGACGCTGGCCCAGGTGTGCCACGTCACCGGCGACCGGGAACGGCAGCAGTCCGCCCTGGATGAAGCGCAGTTGGTCGTCCGGCCGTTGAGCGATGACGCCTTGCTGCTTCAGGTGTTGATTCACACCGGCGATCTTGTCGCCAAAACGGGCGCACAGGCGGAAGCGCAGGCGCACCTGGAAGAAGCCCTCGCGCTGGCCCGGCGGCTGGATGACAAGGCGGCGCAGGTGGAAACGTTGCTCTTTCTCGGCGATCTGGCGATTCGATTTGGGCAGTATAAAGCGGCCCAAACGCACATGGAAGCGGCGTTGGCGTTGGCCCGCGCTCAAGCGCTGCCCCGGCAGGAGGGGCGCGCGCTGGACGGCCTGGGCTACGTGATGATGCACCTCAGTGACGACCTGCCGGTTGTGATTGATTATTTTGAACAGGCGCTGGCGGTGCAGCGGGCGGCGGGCGACAAATTTGGCGAATCGCGCACGCTTTCTAACATGTTGGGCGCCTGCCAAAATCTGGGGGCGTGGGATCGGCTGTTGGCGATGGCGGATGAGGTGTTGGCGGCGCAGGCGGCGGTCAGTTACCGTCTGGGAACGGCCGTTGCCCGGCAGGCGCAGGGGTTGGCGGCTTGTATGCTGGGCGATTTTGACCAGGCGCAGCAGGTGCTCGCGCTGGCCCAGACGGGATTTGCCGCTGTGGGCGAGCAGCTTGGCGTGGGCGTGGCCGCCAATGCGCTGGGGCTGGTGGCGGAACGACGGGGTGATTTGACGGCCGCAGAAACTTATTATCGGGAGGCGTTGGCGATTGCGGAAACGGCCGTCGCCCCCTCTTTCATCGCCTTTGCCCAACAGGATTTAGGCCGCTTGTATTTGCAAATGAACGACGCCGCCCGGGCCATCCCCCTGCTGGCATCAGCCTCAAACGCCTGGCAGGCGCAAGAAGACGCCCTCAACTACTTGCGCTGTCAGGCAGCCCTGGGACTGGCCTACGTGGAAATTGGAGAATCGGCGCCGGCGATTGAAAAAGCAGAGGCTGGCTGGGCCGCCTTGCAAAAAGAGGCGCCCATGGGCGAAGAACCGCAAATCTGGCTGTGGACGCTGTACCGGTTGTTAACGGCCGTAAACCGGCCGGATAAAGCCGAAAAAGCGCTGCGCGCCGCCTACCGGGAACTACAACGCCAAGCCCAGGCCATTGCCGACGCCGAAATGCGCCGCCGCTTCTTCGCCCGTGTGCCCCTGCATCAAGAGATCGTCGCCGCCTATGACCGCTTGACCAACAACAGCGGCGTCGTCAGCGTGACGTTGGCCGCTCAAGACGCCCCCCTGGGCCGTCCGCTGGCGCCGGCCGAGATGGCGACGGTTCGCTGGACGGTCGCCGCGCCGGAGGACGCAGCCATCACCGGCAAGGCGGCGCTGCGCCGGCATCGCTTGCAGCGCCTGCTAACTGAAGCTGAAGCACAGGGCGCGGCGCCCACGGATGACGATCTGGCCCAGGCATTGGGCGTCAGCCGCCGCACGATTTTGCGCGATATGGAACAGTTGACCCAGGCCGGCGTCGTTCTTCCCACCCGCCGCCGGCGCGCTGGTTAATTATGGCTCTTTGGGATTTCGCGGGATTCGACCATATTGCGTATTGCGTAAGGTCTCTCCGGATAGGGTGCAATCCCAAAGTATGACAAATAAACAAGAATACTGTTTGAGCGAACAAAAAGGCTCAAATTAAGTGTCATTTCGGGTGGAACGAGAAATCTTGACGCTCATTAAGTCAAGATTCCTCTCTCCGTTCGGAATGACAGCATACGTTATGCCGTTTTATCGAAACAATTTTCAATCATTTAACAAAAATCACATTATGGGAATGCACCCCTCCGGATACGTAGTACGCAATGTATCCTGTTAACCCCGCCAATTCCTGAAGAGCCATCATGAATTGCAACCTAAATTGCCACACAAGTGACATCTCGCCTCAAAAGAGGTGACAATTGTCACCTGTTTCTCCAGGCCCCTTGTCATAAAAACATCTCCAAGTTTGTTTTAGTCAGAAAGGCTGTCGTGGCCTGACTCTGCATTGAGCAAAGGATCAAGTTCCTGGTGATGGATTTGCCTGGAGCCTATCTCATAGAAATGCGCACCTGAATTTGTGGTGTTTTAATGACGTTGCTTCATCATCGCTGCCTGTCGGTACCCGCGGCCAGTCGCTATCAATTAGGTAAGTAGGAGGGATTCCTCAATAAAGGCCCCGGTCAGATCGACCTTGATACATGGAGGGTGTAAGCCAATGTTTCTATTTCGTTCCGTTCGTGTTCTTTTCGTCTTGCTCATCGCCTGCCTGGTCATGTCTTTGGCCTCAAATTCAACCCAATTCGTAGAGTCTGTTCAAGCAGCGCCAAATTTGACAGCGGTCACGCAAGCAGACGACGGCGAGGAGCCGCCCCCCCCCAATGACGCGCCTGTTCGTGAACGGGCTGCATTGACATTGACGATGAGAAAAATGGTCGTTTCCGCCGGTTTGGGCCAGAAAATAACGTTGCCTGTTCACATTCAAAACCAAGGGAATGCCACCGCCCAAAACGTCGTCGTCACCGTGGATGGCGGCCTCCACTTCAGCGCGCCTCCGGCAGCGGTCGGCGCTATCGGGCCGGGTAAAATCAAAACGGTTGTTCTCTCTATTCTGGTTAACGGCCGTTACCTGAGCGACAATTATATCCTCATCACCGCCGCCGCCGATAACCTGGTCAATCCGGTGCAAGCCACAGCCACCGTCACCTATCCTTCTGATTTAGCTGGGATCACTGACCGTTTTCAATTGCCCGGTTTAGGTCCCGTTACCGCCAACAACGTTAAGGTCATCAGCGAGCGGCGGCTAACGGACATTCCCGTCAATCTCCCCCTCCTTCATTTCCGTCTGAAGAATCTGCCGCCGGCAGCTGCGCCCACGCCGGCGGCAATCGACCTTGACGATTTACTGAACGCCATAGCCGAGGCGCCAGCGAGCATATCAGTGATATTTACCGCCGAAAACGAGTCTGAGTCCCAAGAAATCAGCGCCTCGTTGGATACGTCAACCAACCAGTTGTCGTTGCCCGACGTCGCCGATGGCGATTACGTTATACTCGCCAAAGCGCCGACAGCGCCGCCCGGCGGTTTGGCGAGCGCCAGTTCCGGCGCGCCGAACAGCCCGGACGATCCATCTTCATGGTCTCCCAGCTTCAATGACCCAGTCGTCTCCCTTTTCCAAGGCAGCGTTGCTTACAATTATCCGATTGAAGCGCCCCCTGGCCCCGGCGGATTTCAGCCCGCCTTGTCCCTCGCTTTCAATGGGGCTGGTTCCAATGGCGTGGAAGGAAAAGCCTTGAGCAATGCAGTAGGTTGGGGCTGGAACCTGACGGGACAGATAGAAGTTTCCCAGGCGGTTACTATTTGTGACTGGGGCAATTATGATAAGCTATGCCCGATAAACGCCTATTGGAGCGGCGGCAACGCTTGGGCTGGCAACCTGGAATTCACTTTGTCCATTGGCGGGACCGGCTATGACTTGGTTCACAAAGAAGGGCCGGCAAAGAACGGTTATCCCGGCAAATATTACGTAGAAGGCAATGCCGGCGTCTATGTCGAATATTGCCACCACCCGCTCTACGATACCGAATCGCCTTCTAACTTTTGCCTGATGTACGACGACGATGACAGCGGCGGCGACGGCATGGCCGACCAACATTCAGGCGGGTTCTGGCTGGTGAAAACGGCCGACAATACGACTTATCGCCTGGGTTACACGGCCGATTCAGAACAGGAAATTGTCCTTCTTGACACTGGTTCGGATGGGCGAATGGGTCCCTGGTCGGCAACGCTAGGGGCATTGGGATATGATTATCCAGGGCCGTATGCCCGCGCCATGCGCTGGCAGGTGGACGAGGCCCAAAATCGCTTCGGCAACACGATTAACTACGCCTACCAGGAGTATTGGCCGTCGGATATCAACGGTTCCTGGCAGGACAACCATGTCCACGCCCCGTCAAACTATCTGAGCCAGATAGAGTATGGCTACAATCGCATCAACCTTGAATACGGAAAAGTCACCGAATTTGGCGCCCCGCCCGTCAACACCCCCGACTCAATCTCCTGGCAGACCCACCGCTTAATAACGACCACTGTCAAGGCGCAAGATTACGCCAACCCCACAGGCGCCTATGCGACCGTCCGCTCTTATGTGCTGACCCATGTCTTTCAACGGCATGGCATACGCTTCCATGAACAGCCGCAAGTGAATCCTAGCGGGGCCAATCAGACAACCTGGTGCGCTCAAATGACCTATGATAACCTGACTGGTTGGAAAGTCGGCCTGTTGACATCCATCACCGAAAAAGACAAGAATGGGAACGCCCTGACGACCTCCCCCAATGTGCAATTCGACTACCAATTCCGCCGCACCGGTACCATTAATTTCACTGAGGCTGGCGAATACCGGTATTGCTATCCGTATATCGAAGAGGTTCACACATTTAACGGCCCGCCCAATGGCGACCCAACGGTTTCCTTCGCTTACTTCCAGGAAGCCAATTGGCAATATGATTATTACGAAGATAATTATATAAACGTCGTCTCTTCTAAAAGCGTTCGCAGCGGTTGGGACGGCGACGCCCCCATCATGAAAACAGTATACAATCCCAACAACTCGCCATTTTATGATGTAAACAATGATGACATCTTCGCCGGTTTTCAAGAAATGACGGTAGAGACGAGGGACAGCAACGATGTCACAGTGCGACGAGAAGAAACCCATTTCCATACCTATCCCAGCGAGAGCGCCAATGGCCCATTAATGGGGAAGATAGAATGGCAAATGACCGCCGACGGCAGCGGGGCCGGCCTCATCCGAACGGATAACACATGGGCTATTCTCAGTGACTACATTTCTGGCAGCAATCCAACCAAACAACCCATCCTCACTGAAGTAGAGACGACAGATCTGGTTGCCAACGTCGCCAGCCGGGTGGATTATCTCTACGACTCATACGGCAACCAGATTGAAGCCCGCGAATTTGGCGACGACTTGACTGGAACTACGCCGATTCGAACGGCCGAAACCCGATACCTGCACAACGCCAGCGTAGACGGTTCCTTAAATATCACCTACGATGCCTTCGCCGGCGGCTCATTTGACACAAATCCGGCTAATTGGATCTTGACCGACCATGCGGCGACAGACGTCATTGGCAGCGAGCCGGTCTTGCGCCTGTGGGGCGAAAATAACGGTTGGTCCCATCGCCCTCTCAAGCGCACAACGGCTACCATCACGCCCGGCCATAGCATTACCTATCGTTTCCGTCTCGCCGACACCCATCATAGCGGCAGCCATGTACTGGAAACGGGCGCTATCCGCGCCGGTATCTGGTTCTACGGCGGCAACATTTACCCGACTTACAATATCGGCGGCGGCGATATAAACGCGCTCGGGTACGGCATCAGCCAGCAAGCGAATGTCTGGTATGTGGCCCATATCCATATCAACCCGGACGGTTCTGTTTTCTGGAACGTATACCGCGAAGACGACCCCAATAACACGGCGCAGCGGTTCAGCATTACCCTGGACAGCAGCCAAACCAATAGCTATTTCGCCAACAATAGTTATTGGTTTGCCGCATGGACCGGTTCTGGCGTTGCCGGCACAACGTCTACCATTTATCTGGCCGATTACCAGGAACAATCTGACGTCTCAACCTGGCTGGTGAATTTGCCCTGGCGGCAAACAACCTGGGACGGCCTGCCCAACGACAGCGATCCCGCCAAGATCATCAACCGCAGCCGCTCCCGGTATGACGGGGCGACTTGCGCAATGGCGGCGGCGCTTCCGACACTGGGACTGCTGACGCATCAGGACGCTTACCTGCCCGGCGGCGGCGACGGGGATTGCCCTGATAACGATTGGCTGACGACAGATCTTTATTACGGCGAAAGCGGCGCCGCCTGGTGGCAGCCATCACGGGTAGTTGGGCCGGGCGGGAGCGAGCAAACCACGAATTGGCTCAACCATACATTGGTAACCAGCACAGGGCAATCGGATGGGGCCATCGCTTATACGACCAGTTATGCCTTTGCCGACCCGGTTACGCCCTGGCTGCTGACCGGCGTCACGCAGCCTAATGGGGGGCAATCTCAATACGAATATGATACATTCGGCCGGTTGTTGAAGGTTTACACGCCGGATGCGGCGTCGGGTCTACCACAGGTACAACCGGACACGGAATACGCCTACCATGACGATGCCCTGCCGTTATACATTGACGCCGTCACTTTGCCCGGCACAAGTTTGGAGATGACCACTCGTGTCTTCTATGACGCCGTTGGTCGCCCCTTACAACAGCGGCAGTGGGGCTTGAGCAGCGACTTTGGCATTGTGGTCACCGATACGGAGTATGACGGCCTGGGCCAGACCGCCTGCCAGACGGCGGCCATTGCCGGCGGGATATACACGTTTAATTCCGACCTGGAGTGCAGCAGTTATGACCATACCACGACAGATTTCGATGCGCTGGGGCGGGAAACGTTGCTCACGGCCGTAGACGGCGCCGCCACCAGTATTTTGTACGGAGCGCGAAGTCAATACACCCAGAACGCGGCCAACCAGATAAGCGCCTCCTTTGCCGATGATCTGGGGCGGCTGGTGGCCGTTGATGAAGCGATTGACGTTTTCTCTGATACCTTTGATAATCCGGCGCTGCCCGGATGGAATCAGTCGGGGAACGTGACTGTCAGCAATGGTCAACTATTGGCGACCGGAGATGGGACTTATGGGAATGGCGTCAACCGCAGTTTGGCTTCAACAGGAGATGGCGGCGCCGGCGGAGCGGCTTTTTCCTTCAAAGTGGATGACGCCAATGCCCGCGTTGTTTTAGCCCTGCAATCTGGCGCCTGGGATACTAGCAATTACCGCCGTTGGGCCATTAACCTGGAGGGAGGTTATCTGAAGCTAGAACAGTATGAAGGAAACGCCTCCACGCGTACCGCCACTAATCTGATGCCGGCGAAAGCCAATACCTGGTATCGGGCTGCCTTACGGACCAGCAATTCCTCAGCCTATTTTAGCCTTCTCGTATGGGAAACGGATAACCCGAAGAGCATATCTGAAATCCGGCTGTCTAAAGACGCAAGCTGGCAACAAACCCCCTGGGGGTTCTTGATGCAGGTGCAAACGTCCGGGAAAACGCTAACCTTTGATGATTACGATGAGCTTGAATTCTATCGCACTCAGTATGACTATGACCTGCAAGACAACCTGACAACGGTCAGCCCATCCACAGGCGCTTTCATAACGACGATGGCATACAACGAACTGGGTCAAAAAATTGAAATGAATGACCCGGATATGGGGCAGTGGACTTACGATTATGATTTCAGCGGCAATCTAGTACGGCAAACGGATGCGAAAACGAACCGGCTTTGCTTCTACTATGACGGCTTTAACCGGCTGGTAGATAAGTATGAAAGCGGCGCCGGGACGGCCGATTGCCCGACAACCGGCAGCGGTAACTTACTGGCAAATTACACCTATTACAACAGCGGCCAGGAGACGGGGCAAGTCCATACCCTCTCCGGCGGCGCGTCTGGGGGTACGTTTAGCGATACGTTTGCGTATGATTACCGCGGCCGTGTCACCAGCCAGACCCGAACGATAGAGGGGCGCGCTCCCTATGTCATGACGACTGATCAATTTGATGAGTTGGACCGACCGCGCCAGGTGACCTATCCCAACAACGAGACGGTGACGTTGGCCTATGATGGCCAATTTGCCGACTTCTTACAGGCCGGCAGCGACACATTGGTTAGTAATGCCACCTACAACTTCCGCCAACAACTAACAGATGTAGCCCTGGGCAATACTAAAACGGTTACCTATGGCTACTATGATGCCAGTGGCAGTTACCGGCTGGCGTCAATTCAAAATGGTACTGCTGTCGATGCTTTGCCTGACTACACCTACACTTACGACGCTATCGGCAATATCATCGAAATGGGAACAACCACAGCCACTGAAACGGATATCCAAGAATTCGGTTATGATTCCTTAAACCGGCTGAATACCGCCGCCAGCCTCGGCGGTGGCAGTGTAGCCGGCTATGGGTATGAATATGCGTACGACCCGCTGGGCAATTTGACTAAAGTCACCAAAGGCGGGGTGGTCAGTGATTTCAACTATGATTCCCCCCCATCCCAGCCCCATGCGGTCAAGTCCATCACCGGCGGTATGAGCGGCAGTTTCAGTTATGATAACAACGGCAACATGACGGCCCGCACAGAGGGCAGCATAACCTACAACCAGGCGTTCGATGTGGAAAACCGGTTGGAAAGCGTGACCGTAACCGGGGAAACCACCCAATTCTACTATGACGCTAACGGCCAACGGATAATGGCTGTCAAGCCGGATGATACGACTATCTATTACCCCTTCCCCTTTTATGAAGAAGAGGTGAGACAGGCGCCGCCGACGCCGACAGCTACGCCGACAAACACACCAACCAATACGCCTACGGCCACCAGCACACCAGTACCAACTAATACACCAACTGCTACGCCGACAAATACGCCGCTACCAACCAATACTTCAACGAATACACCTGCGCCAACTAATACGCCGACAAATACGCCAATACCGACGACCACCCCTGCCCCAACGCCAACCAGCACGCCAACGGCGACGAACACATCTATGCCCACGAATACGCCTATCAACACCCCGACGCCAACCGCCGATCCGGGCGCTGGTAGGGTGACGGCGGGCTTACAAACCCTTTACACATTCCAGGAAGGCGGGGGGAGTGTGGTCAACGACGTTTCCGGGGTAGGGACGCCGCTGGACTTGACGATTCAGGACATTAACGCGGTGACCTGGCTGGCCGGGGGCGGGTTGTCGGTAGACGCCTCTGCGGTTATTGCTTCGGCCGGGGCGGCCACCAAAGTAATTGCTGCGGCGCAGGCCGCCAATGCGCTGACGATTGAAGCCTGGATACAACCGGCCAATACCACCCAGGCCGGGCCAGCCCGTGTGGTTACACTGTCAATTGATCCCAGCAATCGCAACTTTACATTGGGCCAGGACGCCGGCCGGTACCAGGTGCGGATGCGCACAACGGCCACAACCAATAATGGCAAGCCCTACTTCTACTCGCCGGCCAACAGTGTGACAACGGCGCTGACCCATGTGGTATATACATTTGATTCCAATGGCGTGCGCAAAATGTATCTGGATGGCGTCGCGGTATCTTCGGGCAGCCTCAGCGGCGATTTCTCGACCTGGGACAATACGCATCGTTTGGGGGTGGCCAATGAAATTACCGGAGACCGGCCCTGGTTAGGGGAGATGTACCTGGTAGCGGTGTATGACCGGGCCCTGAGCCTGGCGGAAGTCACGCAGAACTTCAATGCCGGGGTAGATGGGTCATCCCCGACGCCGACACCAACGCCAACTGCGGTTACGCCAACGCCGACGAATACGCCCGTTGCAACCAATACGGCAACGAATACACCGGCGCCAACTAATTCGCCGACAAATACGCCGCTGCCAACGAATACACCGACCAACACACCTGTCCCCACGAATACGCCTGTCTATTCGCCAACGCCAACCAGCAGCCCGGCGGCTGACCTCAGCTTTGCCGACGGGTTTGAGAGCGGCGATTTAACCGCCTGGACGAGCAGCGTGACGGATAATGGCGACTTGAGCGCCAGCGCAGCCGCGGCCTTTGACGGCGCATACGGGATGCAAGTAGTGATTGACGATAATACCGCCGTATACGTCCGGGACGACACGCCTGATAATGAGAACCGTTACCGCGCCCGCTTCTATTTCCATCCCAACTCCCTGGCCATGGCTACTGGCAACGAGTTCAAAATCTTTGAGGCTGTTGGTGAAGGTACGAGTAAAGCGATACTCCAGGTACGTTTTAAGTATTCTAGCAACAGTCAATACCAAATAGCAGGATACGCCCGTAACCAAAACTTTTCCTGGCCACACACAAGCTGGTTTACGATAAGCGATGCCTGGCACACGATTGAGGTGGATTGGCAGGCAGCCTCGTCGGATACGGCCGATGATGGCAGCTTGACGTTGTGGATTGACGATGTACAAGTTGACGCCGTAACGGGTCTGGACACCCGGCACATTGACACGGCTAAATTGGGCGCTGTGTCGGGGATTGACGCTGGGACGTCGGGGATGTATTACATAGACGCCTTTGAATCGCGGCGGGACGGGTATATTGGGCCGCTGGCGGCCAATGGCGCAGCAAATGCGTTGGCGGCCGGCGCGCCGATGCCCACCAGCACGCCGGGTGGTAACTCGCGCCCGCTGAAGAAAGCGACAAGCCGTACTCACATGGCTAAACCGGTAACAGCGCTTACGGCCGGGCAACCGGTGACGAACACAACAAACAGCGAGCCAGCCCAAACCAACGGCGAAATAGTTATCCAGCGGGTGACGTACAGCCTGGAGGGGCAAGCTACGGCCGTGCGCGTCACCGGCGACCCGGACCCAACCAACAACGGCCTGTTTTACCTGCACACCAACCACCTGGGCAGCGTCAGCGCGATGAGCGACGCCAACGGGCAGCCGGTGGGCGACGTAACCCGCTACT
Organism: Chloroflexota bacterium; assembly: GCA_024275635.1. Taxonomy (GTDB): domain Bacteria; phylum Chloroflexota; class Anaerolineae; order Promineifilales; family Promineifilaceae; genus JACKCC01. The sequence goes on along the minus strand of JAJRYT010000014.1, from coordinate 2,562 downwards.
ACCCCTTTGGTGAGTACCGGACTGGGGGGCAGAGTGAGATTACAGACAGGGGATTCACAGGCCATCGTGAGAACCGCAGCCTGGGATTGACGTATATGAATGCGCGGTATTATGTGCCGGGAATCGGCCGTTTTGCCAGCGCCGATTCGCTTGTGCCCGATCTCACCAACCCGCAAAGCTTCAACCGCTACAGCTACGTGCTTAATTCACCAACTTATTACGATGATCCAAGTGGTCATTGCCCCGCGTGTATTTTGCTACTGTCCCTTGTCTATCTTACATTTGAAATTCATAATCATTACAATCCACCGGAACCACTACTTGAACCTAATCCTGTAGACTCAATTGATGGCCCTCCCAACATGGTGACGGTTACCAATATACCTACCGTATCTGCGGGTGCTGGCCTCGGCATTGCCATGGGGAAATCAACAACTTATCATTTTGATAGTAATACATTTGCTACCTGTGGTTTTGAGTGCGCGGTTAATACAACTCCTAATGCCGGACTCTCCGCATCTTTTTCTGTAGCATGGACCGAAGCCGACAGTGCCGAACAAGCTGCCGAAGGGTATACGCTTTCGAAAGATGTTGGGATTGGATCTTTTGGAGGAAGTCTCTGGACTGCAGCTACTTCTACTCAATCCACACAGGAATGGCATCCACCAATGATGCACCCTGACACAAGTCCAGGAACCAGCGGATTCACTATTTCATATGGTCACAGCGAAGCACCTCTCTCTTTGTCTTCTTCCTCCTGCAAATGTTCAGTTATTGATTCGGGCGCTTTTCAGGAAGGGAAAACATCCTGGTACATTCGTGTAATGGATAGGGCATATGACTTTCTGACAAAGGGCAATGAACCATGATAAATTCATTCAATCAAAAACTATGGTCGCTGAGAAGATCTAAATGGTATCACATTGTAATTGTAGGGCTTCTGTTAAGCCTGAGCATACCGTACCTATTCCAGCTAACGAGACTTTTATCATCGGGGAAACACAATCCGGTTAATAACAGTTTGCCTCTAAATTTATTATGGACATATCACTCAAAAAACTTGATCAGAGTACCGCCAAAAGGTAACAACAGCCTAATTGTTATTTTACGTAATGATGGGGTCTTTATCGCTCTGGACAATGAAACAGGGAATCTACGATGGGAATATGACACCCAACATTCAATAGGGCTCCCACAATCTGAAAATGTGTATGATTTAGATGAAGATTATTTGGTTACAATCGTTGCAAACGAGTATCTTGTTGTCCTTAACGTCCAAGATGGTCAAGAGATTTGGCAAACCACTCTTAAATCAATAAGTAATATTATCCCAGAAGTGCTATTGCTAAAAGATATAGTAGTTGTGGGGACTTTTTCCACTTCCCCTACAACAGAAGGATATATTGTGGGATATGACCTCGTGGAAAAGGGAATAATTAGGGAGGTCTACTTACCTTCCCGTGCATATGATTCTGTGTTTAAGTGTCCTGGCATTTTCGACGATTTTAGTGAATCTACTGTGTGTATCTCTCATTTTAACGGGGTAAAAATAGTTGATTTTGCTCCAACCCGCGCCACCAAAATCGTCAACAAGCACGACTGGGATTTATTCTCCTATGCGCCGCCGCGCTATCAGGATGGATTCGTTTTCATGAACCGGCCTCCAGAACCATCTATTCAAGTAATGGACACTCACCTTGATGAACAGTTTGACTTGCCGACAAGTTGCGTCAAGGAACAAACGCCACACCCAGTTACAATATATGCGCAAATGGTCTTGGTTTCAACTGGCTGCGGAGAACTATACACGCTTGATATTTATTCGCTTCAGAATACACCTATGTGGACATTCCAATCACCTTATGATCTCCAATCATCATTTGTAACGGTTAGCGGTGATATTGGATATGTTTTGACTGAAAGAGCAGAGATCATCGGAATTAACTTGGAGAATGGAAAGGTTGTTGGTTCGTTTACTACAAAGCCTACAAGATTAAATAAAGGAATACTTCTTCATTCTCTCAGTGAAAACTCTGACTACTTGTATGCTTTTTTGGATGGGCATCAATTGTTCGTGTTTAAGGAATGAAACTTTAGCTGGGGCCGGCGTCCCCGCCGTATCTCCTTTTGTTTGGTTGGGTCATCAGTCGGCCGGTGATGAATCATCCGCCCATCAATTTCTCGTCGGAGCGAGACCGGCAACTGGTCTTCCACAGCGCCTCCCGGCCGGCGATTAGCGACAGATGGCATGCGATTGAAATAGAATGGCAGGCGGCTTCTACGGCCGGGGCGAATGACGGCCGTTTCTCCCTCCGGATTGATGGCATTCTAAAAGATGAACTGACCGGGATGGATTTCACCCCCCTGGATTCCGTCCGTTTAGGCGCGGTGGACAAAGTCGACGCGACCACACAGGGCGTCTATAATTACCCCCAAAAACAAGACCATGTGCTAAGTGACATTTATGCGGGAAAATAAAGCACATGGAGAGAAAAATGACAACGAAAAGAACACAACATTCAGCCCAATTCAAATTCAAAGTCGCTATAGAGGCGGCGAAGG
>JAJRYT010000171.1 GCA_024275635.1 Chloroflexota bacterium | reverse complement strand
TGAAATACTTTCTTGGCAATGCCAATAAACAACAGATGCTCACTGATCATCCGTTTAATCAGGACAACCTTGATTTCTTGCAGATGATGGCGAATTTTCTCCTGTTCATGCTGCGGCATCGCCTCATAAATCTCGCCTTGTTGAAACAATAATTCCCAGGGAGCGATCTCAGGATTAAAAGTCAGCGCTGTAGAAGCCGTCGCCCTGGCTTGTGATTGCAGCACTTCATCAATAATTTGTTGCAAGCGGGCGCTGCCCAAATTATTGGCAAAGTAAGCGTCGGTCTGATAATCGCGTATACACGCTTTTCGTTCCTGCCATACATTCGCGTCCTCCTCAACAAACGGATTCATCAATCCTTCCCGCCGCTGCGACTCGGCCGCTTTTTCTTCGACCTCTTTTTCAAACGCTTCTTTGCTAATGACGCCTTTCTGAAAAAGTTCCAGGCGCATACGATGACGAACCTGGTCGCCCATAATGGGATATTGGGCCAGCTTTATGTAAATATCAATAGTTGGCGTCGTGCTGCGCAGCGGTGAATTTCCAAGCATATCATTTACTCCTGTCCCCCCTATTATAACAATTTGCATCATTTGACGAATGGTGAGAATTGGGGGTACAGTAAAAATGTGTGAGGCAGGGACAAGCTCTTGTGGTCACCCAACAAAACCCCGACTTTTATATCTGGAGGAAATGATGCCAACTATTTTTGCTAAAATCATTCGGGGGGAGATGCCCGCAGACATAGTCTACCAAGATAACCTGGTAACAGCGTTTCGGGATATTCAACCGATGGCGCCGACGCATATTTTGATTGTGCCCAATGAATCCATTCCAACAATGAATGACATCACGGAAGCGGATGAGCGGGTGATGGGCAGGATGATGTTGGCAGCAAAAGAGCTGGCGGCGCAAGAGGGAATTGCAGAATCAGGCTACCGGCTGATTATCAATTGTAATGCACATGGCGGGCAGGAGGTATTTCACGTACATATGCATTTGCTGGGGGGACGGCCGTTAGGCCCTATGCTTCTCCGCTGATAACCAGCGTCGCTGTTGTCCGTCAAGCCGGATCAGAAACAAATTCATCAGATGGTGCGATTCTTCATCTGGATGTGATCCGGATTGTGAACAGCTTTCACATTAGCTCATAGGTAAAAAGTGCGCAGAGTGACCAAATCAGAATGAAACAACATCCCGTAATTCCAATGCCTACGCACAAGAAGTCGGGCGTACCATCCTAGACATTCAAGACGCTATTGCGCTCACGCCCAAAGAGCCGCTAGCTGCTGACCAGACATACACCGTACAGATTGTGGCCGATGGTGAAACCTACACCTGGCGCTTTAACACCATCAAGCGGCCGCCAGATCAGTAACGCCTACGGCCGTTTCCCACAAAACGCATCCCCATAAATTCCTTCAAGACCGCCGAGCATTCACAACCCTCGACAGTCTGTCAATTTATGATCCGCGCCAACAACCGCACAGGTTAAAGAAAGCCCAGAATTATGGTTCTGATCCGGGAACGTGGTAGAATGCGCTGCCCCGTTTTTGGGCGAATGTTGCAAGGAGAAGAACCTTTTAATGAAGAGAATAACAACACTTTTACTGCTGGCCATGGGGACGTTAGCGGCCTGTAATTCAACCGCTGCGCCAGAAGTGGTCGTGCCGGTGATTGCCAGCGTGGAAGTCCCGCCAGCTTCACCGCCAGCTTCACCAGCTGTGTTCGAGACAGCGGCAACGGCCGTCCTGTCTGCCGATTCTGCCAGTTCTTTTACACCGGCAGCGACGATTGATGAAGCGGCCGTTATCCGCCCGCAAGACCATGTAATTGGCGCTGAGGAACCCATTGTAGCCATCATTGAGTATGGCGATTTCCAATGACCGGGCTGCGCGGGTATGAATCCCGTGTTAGGGCGTCTGGTAGACGCCTTCCCCGATGCCGTTCAACTCACTTATCGTCACTTCCCCTTGATTTCTATTCACGACAAGGCCCAGAAATCGGCCGAAGCAGCCGAGGCGGCCGCTGTTCAAGGCGCGTTTTGGGAATACCACGACGCATTGTATGAACAACAAGCGGAATGGGCGGGCCTGTCCCCGGAGGATGCCCGCGATTATTTTGTGGATTTAGCCGCTGAATTGGGTCTGGAAACAGATAAGTTTGCGGCGGACCTTGATAATGGGATATTTGCCGATTACGTTTCCACCTCTCGCCAGGAGGCGGTGAACATCAGATTAACGGGTACGCCAGCTATCATTTTGAACGGCCGTTTACTGCCCAGCGAAGGGACGCCCCGCGATTATGCCATTTGGGAAAGCTTTGTAAGCGAACAAGTGCGCGTGCAAGGAGCGTTGAAAGAGCTGGCCGACCGCCAATACGATGCTCCCCCGCCCATGACCATTGATGAGAACGCTGCCTACCTGGCGCGGGTTACGATGGAAACAGGCGGCGAATTTGTCATCGAACTACTGCCCCAATCAGCGCCGCAAACTGTGAACAGTTTCATCTTTTTAGCGAAAGAAGGCTGGTTTGATGGCGTCAGTTTTCATCGTGTGCTGCCTGGATTTGTTGCCCAAACAGGCGATCCCAGCGGAACCGGGGCCGGCGACCCCGGCTACACAATTCCCAATGAGATTGACCCCACGTTATCGCATAATGAAGCCGGCATAGTGGCGATGGCCAACTCAGGCCCGGACACAAATGGCAGCCAATGGTACATCACCCTGGGCGATGTCAGCCAATTAGACGGTAGTTACACGATTTTCGGCCGGGTTGTGGAAGGAATGGCGGTTGTTGAAAACATTTCACCGCGCGATCCTTCGCGTTCTCCTAACGAGCCAGCAGGCGATCTCATCCGTTCTGTGGTAATTGAAGAGGGCGGCTGATAAGGAGACATTCATTATTAACTTAGCGCTTTGATCATCGGTTACCCGTTATCCGTATTCCGTTATCCGTATTCCGTTATCCGTATTCCGTTATCCGTATTCCGTTATCCGTTATTCGTATCGTGACGGAATACGGTTTACGGAACACGGAATACGGAACACGGAACACGGAACACGGAACACGGTTTACGAAAACCGGGAAGTTATCTCCGAACGAACCCTAAGCTCGACTTTGTACATTCCTAACAGATTGCTTCCAAACCGTACTCGACCGCGTGGGTTTGTATTCAAATAATATTTGCATGTCACTCTTTTTATGCGATGTTCAAATATTCGTACTCG
>JAJRYT010000013.1 GCA_024275635.1 Chloroflexota bacterium | reverse complement strand
TGCAGGGAAGATCACGGCAAATTGAATTGAGGCGAACCAGTGGCGTTTCGCCAATTGTATCTAAAATCGTAGCGTACCATTGCATCTGGTCACTGTTTTCAAAAGGTTTAGTTATTGTTTCCATTTTTTGTTCCTGCCTGGCTAGAAATAGGGATGAGATATGACGATTGCCGGATAATAAGCGGCATGGTTTCATGCTAGTATGAGCGTAATTATTCTACTTATATCATAGATTGTTCGCAGCGTCTCATCAAGTAGCCTGTTGCCCAGGGCGATTGCATATTCCAGATTTCTGCCACGAATTTCACCAATTACACGAATTTAGATGGTTTTTATTCGTGAAATTGGTGAAATTCGTGGCGAAAAAAAGGAAAACCAGCGAGTATGGAATTACCCTGGCTTGTTGCCAACAATGGGGGAGTGTGGTTCTTATTTATGCCTACTCTAAGCTCGACTTTGTACAAAATTCGAAATCAGAAATATTTCCAGATAATTTTGTAACCAGAGTGAGAATCTGATTTTAGTCAATGCAACTTTACTCGAGTACGAATATTTGAATATCGCATAAAAAGAGTGACATGCAAATATTATTTGAATACAAACCCACGCGGTCGAGTACGGTTTGGAAGCAATCTGTTAGGAATGTACAAAGTCGAGCTAAGAAATGGGAACTTTTTGGAATTGGCTAACAGAATCGGCCTCGTCTATCCGGGAGCTAGAGGTACGCTCGTTTTAACGATTCAGGATTCGCTGGTTTTTTGCAGAAGCCTTATAATTTAGCGACTTTAATCGAAACGATTAAACAGCATATGGTCTAAATGGCTTACAATGCCGCCCCCCTTTGCTGTCTGGGAGGTTCATGATGAGGAAGTCGCGCTGGTTGGCAATTATTCTTATGCTTTGTGTGATGGGCGGGGGGGTAACGGCCGTTTCCGCCCTGCCCTACCGTGTTCGTTGGGGGGATACCCTATCCCAAATCGCCGCTCGTTTCGGCGTAACCATCCAGTCCATCACCCAGGCTAACAACCTCGCCAGCCCCGACCTCATCTACGCCGACCAATTCCTCGAAATTCCCACCGCTGGCGAGACACCGCCGCCGCAGCCGTCTCCGGTCGCGCCAACGCCTGCGCCCGGCGCTGCCTACACCGTGCAAACAGGCGATACTTTGTCCGCCATCGCCCGGCGTTTTGGCACAACCATTGCTGCCATTGCCCAGACCAACAACATTGCCAATGTCAACATGATCTACGTAGGTCAGATATTGCAAATCAACGGCGGTGGCAGCAATCCGCCGCCGTCCCCGCTGCCCGGCGCCAACTTCGCTCTGGGCGGCCAAAGTCATAACTTGAGCCATAAAAACACAATGGCTCAAGCTGGGATGACCTGGATCAAAATCCAATATAAATGGACATCCGGCGACGACCCGGCCCTGCTCCAATCCCGCATCCGGGAAGCCCATCAAAACAACTTCAAAATCCTGCTCTCCATCACTGGAGCGGCCGCTTACCCACCGGCCAACAGTATTAATTTTACCGCCTATGTTGACTTCGTCGCTGCTGTCGCTTCCCTCGGCCCCGACGCCATCGAAATATGGAACGAAATGAACATAGATTTTGAGTGGCCGGCCGGACAAATCAACCCCGCCGCCTACGTCAACAACATGCTGTCTCCCGCCTACAACGCCATCAAACGCGCCAATCCCAACGTCATGGTCATCTCCGGCGCGCTGGCGCCCACCGGCTTCGATAACGACCGCAACGCCTGGGCCGATGACCGCTACCTGGCCGGAATGCGCGCCGCCGGCGCCGCCAGTTTTGCTGATTGCATCGGTGTTCATCACAACGCCGGCGCTACCTCGCCGGCCGTGACCGTTGGTCATCCTGGAGGCTCCCACTACAGTTGGTACTTCCTCCCCACACTCAATCTATATCATGACGCTTTTGGTGGCGCCCGACAACTGTGTTTTACCGAAATTGGCTATCTGTCACCCGAAGGGTTCGACAGCCTGCCTGCCAATTTTGGCTGGGCGGCCAATACATCTGTGTCCGAACAGGCGCAATGGTTAGCCGAGGCTGTCAGCCTGGCATCTAACAGCGGCAAAGTGGGCTTATTCATCATCTTCAATGTTGATTTTGACACTTACAGCGATATAGACCCCCAGGCTGGCTACGCCATTATTCGCTCGGATGGAACTTGCCCTGCTTGCGCTGGGTTGTTGCCCTGACCGAATCCATCCCTTATAATGCTGGTGGCGACGATTGAAGCCGCAGCCCTCATGACGGCCCTTCGCCATACCATCTATTTTTTGCAACTGCTAAACCATCCTCCCGGAGTTAGCTGCTTCCGTTAGATTAGCCTCCGAGAGGATTAGCAGGCGCTGTTTTTCTTTAACAATTGGGTGAGTCGGGACGCATTTCATGGCGTCTGGTTATTTTCGATTGGGAGGCAGAATATGAAAATTCAGCAAATTCTGGCAAGCAAAGGCATGAATGTGATCACAGTTCACCCCGAACAACCGGCGCGAGAGGCCATTTCATTGCTGGTTGAGTATCATATTGGCGCGTTAGTTGTGGTTGACTCGGACAAGCGTCCGGTGGGCATTTTGTCAGAGCGTGACATTGTTCGTCGAGCGGCTGAGGATGAGGCGTTTTTCTCAGAACCGGTTGCCAATCTGATGACCCGACAGCTTATTACCGGCATCCGGCAGGACGATACGTTTTCTGTTGCCGCTACGATGACTGAGAAGCGGTTTCGTCATTTGCCTATCATGGATGAGGGTAAGCTCATCGGTATTGTTTCCATTGGCGATATCCTGAAAGCGGAACGCAACCAATATCGTGGCGAGATTGATACGCTGGAAACTCGTATCATGGCCGGCGAAGCGTAGGATGCCTGTTTTTCTGGGGGATGCCTATTGTTCGGGGAGCACAATTTAACGCGTCCCTAGAAATTCGAGCAGTTTGTATAAGTTGAGTATATTTGTGGTAATTATCTGGTTGACTGACAAAACTTATCAAACTGCGGAGAACGCGGAGATTGCAGAGGATACTACAGGAGAAAACTCTCCGTGCCTTCTGCGTTCTCCGCGGTGAAATCTGAGATTTGTCAGTCAATCAGGTAAATAGTTCAAAGGAGCAATTAATGTTACAAGTTGGTACTGAATCAAACCCCTTGCGCGTTGCTGTCATTGGCGCTGGCCCAACGGGCTTTTACACAGCCGAACACCTTTTCCGGCAAAAAGATTTTGTTGTAGAAGTAGATATGTTTGAACGGCTGCCATCGCCATATGGGTTGGTTCGTTATGGCGTTGCCCCGGATCACCAAAAAATTAAATCAGTGACAAAAGTATATGATCGGACGGCAAAGAAACCGGGTTTTCGCTTTTTTGGTAATGTCGAATTAGGTAAACATATCCAGGTGGCTGATTTGCGCTGCTATTATCACCAGATCGTGTATACAACCGGGGCGCAGACGGATCGCCGTCTGGGAATTCCGGGGGAAGATTTAGCTGGCAGCTTGCCGGCGACTGAATTTGTTGCCTGGTATAACGGCCATCCTGATTATCGGGATTACGAAGTGGATTTATCGGTAGAGGCTGCGGCCGTTGTCGGTGTGGGCAACGTGGCTATGGATGTAGCTCGCATCTTAAGCCGCACACCGGAAGAGTTGGCGGTGACTGATATTACCGATTATGCTTTAGAGGCATTGAGCCAGAGTCAAATCAAGGATGTTTATATTTTGGGGCGGCGCGGCCCAGCGCAGGCAAAGTTCTCGACGCCGGAGATTAAAGAATTGGGCGCAATGGCCGATGCTGACTGCTGTGTCCTGGCGGAAGAAGCAGAACTGGATGCGTTAAGCCAGGCTGCGTTGGCAGATGGTTCTGATCGCGCCACGATGAAAAAGATAGAGATTATCCAATCTTACGCCGGACGCGAATCGAGCGGAAAATCACGTAAATTAACCCTGCGTTTTCTGGTTTCGCCGGTGGAATTGATTGGGGATGAGCATGGGCGGGTTGTGAAAATGCGTCTGGTGAAGAATGAATTGTATAAAACGGAATCGGGGACGCTGCGGCCCAGAGCTACCGACCAGTTTGAAGAAATTCCGGTGGGGTTGGTGTTCCGTTCTGTGGGCTATCGGGGCAAGGCGCTGCCGGGTGTGCCGTTTTACGATAGCTGGGGGGTTATTTTGAATGAAGGGGGGCGTGTGGTGGATCCGGAAACGAAGAAACCTGTTTTGGGTGAGTATACGGGCGGTTGGATTAAGCGCGGGCCATCGGGCGTGATTGGCACGAATAAGCCGGATGCGCTGGAAACGGTGAAGCACATGTTGGCTGACTTAGCCGAAGGTAAGACGCTTGACCCGGCGGAGCCAGCGGCGGAAGCGGTGGAGAAATTTGTATGTGACCGTCAGCCGGATTCTTTTTCGTATGATGATTGGCTGCGTCTAAAGGAGATGGAAGTGGCTAACGGGGAAGCGCAGGGACGGCCGCGGGTGAAGTTTACCAGTGTGGCCGAGATGAAGGCAGCGCTGGGTAAGTAATCAACTAAATGAATGTTGTCATTTACACTGATGGGGGGGCAGACCCGAATCCAGGGATTGGCGGCTGGGCCGCTATTTTGCGTTTTGGCCGGCATGAAAAGATACTGACGGGGAATGCTCCCCAGGCGACGAATAACCGGATGGAACTGCAGGCTGCGATTGGGGCGCTGCGGGCGTTGAAACGGCCGTCTCAAATTGCTTTCCACACCGATTCTGAATACTTGCGGCGGGGCATCACCGAATGGATCGAAAAATGGGCGGCTAGAGGATGGGTGCATAAAGGAGGGAAGCCGGTCTCCAATGCCGATTTATGGCAGATATTATGGCCGCTGGTCAAGCGGCATGAGATCGAATGGCATTGGGTAAAAGGACACGCCGGCGACCCGCTGAACGAGCGCGTGGACGCCCTGGCCCGGCAGGCCCGCCTGGAGATTACGCCGGATGCGCAGCCGTCTGATGATATTCCCCGTCTCTTTGTGCGTTCTTCATGCAAGGGCAATCCTGGCCCCGGCGGTTGGGGTGTGGTTTTGGAGCGGGGGGAAGAAACAGAACAATCTAGCGGCTCAGAATTGAACACGACTAATAATCGGATGGAGATAACGGCCGCTATCGAGGGATTGCTCCTTTTGCCTTCAGGCAGCGCCGTTCAACTCTTCACAACTTCAGACTACCTGTTTCAAGGAATTACACGTTGGATCCATGGCTGGCGCAGACGTGACTGGCAAAAAAAAGATGGTAAGCCCGTTGCCAATGCTGATTTATGGCAGGCGCTTGATCAACTCACAAACCAATATGCCATACGATGGATAAACGCTAAAGGCCAGGACAAACCGGCCTTGCAAGAAGCTGGTAAATTAGCCGCCAGCTACTAACCCTCCCGGAGGTTAACCTGATGAAACTGGTTAACTATCCATGAACCTCCAGGAGAATACCTGAGTGGTTACCAAAAATCATCTAGAATTAACTCATTTCCACTTCGCGTAAAAATCGGCAGGTTGCATGTAAAAAAGCAAAATTTCCCACCGGCGGCATCAACTCCATCACCTCAACAATCTCAAACACATTGTTGTCAAAACTAACTTCGTCCCCTATTTCTGGCCGTTTATCAACATTGATAATTGCCCCAGTATACGTCCCCCCAAGGACAACGTAACTCACCTTATAATAAATTGTTTCATTTGTTTCACTCATCGTCAATCTCCTGCATGGGGACTAAGCAATGTCTAGATTCCGATGACGCAATTTGAAGGCAATATCAATAGCCAAATTACGCATGACAATAAAGCCAATATGATTATTGGCTTTACATAAGCTGTAAAACTTGTCACTTTCAATCAAATAGAGCGTTGCTCCATCTTTGGTGGCCCGCACAGAAGCCGAGCGATGCCCCTGGTCAATTAAAGCCATTTCCCCAATGACTTGCCCTTTGCCCAGGACGACGAGGTTACGAATTTCACCATCGCTTTGTATGAAAACATCTACCGAACCTTCGGCAACGATATACATTTCTGTACCGGTTGTATTTTGTTTGAGGATGATCTCCCCGGCAGACGCTTCCTTTTCTATGCAAATAGACGCCAGTTGTTCCAATTCAGACTTGTTCAGATTAGCGAACAATTGCACTCGTTTTAAAAGGGTAGAGACAGACATTGTCACCTCCAGAGAATCGAAAAGCAGCCTGGTTCCTGAACCATGCCCGAAAAGCGATTTAACCCTCCGGAGGGTTAGCTTGATGAAAACAGCGAACCTTTCGTGAATCTCCGAGGGGATACAGGATTTTACAGACAAATTGAAATAAGGGAAAGAGAGATTGTTATTTTCATATGCACTAGTGTCTCGTCACGGTTGATGCGGTGGAATAAATACGACTTTTGGGGAATTGGCTCCTGCGTAAATAAAGTTCCGGAAGGCCTCGGTAACGCCCGAAACCTCCCGGAGGCTGGTTTCATTCCTGGGGGCGTAGTTTAACCGATTCCCGCCACCAGCCGCCAGATTTGCGCCACGAAGAAAGTGACGACGAACCCCATCACAACCGGGAGCAAGGAAGCAACGGCCGTCCACTTTTTACTGCCCGTTTCCTTGTAAATGGTGTAAATGGTGGTGCTGCATGGGTTGTGGATGAGTGAGAAGAGCATGAGGTTAACGGCCGTTAACAACGTCCAGCCGTCTGCGTAGAACAATGCCAGCGTATCCGCTTGCGATTCCAGCTCAAACATCACCCCAGCGCCCGCGCCGCCGCCTGCTCCTGTGACCAACACCGTCAACATCAAAATTGTGGGAATGACAATTTCATTGGCGGGAATGGCAAAAATATACGCGACCAAGATAACGCCATTCAGGCCCACCAAAATGCCCAGTGGATTGAGGAAATTGATAACATACTCGACGACGCTCGTTCCGCCAATCGTCACGTTGGCCGTCAGCCAGATAACTGCCCCCGCCGGCATGGCGAAAGTTATCGCCCGCCAGAGGACAATCAGCGTGCGGTCAATTACCGACGTGTAAATCGTTTGCCAGATGCGCGGCGGCCGGTACGGTGGCAGTTCCAGGGAAAATGTCGAAACTTCCCCTTTGAGCAGGGTGCGCGACAGGCTCCACGAGACCAAAAAGGTAAATAGAACGCCTAACAAGGCAATCGCTACCACCGAAAGCGCAGAAATTAACCCGCCCAGGTAGGCGGGGACCAGCCCGCCAATGAAGATAGAAGCGATGAGGATTTGGGTGGGCCAACGGCCGTTACACAGCGCAAAATTATTAGTAATAATCGCAATCAGCCGTTCCCGCGGACTGTCAATCACCCGCGTCGCTACCACCCCAGCGGCATTGCAGCCAAAGCCCATCATCATGCTCAATGCCTGTTTGCCGTGCGCTCCGGACTTTTTGAAGGCATTGTCCAGGTTAAACGCCACACGCGGCAAATAGCCGAAATCTTCCAGCAGCGTAAACAGCGGGAAGAAAATCGCCATCGGCGGCAGCATCACACTTACCACCCAGGCGGTTGCCAGATACATGCCGTCAATTAAAAAGCCATCCAACCACCAGGGCATACCGATGGCCGCTGCACCCTGCTTGAGCAGGGGGTGGATGGTGTCTAGCAGCAGGGTTGCCAGCCAGCTTGATGGGACATTGGCTCCCGAAATCGTCAACCAAAAGACGATAGTGAACAGTAAAATCATGAGTGGAAAGCCAAAAATGCGGCTTGTTACCAGCCTGTCAATCGTGCGATCCAGGTCGAAGCGCGGCTTTTCATCGGGGCGCGTCACGGCCCGGTCGGCGATATGGGTCGCGTCGGTGTAAATGTCTTCCATCAAATGCTCATGAAATTCGCGGCCAATTTGCCAGCGCAGAGAATCGGCCGTTTCCAAAATGGCTTGTGTCGCTCCTGTTTGCACGGTCATGAAACCACCTCCAACTGCAATTCCAGATTTGTTTCCGGTTGAACCGGAGCGTGGGCATTCAGATCCCCAAACTCGCCGTTTTGAATTGCCTTGACGATGCGTTGATCGCCGTCCAGCAAACGCAGCGCTACCCAACGCGCATTGGGTAAATTAGGGAATGCCGCTTCGAGCTGGGGGACCAATTGGGCCAGCGCCCGCTTGATGGCGGGCGCTTCATTTTTGATGCGATGTGGTTTGCATACAAACTGTCCGGTAGCCACTTCGTGGATCGCTTTGAGTAACTCTTGTAAGCCTTCATCCTGGCGCGCCGCCGTTGGCACAACGGGGACGCCCAGGTCTCTTGCCAGTCGGCGTTCATCAACTTGCAGACCGTGCCGCCGCGCTTCGTCAATCAGGTTCAGGCAAAGAACGGCGCGATCTGTGATTTCCAGCACTTGCAAAGCCAGATTCAAATTGCGCTCCAGGCGGGTAGAGTCAACGACAATAACGGTTACGTCCGGCCGGCCGAACAAAATGAAATCACGCGCTACTTCTTCATCCATACTGGTGGATAACAGGGAGTATGTGCCCGGTAAATCCACAATTTTGTAACGATTGTCGCCATAGCTGTAGCCGCCCTCGGCGCGGGTGACGGTTTTGCCGGGCCAGTTGCCGGTGTGTTGGCGCAGGCCGGTAAGGGCGTTGAAGACGGTGCTTTTGCCGGTGTTGGGATTACCCGCCAGCGCGACGACGTAATCCCAGTTTTCCATGTTGACGCCTAGTCGCAGCAGATTGCCGATATGGTGTGCCGGGCAGGAGGCGCAGGCGTCGGGTGCGGGGGTTTGCAGTTTAATGTTCATAGTTTGTTTGGGGGACTGGAGACTAGAGATCGGAAACAAGTGGAGGCTAGTCTTCAGTCTGTAGTTGTTAGTCTCCAGTTTTTTTAACTTTGATTAAATTTGCCTGTTCATGGCGCAGGGCAATGAGTGCGCCGCGAATGATGTAGGCGGTGGGATCGCCGCCGGGGCTGCGCATTTCGGCGGTTATTGACGTGCCGGGCAGGATGCCCAGGTCCATGAAACGGCGGCGTTCCGGCCCTCGGCTGGCGTTGGAGATGTTGACGACAACGGCCGTTTCTCCAGGAGAGAGGCAGGTCAGGCGTTCACAACCGTCTGTGTCTTCTTCCATCTCGTCTTCCGGCAGAGGAATGACGGAAATGTTACCGGCTACGATTGGGGCCACAAGATGTTCGTCGCCATTGCTCCAGAAACGTACCCGCTCTGGCGCTGATTCGGTTACGCGCACGACCATGCCCGGATGCAAATCTTCGGCCGCCAATTGCGCATAGATAACTTCTGGCTCGTCTTCCAGGTGGACGATGAGCCCAGGGGAATCCAGCGGCAGCGTGGTAAGGGGCTGGCCGCCGTGTGCAACCAACGCGCCATCGGCCGTAGGAATGGGATCGCCATGCGGGTCGTGGGTGGGGTTGCCCAGGTGAAAGGCCAGGGCATCGGCCTGGGCCGGCGTTAACCTGTGTTCGGCCAGTTCGGCTTGCCCGTGCCATTCGGATTGTTGGAAGCCAGTTTCTTCGGCCAGGTAGCGTTCCCAAAGCCGGTGGGCGCGGATAATGTGTAGGGCGGAATCACGGCCCTGGGGCGTGAGATGAATCTCACCGTCGGCAACAGTGAGAAAGTTGTTGGCCTGCATAGCTGCGATCAGTTGAGCTGTGTCGTTTTGGCTGTTATTGAGTGCTCCGGAGATACTTTCCAGGGTAGGGCGGCGGCCTTTCATCTCGAATTTGTGGATATGTTTGAGGGCATCTTCGCTGCGGATACGTTCGTTTAGCTGGTTGGTTTGGCGCCAGCGGGCTAACCATCCGTGCTCAGGCCAGAACAGGAAGGCAGCAAGAGTAATGATGAGAACGGCCGTTCCCAGGGCAATAAGTGGGTCTGGCATATGGATTAACTCCTTTTAATTTTGGCGTACCTAAATTTTAATTTATATGCACCGTATAATAAAACATCTTTAGTGCGGAGTCAAGGGGGGCCGGGGAGTAGGAGGAGCGGGAAGCGGTGTGTTTGTTGTTCATCAACTTTGCCTGACTAGCCGGATACACCGCGCTGATGTTGAGGTGCAGCAGCGGGCCTATGAAGCAGCCGTTGAGCGCGAGCAGAAATTACAAGAGCAGTTGTTGGCAATTCTTGATTTGTTGACGCAGTTTGTTGAGCCGGGGAAAGTACGGGAGCCAGTAGTTTTGAGTCTGGACATGATAAACATAGCTTCATCGGATGGGTCGGGGATGGGGGTGGTGAACGGCCGTTCCCTCTGGCAGCGTATATGGGGTTTGTTGGGGCGCGAGTCGTCTGATCATGACCCGCCTCCTGGTTTAGTAGGGAGGGGGAAGATCATGGTTTTGCCATGACGCGGGGACTACACATGAGAAAAGGCGTCATCACGGTTTCAATTCATCTGATGACGCCTTTTGTACATTACCCTTAGCTCGACTTTGTACATTCCTAACAGATTGCTTCCAAACCGTACTCGACCGCGTGGGTTTGTATTCAAATAATATTTGCATGTCACTCTTTTTATGCGATGTTCAAATATTCGTACTCGAGTAAAGTTGCATTGA
>JAJRYT010000170.1 GCA_024275635.1 Chloroflexota bacterium | reverse complement strand
TAATATTTGCATGTCACTCTTTTTATGCGATGTTCAAATATTCGTACTCGAGTAAAGTTGCATTGACTAAAATCAGATTCTCACTCTGGTTACAAAATTATCTGGAAATATTTCTGATTTCGAATTTTGTACAAAGTCGAGATAAGTGAGCGTTCGGAAATAACTTCCCGGTTTTCGTAAACCGTATTCCGTATTCCGTATTCCGTATTCCGTATCCCGACACGACACGACACGAATAACGAATAACGGATAACGGATAACGGATAACGGATAACGGATAACGGATAACGGATAACGGATAACGGATAACGGATAACGGATTACGGATTACGGATAACGGATAACGGATAACGGATTACGGATTACGGATAACGGAACACGGGAAGTCATTTCCGAACTAAAAATAATTTTGTGGTATTAAAAAAGGATAACTTCCCCAACAACCGGCTAGAGCGACAACGCTTCCCGAATCGCCGTCGCCATCTGCTCCACCACAAACGGCTTCTGAATCCAAGCCACAATCCCCTGACTCAACAGCGCCTTATCCTCATCATCAAAAGGGTACCCGGTCACAATCACCATTTTGATATTCGGCTCCATTTCCTGCAGCCGCGTATATAATTTCGATCCGCTCATCCCCGGCATGACCATATCACTGATCACCAGGGCTATCTCCTGATGCTGCCGTTCAAACAACGCCAACGCTTGCTTGCCATCAGATGCCGGCAGCGCATGATAATTCAATGTTTTCAAAATCTCACATACCGCTTCCAGCGTATTCTCATCATCCTCTACAACCAGGATCATCTCCCCTCGGCCCTCGGCCGTTACCGTCTCCACTTCAACAGGCGCCAAAATATCCGTCAATGTAAAAGATGGCAGATACACCTTAAACGTCGTTCCTTCCCCGGTCACACTTTCCAGATCAATAAACCCGCCATGCTGCTTGATAATGCCATAAACCTGAGCCAGCCCCAATCCGGTCCCTTCACCTACAGCTTTTGTTGTAAAAAACGGTTCAAAAACATGGGACAAATCCTGCGCCTTGATCCCCACACCTGTATCCGAAACAGTCAGCAGAACCCAATCGCCCGGTTCCATATCCAACAGGGGCGGCTTCTCACCGGATGCCAAATGCAAGTGGTCTAGCGCCATAGACAGCGTTCCCCCATCAGGCATTGCGTCACGCGCATTCACGGCCAGATTCATCACCGCTTGCTGTAACCGGGTCAAATCGGCGCTAATCCCATACTCCCCCTCATCATAAATCAAATCAAGGTTGATATTCTCCGGTAAGGTACGCTTCAACATCTTCAACAACTCTTTCAGGAAATAAACCAAATTTACCGGGCGCCGCTCCATTACCGATTGACGGCTGAAATCTAAAATCTGAGCTATCAAATTAGCGGCTAATTTTGCCTGCCGGAAGATGATGCTCATGCGTTGATCTTCACCCGAGGCGAAGTCGGGCAGTTTCAACAACATCTGGGCGTAGAGGATGATAACCGTCATGATATTGTTAAAATCATGGGCTATGCCGGCCGCCAGTTGCCCTACCATTGCCAGACGCTCTTGCGCCTGTACATATTGCTGTTGTTTCCGCGCTTCTGTCACCTCGCGCAAAACCAACACCCAACCCCCTACTTCCTCTCTCGTCTGAACCGGATGCGCTGCGGCTTCAAACATGCGCCGTTCTCGACCGATGATTAATTCATGCCACAACATACCGGCTGGCGGCGGCTCCATAAGCCTGGTAAGCGGCTGCCCGGCTAGAGAAGTTAATGGCTGGCCAGGCACGACATTTGCCAAGACCTCCAAATAGGCTTGCGCGGCCGGGTTAGCCAGTTCAATATGATACCCGGCATCGAGTAACAAAATACCGTCATGGGCCGTATCTAAAATTTGTTGTACGCGCTTGGCTTGCCGCACAGCTTCCTCATGCAGCCGCGCGTTTTCCAGGGCAATAGCCGCTGAATTGGCCAGTGGTTGTAAGCGCTGGGCGTCCGCGGCGGAAAATTCATCGGGTACATTACCATCTAAACGAAGCAATCCTAAAACGCGCTCTTGCAATACGATAGGAACGATCAAATGAGAGCGGATCCATTCCATGCCCACCGGATTTAGCCATCGTGGTTCTTGACGGGTATCACGGATAACCAACGGATGGCGAGAGCGCACGACTTGTTCTTCCAGGGGTAAAGCGTGAAGTGAGTACAAGAAATTGGCGATCTCTTCTTTGCCGCCAAATGTTTCGTATCCTTGCCAGCGGGCAATGCGAACGGTTTCGTTTTCTAATAAAACAATATTGGCTGTTTTGAAGGGGACAACGCGCCGCACGCGCTGCAAGATTTCATCGAGAACGGCCGTTGGGTTTGTTTGTGATGTGAGCGCCAGGGTGATATCGGCCAGGGTTTCGGCCAGCAGCCGCTGTTCATGCTCGGCAGCCAGTAAGCGTTCACGCTCGGCTTCGGCCTGCTGGTGAACGGTAATGTCAATGCCGGTGCTAACGATGTATTCAACATCTCCTAGCTGGTCACGAAGGGTGGTTGTGGACCAGGCGATAAGCCGGCGTCCGCCTTCTTTTGTCAACCAATTACATTCGTAGGCGCTGGGCCGACCGCCTTCTTTGGCTTGTTCAAAAACGAGTTTTGTGAGATTTATCCCACCAGGCGTTAGAAATAAATCCCAGAGGTATAGACCGCGAACTTCATCAAAGGTATAGCCGGTTGTTTGTTCACAGGCTCGATTGAAACGCACGATACGGCCGTCCGGATCAAACAGGACAACCAGCGCCCCGGCCGTTTCCAAAATAGCGGAGACAAAGTTTCGCTCCTGGCGGGACTCAGTCAAACTGCGATCCAGACTGCGAATCAAAAATGAAACCGACAGCATCATTGCCACGCTGAGCAGCACAAATACAAGATCGGCGCTTATCCAAACAATTGTTGATTCAATATAAGGCGGAGAATCAAATAAAGTATCCCACAACCCAGAAGTGGGCAGCCAGGCCCCGCCAATTAATGTCACAGTGCTAAGAATTAACGCCCAAATGCTGCTGCGCAGATCATAAAAAATGGCGGTTAAAACAACAAATGTAAAGAGAAAAATTCGGCCGTCCCCATCCAAACCGCTGCGTATAAGGCCAATCATACCCAGGCTGTAAACAGTGACCAAAATGACCCCAGACCGAAGTTTGAAACTAAACATGCGGCGAAAGGTAATAGCCCCCATAATAACCGCAGCAACAACGTAAACGGCCACTAAAATCACGGCTACTGTCGGATCTTCTTGCAACAAATTGGATTGAACAACATTATAAGCGCCTACTAGTAAGGCAATGGCCCAAACAATAAATGTTGCCTGTAATACCCTATCCAAAACCTGTTCCCGCCACTCAGACAAAGACAGCGGCATGGCTGGTTCGATAATTGAATCAGGTATATCTTTTGGCAATAAGGTGCTCAAGTCTATTCTCCTGAAAAAGTCGCGGATTTATTACGCCAGCTATTTTTTCGAATATTAGAATAATGGGCATGGTTCAAAACTCGGTTTTGCATCTTTACAAATCGGCTTTGCGTTCGGCCATCGCATTGCAAATGCACGGCGGAGACAAAAAACCCGTTGAAAACGGGTTGAAATGCGCTCAAACCGGGTCTTTAGCGCGTTTTAACGCACTTTTTGTTAGATGTGGATTGGAAATCCACATCTAATTGTGTAAAGATGATTTTGTCAAAAATGAACCACGCCAAATAATGGTATGAATAGTCGAAAATAATTGATACCTACGTATATTTTTGAGGCTGTCGATCTGATAAAACAGGGATTTTAGTCCGAACTTCACCCACTTTATCCAGGTCCACCATTGCAGTTAATAATAATTCTGTGTCGCCCGCTTCGATCACTATCTCCCCCCAGGGATCAATAATACACGAATGGCCGCAAAAAGTCGTACTGTTTGATGTACCCACCCGATTACAAGCCGCAATATATACCTGGTTTTCAATGGCGCGCGCCCGCAATAAAGTGCGCCAATGGGCCAAACGCGGATAGGGCCATTCGGCCGGCAGGAAGATCATTTCGGCGCCATCAAGCGCATATGCTCTAAACAGTTCTGGGAAACGCAGATCGTAACAGATCGCCAAACCGCTTTGCCCCCACCTTGTTCTGACCAGGGAACGGCCGTTTCCCCCCGTCAAATACCGGTCTTCATCCATCAACCCAAATAAATGAATCTTGCTGTAAACGCCAATTGCTTCCCCGGTTGTATTAAAGAGAACGGCCGTATTCCCAAACAACCCTTCCTCCATCACTGACAAACACGACCCCAAAATGTGAATTTCATATTCACAGGCCAGATTGGACACTTCCGCAAAAACACCCTGATCAATGGGAGTAGCATAACTCGCTGCTTTCTCCAAATCATAACCTGTTGACCATAACTCCGGTAAGACCAAAATATCCGTTCCCTGCCGCGCCGCTTCAAGCGTCATTCGACGCGCCTGCGCTAGATTCGTTTGTGGGTCGCCCAGTTTGACATTCATCTGTCCCAGCGAAATCAATAATTGCCTCATGTTTACCTTCACAACAACCTGACGGCCATTATACTTCCGAATCAAGCAAGCATCACACTCGTCCGGTCCGCAACCCTCCATGTCAATATAGAGTGGGACACTCCAAGCCTCGAATTTGGTACTCGACATTGGCGAAAATCACACTTTTAACAAAAAACAGACGCTCTGTAATCTTCCAAAAGGCGCGGGCCAAAAATCGGGCTTCAAAGAGCATATTTTGAACCCCTGTTTCTATTGCCATTTCTACCGCGCCAGTCAACC
>JAJRYT010000169.1 GCA_024275635.1 Chloroflexota bacterium | reverse complement strand
TGGTTCATTTTTGACAAAATCATCTTTACAATTAGATGTGGATTGGAAATCCACATCTAATACAAAAAGTGCGTTGAAACGCGCTAAAGACCCGGTTTGAGCGCATTTCAACCCGTTTTCAACGGGTTTTTTGTCTCAGCCATGCATTTGCAATGCACGGCGATGGCCGAACGCAAAGCCGATTTGTAAAGATGCAAAACCGAGTTTTGAACCATGCCACAATTAACAATTGGCAATTAACAATTATCTACCCTTTCACCGATCCTTGCGTCAGCCCGCCCACGATCTGGTCTTGCAGAACCAGGTACACAATCATGATCGGCAATGCGCCCAGCAGCGCGCCGGCCGTGAACTGGCCCCACTGCTGCGAAAACTGACCGCTCGTAAAAATGAACAACCCTACCATCAACGTGTACTGCTCCGTACTCTTGAGCAAAATCCGGGCCAACACAAAATCGCCATACGTGCCAATGAATGTCAAAATAGCGATCACCACCAAAATCGGCCGCATCAACGGCAGTAACAGACGGGTAAATATCTGCCAATGGGTCGCCCCGTCCACCATTGCCGACTCGTCAATCGCCCGCGGAATAGTGTCAAAAAAGCCCTTCATCAGCCAGATGTTAATCCCCATCGCGCCGCCCAGGTACACGATGATTAACCCGGCGTGCGTGTTTAAGCCCAGCCAGGGAATCTGGTCGCCCACCTGCGAAATCAGCAGAAAAACAGCCACCATCGCCAACAAACTGGGAAAGACCTGAATGAGGAGAATTCCCTTGAGCATATTTTGACGGCCGGAAAACCGGAACCGTGAAAACGCATACGCCGCCAATGTGGTGATGGAGACAGACAATACCGTCGTGATCGAAGAGACCTTGATCGAGTTCAACACCCACGTCTTGAAGGGAAAAATATCACTTGTCAAAAGCTCCCGGTAATTATCCAGGCTGGCATTGGGCGGGATAAAACTCTGCGTCGCCAGCGACGCCCCAGCCGGGTTCAAAGAGGCCGACATGATCCACAACACCGGAAAAACAGCAAATGCCATCAGGAAAAGCGCCAAAACCCAGCGCAAAATCAATCCCATCCGCTGCTGCTGCGTCTTCGAACTGCGAATTCTCTGCACAAAATTCAAACTAGACATTTTCGCCAACCTCCTCCCACATCTGGGTATAACGGAATTGGAACAGCGTGATCGCAGCCACAATCAAGAAAATAATAATCGTGATCGCCGACGCTAATCCATAATCGGCGCCGCGCCCGCCGGCAAACGCCAGGTTGTAGACATAACTGATGAGAATATCCGTGTGTCCGGCGCGGGTGGCCGCTCCCGCAATCGGTGGGCCGCCCTGAATGAACAAGAAGATAATGTTGAAATTGTTGAAATTAAACGTGAACGAGGCTACCAGCAGCGGCCCCACCGCCACCAGCAGCAGCGGCAGCGTGATCTTGCGGAATCGCTGCCAGGCATTGGCCCCATCCACTTCTGCCGCCTGATAAATATCCTGCGGAATCGCCTGTAACGCGCCGCTGCAAATGAGCATGAAGTAAGGGTAGCCCAGCCACAAGTTCACCAGCAGCACGCCCGCCTTTGCCCACCAGGGATTGGTAAACCAGGCCGGCGATGTGCCGATCAACGCCTCAATCGTCTTGTTGATGATCCCCACATCCGGGTTCAACATGCCGCGCCAGATCAAGATTGTAATCAGGCTGGGGATGGTGTAGGGAATGAGCAAAAATGATTGGATGATTTTACGGCCGGGGAAATTAGGATCGTTGTAAATAATGGCAATTGCCAACCCCATTGCAAATGTCAAAAATACGCTGAGAAAGGCAAAGGCGAAGTTCCAGAGGACAATTTGAACCAGGGGGCCGCGCAAAGCCGGGCTGACAAAGAACCGCCGGAAATTGGTTAAGCCCACAGCAGCCTGGAAACCAGGACGTAATTCATCCCCGTTGGGGGCCGTAAATGTACCGTCCACTGCACTATACTCGACGCCGGTTTCCTGATTGACCATGATATCTCGTTCAGGGTCGTACTGATATAATGGCTTTAACTCGGCCGCCTCATCCATTGACCTGACTCGAACCACCGCATCGCCGGCGCCAAACGAAATCTCGCCCAGATCATTGATGTAACGCACGACTGTCAGCCGGTTGAGTCGCTCGTACCCTTCAATAGACACTGGAATGCCATCGGCGTCCAGCTCGCCAATGCCCGCTTCGCCTGGGGTAACGGCCGTAATACCCTCCCCTATCCGCGCCAGCAGCCCCGCGGCATCTTCTCCTTGCAGCCAAAGGGCAAAACTGCCATCCTCCGCGCGGAACGCCGTCCAGGTATATGCCTGGCCGCCTTCCGGCAAATACTTTTCCTTTTCAATTTGCTGGATAGCCACTTCCCGTGAAAGCAAATGCCCGTCGCCAAAATTGGTAAAGGCCACGTAAATGGTGAAGATGATAGGATAGATAGCAAACAAGGCCATCAACACCAAGCCAATAAGCATCCAGCGAATGGGGTAAGCATCGTGCCGCAAGATAACGACATTCACAAAAATGACGATGATGGCTACACCTGTAGCCAGGAAGTAAACTTCGTCGCCAATTAGATTGAGCAAAAACCAAACGGCAAAAGCATCAATGGCGCTCAAGAGCGCTAATCGCACAACGATGCCGGCTACAGAACTGGATAGCGCAGTGGATTTTTTCCCGTTGGCAAACTGTAACACGCTCATGCCTCTTCCTCCTTCCCCTGCCTGCTACACCGTAGAACGATTTGGTAAATCGTTCTACGATAAATGAAGGCCGAGGTTTCCCCCGGCCTTCATTACTGTTACATAAACCCGATTACTCGGTAGCGATCTCCAGGATGTGGGTCTCAGGATCGTAGGTAAAGGTGACAGTGCCGTCAGCAGCCATGCTGAAGGCGTAGTTGTCGCCATCGGCCTTGCCGTCAACGCCGTAATTTTCCGTCCAGGCGCCGTCGTGGGCAACCTTAGCTTCATAGTCACCGGCGGGGAGGCTGAAGGAGGCAGTGTACATGCCGTCGGCTTCGGTCAAAGCCGAGCCTTCGCAAGCCGGATCCCAGTCGCCTTCGCAAGCGCCGGAAGCGGCCTGCCAGGAGCCGGGCACGTTAACCATGCCCGCTGCTGCGCCGCCGATCAGGTCGCGGATTTGCTGCGCGCCATTGGCCAGGGCCTCATCGGGAGTCTGTTCACCGTTAATGATAAGGCTGAACGCATCGCTCCAGGAACCCCACACGGACCCCATTTCCGGGATGGCAGGCATAAGTTCGGCTTCCGCGCCGGCCTCGGCAAAGGCCGCCAGATCGGGGTCTTCGGAAGCGGCGGCAACGGCCGTCATCGCCGAAGCGCGATTACCAGCGGTTTGCAGTTCCATCATCACTTCCTCGGTGGCCACAAACTCAACCAGGAACGTCTGGGCCAGCAAAACATTCTCGCTGAGTGCATTGACATAAAAACCCTGCACGCCAGCGAACGGTTGACCACCACTGGGGAAGTTGCTGATGGCATACGGTACGCCGGATTCACGAATACGATCCAATGCCCAGGGGCCGCCCATCAAGAAAGGAGTCTCACCCGTTTCAAACAGTACGTGGGCGGTGTCCCAATCGGTGTTGTCGCTCAAGAAACCAGAGGCCACATTGTCGGCAATCCATGTCCCGGCGGCAACCATGCCCTCGCCGTCAATGCCCACGTCGCTGGGGTCATAGTTACCGACGTCATCCTGTCCAAAGACATAACCGCCAAAAGAGGTCATAATGGGGAAAGCATCATAGGTCGTACCAGAGAGAGCCAACCCAAAGGTAGCATCACCGCTCGCCTGCAGCGCGGAGCCAACCGCAATCACATCGTCCCATGTTTCAGGCGCATCGGGAACAAGGTCTGTGTTGCGGAAAAGGGCCATGTTTTCAACAGCGTAGGGCAAGCCGTAGAGTTGACCGTCAAAGGTCAAACCATCTAAAGCAACTTGCGAAAACTGGCTCGCTTTATCGCCCAAATCAACGGGGGCCAGGAGGCCGCTGGCGACCCAACCGCCAGCGCGGTCATGCGGCCCAATAAGAATGTCGGGGCCTTCGCCGGCTGGAGCGGCGATGGGGAATTGGTCGTTGATATCGGCGATCTGCTCGATGACCAGACCAACGCCATAGGTCGCCTGGAACTCTTCAGCCAGGGCTTGCAGAATGGGGGTACGGGTGTCGTCGGCCCAAATGGTGATTGAGATTTCCGGTTCTTCGACTACCGGCGCTTCGGTCGGTTCTTCTACCGGCGCTTCGGTTGGCTCCGCCACAGGCGCTTCGGTTGGCTCTTCTACGGGGGCCTCGGTCGGCTCGGCGGCGGCTGGTTCTTCAGCGACAACCGGTTCTTCAACGGCAGCGGGTTCTTCAGCAGTCGGCTCTGTCGTATCGCCGCCGCAAGCCACTAATAAGAGTGCGCCCATCAACATCATGACAAGCAGCAAGTATAACTTTTTGTTTTTCATTTCGTTCTCCTCACTTTTTAAGTTTTTATTTCTCAGATGCGTTTATTTTCTGGTTTTGTAGATGGTATCGTTTGTTTGTTCTTGGGGTTGGTTGCGCATCACCTCCTCGTATAAGTATATTCGCAGTCGGGTACACAGTCTGCGGGGTGTCGTCCGCTAAAACGCCACTCCGCAAGCTCCGTGGCTAACTACGAGCGGGGTTTATCTCCCTTTGGAAACAATTGGAAATCATGATGAGTCGTTTATGATTAAATCAACTGGGCCTCAGTAAGGGACTCTTGTAATCGTTGATTGAGCAGCGACAGTCCTTGTATGAGATTACCTTGTTCAATTTCGGAGATGCAGTCGAGGCGGGTCTGGTTATATGCTTGATGGGCAGCGATGACTTGTTGGCAAACGGCCGTTCCTTCTTCAGTTAAATAAAGGCGCAGGGAACGGCCGTCTGTCTCGTGGGGTATGCGTTCTACATAGCCTTCGGCTTCCAGTCCCTTGATGATGCGAGTCGCGTTGCTCTTATCGCAAAACATCCGGCTGCTAAGTTGACTGGATAATATGCCCGGCTCCTGGTTGATATGGAAGAGCGCATAAAAGCGAGGCGCAGTTAAATTATAATGAGTAAAAAGTTGGCGGTCGCCAAAGTCGAGGAGTAAGAAAGCTTCTTTTAAGAGATTGTACAGTTTTTCTTGATCGCCCATTAGCGTATCCCGTGGTCTCTCATAATATAGTTGACATTGCAACGGTTGACATTGCAACTATATCACGCGGTAATGGACAAGTCAACTGCTAAAAAGACGAGGCTGGCATAACGGCCGTTTACCCATACGGCCCACGATTTTCCAGCGGCATCAGAGCAGCAATATGGCGCATCATCTCATCGCCAAACGCATCCAACTGGGCGCGTCGGGCCGCGCCGCGCAAGGATGGATCCAACTGCAACGGGCCAAACACCGGGCCGATGCGCATGGTTACTTTCGTGCGCCGCCAGCGGCGTAAGTTACCCAACACCTGCTCCCCACCCAACACGGCAATCGGCAGCACCTTTGCCTGGCTGCGCGTCGCCAGGTAAGCCGACCCAGGCCGGGCCGGGATAAGTTCGGCGCTGAGGCGAGAATTGACTTCTTCGTTTACGGAAGTTTCCTGGCCGCTGGCCAGGGCGTCCCGATGCACCAGATCAATGCCCCCTTCAGGCATAATCACCAGTTGTTTGCCCTGCGCCAACACCTCTAAAGCCTGCCGCAGCGCAGCCCGATCGGCCTGAGTACGGTGGACGAGGATGACGTTTATCGCCGAGTACAACAAACGGATAAAGGGATGTTCTTGCAGCTCGGCCGCCGCAAAAAAGGTCATATCATAAGGCAAATACAGCCCAATCAGGGGAGGTTCCAACAAACTAAAATGATTCCCAATCAGGATGAGTGGTTCATCGCCATCCGGTAAGTTCTCCTGGCCGGTAATTGTGAGCTTGACCAGGATTTTGATGATTAGCTGGATGAAAGCGCGGAGGAGGTAGTAGCGAAACGGCCGTTTCATAAGATGCCGGGGTGAAGGGGTGCAGGGGTGAACAGGTGAGCGGGTGACACATCACCCGCTCACCCTTTCACCCCATCATTCGCGCAAGCGTGCACCCAGATGATACGCCAACTGTTTGAGGATACGTTTACGCTGCTTCTGCGTATCCTTATCCGTCAGCGTCTTGCCGGGCGATTGGAAGGTGAGATGGTAGGCCAAACTCTTTTTGCCAGGTGCAATCTGCCGGCCTTCATAGATGTCAAATAATTCGACATTTTTAAGTAAGAAACCGCCGGCCCGCTGCATCTGGGCCGCGACTTCGGCGGCAGAAACCGTTTTATCCACCACCAATGCCAAATCCTCATGAACGGCCGGATAATTCGACACCGGCTCAGTATGATACCCCGCAGGAATCTGGCTTAAGAGCAAATCCAAATCCAGTTCCGCCGCCAAAACAGGGCGTTCCGTGCGGATGTCAAACCCTTCCACGACCAACGGGTGCATCTCACCCATCCAGCCCAGTTGGTGACCGTCGAGCAGCGCTCGCGCCGTGCGGCCAGGGCGGAAAGTAGGATGAGCAGCGGCTTCTAAAGTCAACCCCTCTACGTGCAGATCGGCCAACAACATTTCGATAACCCCTTTCAAATCGAAAAAGTCCAACGCCTCATCCTGGTTATTTTCCTGCCAGGAAAGCTGGCGACGCGGGCCGGTCATGACCAGAGAGAGACGTCCTAATTCGTCGTGCAGCGCCCCTTCTTCCGAAGCCAGGTAGATTTGCCCCACTTCGAACAGGGCCATATGTTCTTGAAAACGGCTGTTGGCGGCGGCAATTTCCAACGCCGCCGCCAGCAAACTGTGCCGCATCACGGCCCGGTCTACGGTGATGGGATTGGCGAGGGTGACGTATGGACGTTCATCCGCTGCGATCCCTTCTTCAGACAGCAGCAGCTTCCCTTCCCGCTCCGGCGTCGTCAGCCGGTAGGTGATGATTTCCTGCAAACCAAGCTGGACTAAACTATCCTTAATCCGCTCCTCCTGTTCCAGCCTGGTATTGGCACGCTGCGGCGGAAGCGTGTCGCTCATTTCTGTGGCCGGCAGTTTATCATAGCCATACATGCGACAAACTTCCTCCACCAGGTCATTTGTGAACTCAATGTCCAGCCGGTGATCAGGCGCCGTTACCAGCAAATGATTGCCCTTGTCCTCAACTGTGAACTCCAGCGCCTCCAGCATTTGCTTAATTTCAGCATGGCTGGGGCTGATGCCGCCAATGCGCTGGACTTCAGCGGCCGTTAATTTGAGCGTGACTGGTTGTGGTGGCAGGGGATAATAATCAATGATACCCTGCCACACCGTACCGCCCGCCAATTGACGCAGCAGTTCAGCAGCGCGTTTGGCTCCTAAAACAGATTGACTGGGATGTACGCCCCGGCTAAAACGGAAGCCGGCCTCGCTGTTAATTTTCAGCAGGCTCATACTGCGGCGGATATTGATAAAATTCCAGGATGCCGCCTCTAGCAACACATTGGTCGTGTGGTCGCTAATCTCGCTCGTTTCGCCGCCCATGATGCCGCCCAAACTAAGCCCGCCAGCCGGATCGGTGACAAGAATCGTGGTGGGTGGCAGATCGCGGGTTTCACCATCGAGTGTCGTCAATTTTTCCCCGTCTTGGGGCAGGCGGGTGATGAGGTGGATGGGGCCGTCAAGTCCATTGTAGACGTCGGCGCGTCCACGCAGGTAGTCGTAGTCGAAGGTGTGGTTAGGTTCGCCCATCTCTAGCATGACGTAGTTGCTGATGTCCACGACGACGTTGATGGGACGCTGCCCGGCCAGGCGCAAGCGGCGCTGCATCCACTGGGGGCTGGGTTTTTGTTCAACGCCTGTGATGACCATGGCTGTGAATCGCGGGTTCAGGTCTGGATTTTCGGTGGTGATAACCACTTTGCCGTCAACTAGCGGCCCTTCTTGCCGCACGTCATAGCTGGGATAGCGCACCTGCTGGCCGGTGAGAGCGGCCACTTCACGGGCTACGCCAACGATGGAAGCGCAGCGGGCGATGTTGGGAATGATGTCTATGCTGAGGACGGCGTCACCCAGCACGTCTTGCAAAGGTGTACCGGGCGTGTATTCGCCTTCAAGAATCATGATCCCTTCGTGTTCGTCGCTGAGACCAAGCTCTTTTTCGGAACAAAGCATACAGCGGTTGTGGATGCCGCGTAACGGCCGTCCCTTCAACTTCGTCTTTACCTGCCCCTCTTTGTGCCCGTCATAGAGAATCGCCCCCTCCATCGCAAAAGGAGAGTATAGTTTGAGAGGGCTGATGTCCCCCTGCCCTACGTATGGGAACAGATTGGGCGCGCCGGTAACAGTCACCTCGTTTTCTGCGCCGCCGTAATCCACCGTTGCCAGCACCAGCCGGTCAGCGTTGGGGTGTTGTTCGACCTTGCGGATGTGACCGACGAGGACTTTATCACGGTCCCAAACAAGCCGGTTTTTGTCATTGCCGCCGGGGATGCCGACGTAATCAATATGTTCAACTTCCACTCCAGCGATGGTCAGCTTTTCAGCCAGTTCTTCAACCGGCAGGGTTATGTCTACATAATCTTTGAGCCAGGAAATGGGTACGAGCATGTGGTTCTCCGTAGTTGATGATTGAAGATCGATGATTGATGATTCAATAATCATCAATCTTCAATCTTTATTTTAGAATTGTTGCAGGAAGCGGAGGTCATTCCCCCAGAAATAGCGGATGTCGTCAATATGGTATTTGAGCATGGCGATGCGTTCCGGCCCCATACCAAAGGCAAAGCCGGAGTAGATGTCCGGATCGTAGCCTCCGTTGCGCAGGACGGTGGGGTGAACCATGCCGCAGCCGAGAATCTCCAGCCAGCCGGTGTATTTGCAGACATTACAGCCAGCGCCATTGCAAAGAATACATTCCACATCCATCTCGGCGCTAGGTTCGGTGAAGGGGAAGTAGTTGGCCCGGAAGCGTACCTGCCGGTGGGCGCCAAACATTCGCCGGGCAAAGTCCGTTAGCGTCCCTTTGAGATCGGCCAGGGTGATGTTTTTACCGACAGCCAACCCTTCGACTTGATGAAACTGGATTTCGGCGCGGGCGGTTATTTGCTCGTAACGGTAGCACATGCCGGGCAGAATAACTCGAATCGGTTCCGGATGATATTCGCGCATGGCGTGAATCTGCCCCGGGCTGGTGTGGGTGCGCAGGATAACGCCGGGCGCAGTGGTATGGAAGGTGTCCCACATGTCGCGCGCCGGGTGGTCTTGGGGAATGTTGAGCAGCTCGAAGTTATACTCGTCGGTTTCGACGTCGCGGCTGCGGTAAATCTGGAACCCCATGTCCCCCCAAATGCGGTAGATTTCACGCAGGGTTTGGGTAGCCGGGTGCAGCCGTCCACGCCATTGTTTGCGTCCGGGCAGGGTTACGTCAATAGCTGACGCGGCCATTTGGGCCGTGAGTTCGGCGGCTTTCAATTCAGCCAGACGCTGTTCGTAGGCGGCTTGCAGTTCTTGCTTGACGGCGTTGATGCGTTTGCCGAAGGCGGGCCGTTCTTCGGGGCTGAGTTGGCCGACCTGGCGGGTCATGAGGTAGATGCTGCCTTTACGGCCCAGGGTTTGCTTATACCAGGCGTCGAGAACGGCCGTTTCCTCACACTGCTTCAATTTCTCTA
Source organism: Chloroflexota bacterium (assembly GCA_024275635.1). Taxonomy (GTDB): domain Bacteria; phylum Chloroflexota; class Anaerolineae; order Promineifilales; family Promineifilaceae; genus JACKCC01. Next base: position 56,677 of record JAJRYT010000169.1, on the reverse strand, counting down.
ATGAGTCGGAGTATAGTTCATCTAATTGTGCCAGCATGTTATCATCCTAAGAAATCATGAATGAGGAAGGATGAATGATAAATTCCTTCCAGGCAAAAATAAAAAAGACGCGGGTATTATGCCGCGTCTTATCGGAATCGTGTAGTTGTGTTTGCTTTTTCTCAAGCAGAAACAACCTCCTGCGCGAACAGTTGAGCGGCATTTCTAAAGAAAAAGCTAAAAAATCGTGTGTTCATCATGATGGGCGCATCATAACATCTGGAAATGGCTCTGTCAAGACAATTTGAGGGCCAATAAAACGGCAATGTCGGTGAGTTATTAAAGGGTGTGTTTCCAAATGAGTCCTGTAACTTGTGGGACAATCTGCTAGATTGCCGACAAGCTGGCAGCTTATCCTAACCAGAATTAAACGTATCTGTTATTGAGTGACCGCCCAGAAATAAGTTCCCCGTTGGAAGACTGGCGGTCTCTAGCCTCCAGTCTCTAATCTCAAGAAGTAAATTTTAGGCGGTTACTAAGTCTGGCAACCGCCTTATTCGGGTACGGGAACAGCCATGAGTTCTTGTTTCAGCGCCGGTATTTGGTCTGCTAATGACCCCAGCACCCCATTAATGAAACGAGGCGCGCTGTCCGAGGCGTAAGTTTTAGCCAATTCAACAGCTTCATTAATCGCAACTTTGACAGGGGTTTCTCCAAAAATCAGGAATTCAAAGATGGCTATACGTAGAATATTACGGTCAATGACAGCCATTTGGTCAAGAGGCCATTCCGGGGCGTACCGCGCGATGAGACGGTCTATTTCCGTCAAATGTTCGATGACGCCCGTTAACAGATGTGAAGTGAAGGCAACACCGGCATTTTCCATTGGGTTCTCTTGCAGACGACGCTGCAAAACTTCACCTGCAGGATGGTCGACAATGTCATATTCGTAAAGCGTTTCAAGGGTAACGCGGCGAGCGCGTCGTCTTGTTTTCATGATGTTAACATGTCATCCGGCATAGGTTTTTCTGAACCCGCCGTAAAATCTTGCGCTTATGGAAAAATCGTTTAGCGCTTCTATCCAATTCCTTCCTGGACGTAAATCACATCTTCAACATGTACATTGACAGCATCAACCGGCAAGCCAACCATTGTATCAATGGCTTCGATAACGGCCGTTTGTAAAGCATGACTCGTCTCCATGATATTCACATCCGGGGCCATTATAACGTAAATATCAAATCTGACCTTATCATCAGACAAATCCAGGATAATGCCATCGTGCCGGGAATGGCGCCGGAACAAGCGGGCTGCGTCGGCGGGAATGGTCGCCATCTTGGCCACACCCTCCACGCGCTGGGTGGCAAAAAAGGCTATCATCGCCAATACATCCGGCGCAACTTCTATTCGACCAATACTCTCTGTTTGTTCGCTCATATTCATTCTTTGCCGCTGGCGGTTGGCAACATCGGCCAGCACAATTAACGGCTGGCCGCCAATACCCATCTACATAGCCAAACCGCCATCCACGCTAATAACCTGACCGGTCATGTAAGCCGCTTTCTCAGAGGCCAGGAAGGAGACCAGGTAAGCCACTTCTGGCAGTTGGCCCCAACGACCAAGCGGGATGAATTCCCGGCTTGTTTCAACTGCATCTTCGGGCAAAACGGCCGTTAACGCCGTCGGGAAAAATCCCGGCGTTACCGCATTGACTGTAATCTGCCGCGACCCCAATTCCTTTGCCAGTGACTTGGTAAAGCCAATGATCCCGGCCTTTGAAGCAGCATAATTAGCTTGACCCGCCTGCCCAACCAAAGCCACTACTGATGAAATGTTGATGATACGGCCGCCTTGCTTACGCCGCACCATGGGCCGCGCCACTGCTTTACAGCAATTAAATACACTTTTCAGGTTCGTATCCAGCACCATGTCCCAATCTTGCTCCTTCATCATCATCAAGAGCTTATCACAGGTGGTACCGGCATTGTTTACTAAAATATCAATTTGTCCATACCTGTCAAGCGTTGTCTTGATGAGCGCCTGCGCCTGATCGAACTGGCTGACATCTGACTGCACGGCCAGCGCCGTCCCGCCCTGGCTGGTTATCACGGCCACAACTTCCTCAGCCGCTTCGGAACTGGCATTATAATTGACCACAACGACAGCGCCATGCGCCGCCAAATCCTCGGCGATGGCCCGGCCAATTCCGCGCGAAGCGCCGGTAACAACTGCAACTTTACCTTCTAATAACAAAACTATTATCCCAAAGCAGAAGATCAATGATTGAAGATTGATAATAGTAAACAATCAATTTTCAGTCATCCATCTTCAATCATTATTCGGCGATCTCAAACTTTATCCTTTTCGTCTTCCGATTGATCCGTTTCACCAAACCCAGCAGCACGTTTCCAGCCCCTACTTCAATAAAGGTATCTACCCCCTGTTCTACCAGGAAATTAATGGAGTCGGTCCAGGCTACGGGGGCGGTTAACTGCGCTTTTAGTTCAGCGCGGATGTCGTCCGCAGTGGTTAACGGCCGTGCCGATACATTGCCAATCACCGGCATCTGCGGCGCTTGCAGAGGCGCGGTATCAACGGCCTGGGCAAATTCAGCGGCGGCTGAAGCCATCAGTGGAGAATGGGCGGCAATAGAAATAGGTAGTTTTACCACTTTACGCGCCCCCGCTGTCTGGGCCAGCGCCATCGCGCGGGCCAATGCGGCTTTGTCGCCGGAAATGACGATCTGGCCGGGGCAGTTGTCGTTAGCGATTTGTACGGCCCGCCCTGTTTCATCCCTGACCTGGGCGCACAGTTGGCGGATAACGGCCGTGTCCATCCCCAGAATCGCCGCCATCGCCCCTGGTTCCCGTTCTCCCGCCGCCTTCATCAACTCGCCGCGCCGCCGCACCAGCCGCAGCCCATCGGCAAACGAAAGCGCCCCCGCTGCCGCCAACGCCGAAAACTCACCCAGGCTGTGTCCAGCTACAAAAGCAGGCGCTGGCTCCCCCTGCGCCTTCATTGCCTGCCAGACCGCCATACTTACCACAAACAAAGCCGGTTGTTGATTGCTGGTATCCGTCAGCGTCTCTTCAGGCCCGGCAAAACAAAGCGCGGACAGCGCCAATCCGAGCTGAGCGTCCGCTTGATCAAAGACAGCACGCGCTTCCGGGGAGCGTTGATAGAAATCTTGCCCCATCCCCACGTGCTGTGATCCTTGTCCGGGAAAAAGAAAAGCGGTACTCACTTGTTAAAGCCTACTCATGGTTGGCGTCAGGATTCACATGCGAATCAAGACATAAAGACTCATTCGTTTTTAACTTGGCGAGATTGGCTTAATCCTTGAGAGTGAACCAATCTGGAAGGTCCAAAGTTATTGACGAGCAAACTCATAATAAACGAAAAAGGCCGCAAACAAGGCGACCTCTTCGCGTATCAGTTTAATCTTCGGCTTCCGGTAAAACCTGGCGGCCACGGTAAGTGCCACAATTCAGGCATACGTGATGTGCCCGCCGCATCTCGCCACATTCCGGGCAAGTAACCAGGTGGAAGGTTTTCAAGGCGTGGTGGGAACGCCGTCTGTCTCGTCGTGCTTTAGAAATTTTTCGCTTGGGAACTGCACCCATGACTACATCCTCTCTGTAAAATTCTCGTTTGGCCGGACAAGTCCGCGCCAAAATGGTTTGCATACAAAAAATAAGCGGCGTTCAGGCCGCGACTGACAATTATAACGACCCCCACCCGACTGTCAAGAAAAAATCAAGCGCGACTCAACCCTTAATCAGCGCCCGATTCGGCCGGTTCCTGTTGTTCAACATGAACTTTATGGAGGCCATTGCGTACCACCGTTAACGAACGCAACAGTTCATCCTCCAACTGGGCCAGCACCTCCACCACATACACATCCGCATCCTGGCGCAGGGCTTCCGCATCCCGTCGGGCGCGTTCCAGAATATTATCCGCCCGCTGCTGGGCCGACATCGTCACTGTGTCTCGATTCACCAATTCGCCCGCTTCCTGCTGGGCCAGTTTACGAATACGTTCCGCTTCTTCCTGGGCCTGGGCCAAAATCCGGTCTTTTTCCGATTCGATCCGGTTGGCCCGCTTGACTTCCTCCGGCACAGCAACCCGCAGTTGATCAATCAAGTTAAATATCTGATCTTCGTTGACAAACAGGTAAGCGCTTAACGGAAAGCGAAAACTCTCATTCAGCAACTGTTCTAACCGATCTACCAGATGTTGGATGTCCATAATCACACCTATGGTCACTACTAAAGCATCCTCCCAGAGGTTCGCCAGCTCCTGACTGCGTTCGTCAAACAACCTCCGGGAGGAACACTTCACTCGCCTATCTGCTCACTTGCCACTTGCCCCCATTATAAAGGCTACCGCCTCAGTCACGCAATGGAACGGGCCGATTAAAGTCGGCCGCGTCCTCATCATTGAAACGAGCATACAACGCCTGGGCCACATTGGGCGGAACCATACTGGACACATCGCCGCCGAGTGATGCGATTTCACGCACGATGGTGCCGCTGAGGAAGGTATGCTGCTCGCGGGTCATCAAGTTGACGTTTTCGACTTCAGGCGACAGCCGCTGGTTGGCTAAAGCCAGGCGAAATTCAAATTCAAAATCAGAAAAGACGCGCAAACCACGTATGATGATCTTGGCCCCAATCTGCCGGGCAAAATCAACTGTCAGACTGCTGTAGCTTAAAACGGTAATGTTGTCCTGTCCGTTAAGGGCATTTTTAATCATGGTGATCCGTTCTTGAACCGGGAACAGGATGGATTTGGACGGAAATCTATGTTCATACACGCCCACAATTACTTCATCAAATAATTCGCAAGCTCGTTTCATCAAATCCAGGTGGCCGTAGTGAACAGGATCAAATGTGCCGGGGTATAACGCTCGTCTTTTCAATGGTAATCTCCTTGTTGAAATGATGAATTCTGAATGCGGAATGATGAATTCTGAATGCGGAATGATGAATTCTGAATGCGGAATGATGAATTCTGAATGCGGAATGATGAATTCTGAATGCGGAATGATGAATTCTGAATGTGGAATGATGAATTCTGAATGTGGAATGATGAATTCTGAATGCGGAATGATTAATTAACTGACATCGCCGGCTTGTTCCCAAAATTTAGCGACGGATTCTTTGAGTAAACGATGTTCTTCTTGTTCCAGCATAGGATCGGCGGCAAAAAGGTCGGCGGCTTCGGTTTGGGCCATTTCCAGCATATGCACATCGAGCAAAGAGGCCAGATGTAGTTCGGGCAGCCCGCTTTGGCGACGGCCGAAAAATTCGCCTGGGCCGCGTATCTCTAAATCTTTTTCGGCCAGTTGGAAACCATCGTTGGTTTGTTCTAATGCCTGTAGTCGCTCCTCGGCAACGGCCGTTTCCGCATCACTAATCAAAATGCAGTACGATTGGTGTTCGCCGCGCCCTACCCGGCCCCGGAACTGGTGCAGTTGGGCCAGGCCAAACCGATTGGCCCCTTCGATCAACATCACTGTGCTGTTAGGCACATCCACACCCACTTCAATCACCGAGGTAGCTACCAGAATATCCGTTTCTCCCTGCTTAAAAGCCTGCATCGCCGCTTCTTTTTCACGTGATTTAAGACGGCCGTGAACCAATCCGACCTTCAGATTCGAGAAAACTTCATTTTGCAGCCGTTCATATTCGGCGACGGCCGCTTTGGCGTCAACCTTGTCCGACTCCTCAACGAGCGGGTAAATGATATAAGCCTGCCGTTTCCGTTCGATCTGGCCGCGAATAAAAGCATAGGCCCGCTCGCGCTCGCTGTGACGCAGCCAGCGCGTTTTAATCTCCTGGCGGCCCGGCGGCATTTCGTCCAAAATGGACAAATCTAGGTCGCCGTACAAAGATAAGGCCAACGTGCGTGGAATGGGGGTGGCCGACATCACCAATAAATGGGGATTGGGCTTCCCATTAGCCGTTTTCGCGCCCTTTTCCCGCAGCGCCTGTCGTTGATCGACGCCAAAACGGTGCTGTTCATCAATCACCGCCAGCGCCAGCCGGCTATATGTGACGGCCTCCTGAATGAGCGCATGTGTGCCGATGGCAATCTGAATTTGACCAGAAGCCAGATCGGCATAAATCTGCTCTTTTTCGGCGGCGGGTGTGCTGCCGGTAAGCAAACATGTGGTGATGCCCAGCGGCGCCAACAGTTGGCGCAAACCCTGGTAATGCTGCTCGGCCAAAATTTCGGTGGGGGCCATCAACGCGGCCTGTGTTCCCGCTTTGGCGGCAACAATCATAGCCGCCGCGGCCACAACGGTTTTACCGGAGCCTACATCCCCTTGCAGCAGCCGATTCATGGGTATTTCCTGGCGCATATCGGTGATTATTTCATTCACCACGCGGTTTTGCGCGTCGGTTAATTGGTAAGGCAGCGAGGCTCGGAACTGGCTTAACGCCTCTTCATCAATCACCAGGGGAATGCCGGGCTGGGACTGCCATTTATGCCGCTGCCCCTGCATACCCAATTGCAGCAGGAACAGTTCGTCAAAGATGAGCCGCTGGCGAGCGTGGTGCAGGCTGTCTTGAGTGGCGGGGAAGTGAATTTGCTGCACAGCCTGGGGCAGGCTGTAAAAATCGCGCCGTTTACGTATGGATTCGGGTAAGGGGTCGGGAATGTGACGGCTCCAGCGGGTAACGGCCGTATCCATCACCGCCCGCATTCTCTTACTCGACAATCCCTCCGTCAGCGGATACACCGGCACAATGCGGCGAGTTTGCAGCGGGTCCATCTCCAACGGCTCCCACTCCGGCGAATTAAACACCAGACGGCCCAGATATTGGTCCACCTTACCGCTGATAACCACCTGCATACCCGATTTCAGCTTATCCACCAACCATCTTTGATTAAACCAGGTTGCCTGAATCGTAGCCGTGCCATCGCTAATGACGGATTGGACAACGATCTGATTGGCGCGTGTGCGCCGGGCGCGTGTTTCCCAAATCGTGCCAATAATCGTCACCTGCTCGCCATAAGCCAGGTCTTTGATCGGCTTCATCAATGTGTAATCATCATACCGGCGCGGAAAAACATACAACAGTTCCCAAACGGTCGCCACATTCAACCGCTGTAATTTCTCCGCCAGCTTGGGGCCAACGCCGGACAGCGCCGTCACCGGCTGCGACAATCCTTCCGGGTCTGGTTCGGCCGACGGCGGCAGCGGCTTGATTTGTGGTTTTTCCGGCTCGACAAATGTGTCGGGCGTTTTAGTCGGCGCTTTTTGTTTGGGTTTTGGCAGTCGTTCCGGCCGCCGCGGCGATTTTTTCACCTGGCCCCGTTTGACTTCTCGCGCTGGCCGGGGTTGACGATGAGCCTGCTTGGTTGGAGATGGGCTTTTGCCCAGCCGTTCTTGTCGCACTTTTAAGCGAGCGGTCAATGAGTCTAACGCTTTACGGCGCGCTTCAGCGCCAGGTAAACGGCCGTATCCCATCAACACCTCAGCCACCTGCTCCACTAACGCCCGATCCGCCTCATCCATCGCTTCCTCACGGGCCTGGCCTACCCAAAACACCGCAAACTGCCGGATGCCGCCAACGACCGCTTTATTCTGATACCCTTGTTGGGTCTCTAAATTTAAGACCCGTTCCAATCGTGTAAATGCACGTCCCATAAGATAAGTTAGGGATGAGGAATGAGGAATGAGTTTTGAGCGCTCGCTCCCCTCATTCCTTAATTCCTCGTCCCTCATTCCTTTTTAGTTATGCAGGCAAACCCGATCGCGCCTAATCCCAGATGAATGCCAATAGCTGGAGTAATTTCGGCCGTTAAGAGCGGGAGTCCCTGCGGAAAGAGATGCGCCGCCTGCTGCCGCAGATGTTCGGCTGCTTCCGGCGCATGTACATGAATAATAGCCAATCGTTCAAAAGGGCCAAATCCGGACACCAGTTCCAATGCGTGTTGAATGGAGCGTTTACGGGTCCGAATTTTAGCCGCTACCGATACGACGCCTTGATGAATCATCATCACCGGTTTAATTTGTAAAAGCGTTCCCAGGCCAAATTGCATCAAGCTGACCCGACCGCTGCACCGCAGCGCTTCCAGGCCGTCCAACATGCCAAACACGTAAGCGCGATTAACGCGCTCATTAAGCATGTCCAGAATTTCGGCCATGCTGCGTCCGGCGGCGGCCATTTCTGCCGCCAGCATGATTAATAACCCGGCCCCCAACGTAATTTGCTGGGAATCAAACAACGTAACGGGAACCAAATTTTGGGCGGCCGCGCCCAATCGGGCGGCATTATAAACGGCGCTGAGGCCGGAGGCCACGTGGAGGGACAAAACCTCAACAGCGCCCTCCCGCGCTAATCGCTCGTATACTTCAGTGAACGCGCCAACGGACGGCGCAGCTGTTGTCGGGTAGCTGCGGTAGCCGGGCAGTTGTTCGTAAAATATGCGGCGCGGGAGGTCAACTCCCTCCCGGTAGCTCTCCTCGCCGATGTTTATATACACGGGCACAACCGTAATGCCCAGTTGGGCGGCAATGGCTTCAGGAACATCGCAGGCGCTGTCGGTTACGATTTTGATAGTCATGGAGGCAAATTAGAGATTAGAGATTGGAGAAAACTAGTCTCTAATCTCTAAATGAATTTATTCCGCGCCCAGAATGTAGAAGTAGTGCGCCTGACCGCCGAATAGGGTTTCTACTTCTACATCAGGGTATTGTTCGGCAATCAATTTAGCCACGGCCGCCGCTTCTTCTGCGGTCACATCTTGTCCAAAGTAAAGGGAAACGAGTTCGCACTCGGCCATCTCCATATCGGCCAACACTTTGGTAATGGAATCGTTCATATCGCTGCCGGATACGCGGAGACGGCCGTCTACCAACCCAATAATTTCGCCTTCCTGAACAGCCACCCCATCCAGTTCCACCGAACGGGTTGCACGGGTAATTTCACCAGTGGTGACATAATCGAGCGCAGTTTGCATAGAAGCGGCCGTTTCCGCCAGATCCCCATCCGGGTTCAAAGCCATCATCGCACTAAACCCCTGCGGTGCAGTGCGCGAAGGAATTACTGCTACCTGCTTCGGGCTTAAATCACGGGCTGCTTCCGCCGCCAGAATAATATTTTTATTATTCGGCAAAATAATGACTTTATCCGTCGGCACATCTTGAATCGCCTGGAAAATCTCCTCTGTGCTGGGATTATTCGTCTGCCCGCCATTCACCACAAACGCCGCCCCCAGGCTACAGAAAATATTCGCCAGACCATCACCGGCAGCCACCGCCACTACACCAATCTGCCCCGGCTGCACTGTGGCCGGAGCCACTTGCACCGTCCCCGCTGCCGCATTGATAATATCCTCCATCTGTTCCTGCATATTTTCTACGACCACATCGGTGATCGCGCCCAAGCTGATCCCATAACTCAATGGTTTCCCCGGATCCTGCACATGGATATGCACCTTAATCGTCGTCTCATCGCCGACAACCACCGTGGAGTCGCCCATCGCATCAATGCGATCACGCACCGTCGCCACATCTAAATCGCTGCCCATCAGGATAAACTGCACATCATAGGGGTTTTCCAGCACGCCGCCTTCAGGAACCGCCAACGCCTGCGCCGGGAGGTCGGCCGCCATTTTCCCCTGGGCCAGTTCTTCAGCCACACCGGCCAATTCACCATTGACATAACGCAGCATCCCTTCAAACAGGTAGACCAGCCCTTTTCCGCCCGAGTCTACGACCCCGGCCTGCTTCAGGACAGGCAGTAAGTCGGGCGTGCGTTCCAATGCCTGTTCGCAACGTTCCTGCACCCGTTCCAAAACAAAGCGCAAATCGCGGCTCTTTTCGGCCGCATCCTGGGCTTCCTCGGCGCCTTCGCGGATGATGGTAAGGATGGTTCCTTCGACCGGGCGCATGACGCCGCCATAAGCGGTATCGGACGCATCCTGGAAAGCCTGGGCCAGATCATAGGCGTCAAACGTTTCCTTCTCTTTCAATCCTTTCGCCAGGCCGCGCCAGATTTGGCTGAGGATGACGCCGGAATTGCCCCGCGCGCCCATCAAGGCGCCATGCGCCAGCTCGCCAGCCACTTTACCGACATGCATCTCCTCACTGTCTTGAATGCGGCTGCAGGCTGATTTCATCGTCAGCAGCATGTTGGTTCCGGTATCGCCGTCAGGGACGGGGAAGACATTTAGTTCATTGACGACCCGATGATGTTTGTCCAGCCAAAGCAGGCCGGCCTGGGCCAGTTTTCGCAGCTGCTGTCCGTTGCATTGCAGCCATTTCTGCGGCGGTGTTGGTGTGGCAAGTATCGTTTGTGTCACTGGTGATTCCTCATGAAGGTTGCTGCGTGAAACGTCGGGATAATTGATGTTTCACGTTTGATACTTATTCTGATTTCTCCTTGGTTAAGCGCAACCCTTGAATATACACGTTGACAGCCTTTACGGGCAACCCCAGCGACTTTTCTACGTGAAATTTAACGGTGTTTTGGACGCTTTCGGCAACGGCTCGGATGCGCACGCCATACTCAACGATGACGTACACATCTATCGTGATGGCGTCTTCTTCGATGGTTACTTCCAGGCCGCGATGGCTCTCCCGCGACAGCAGGTTGGCAATGCCGTTAACCAGATTTTTGTTGGCCATGCCTACCACGCCGTAACATTGGTTGATGGCCTGGCTGGCGATGGTGATAACGGCCGTTGTCGAAATATCAATCGTTCCTAATGGATCTTCTTTAACCGGCATGTCTTCTCCCGAATTAATGAATGATATAGTCTCGAAGTCTTTACTCTTGTAGTCTCGTGGTCTTTAGTCCCGTAGTCTTTAGTCTTGCCTTTTATCTTGAATTTTGTTTGCAAAATCATATACCTTCGATTATAATCGCAAGCTGTTCATTTTGAAATCAAGCGACCGCAGTTGGTCGCTTTTAATTTGTCCCGGCGAGGTGTAATTATGGCCAAATGTGAAATATGTGGCAAAGGGCCGATGACAGGCCACAACGTGAGCTTCTCACAGAAAAAGACAAAGCGTCAATTTAAGCCCAATATCCAGCGGATGACGCTGCACGAAGGCAACCGTAAGGTTCGTAAGTACGTTTGCACGCGCTGTTTGAAGACGCTTTCTAAGTAAGTTTGGTTTGTTAATTGCCCGGTGGATACCTATCCGCCGACAGCTAAAAGGCCGGCCCCTGGGGCGGGCTTTTTTGTTTCTCAGACCGGCCCAATCATAACACAAAGGGCGGTAGAAGGCAGAAGGTGAAATCGGGTTTTGCTTTCTAATTTCTGCTTTTGATGGTTGTGGTAAGGACGGTATGGGCGTTGGCAGCGAGGAGGGCCTGACGCACGGCCGTTTCCATTTCTTCATCTTCTACCAGGGCAATCATATTCCCTCCCCGGCCGGCTCCGCTGAGCTTGGCCCCCAATGCCCCGGCCCGCAGCGCGGCCGCGACCAAAGCATCTAATTCCGGCGATGATACGGTCATTTCAACCAGCAGGCGTTGATTTTCGGTCATCAAACGGCCGATTGCGGTCACATCGCCGGCTTCAATGGCGGTGCGGGCGGCGGCGGCAATCCGGCCGCAGCCGTCAAACAAAGCTTCAAATTGGATCGGGGCTGCTTCCCAATGGCGGCGCACATCGCCCACCGCGATTTTGGTGGAACTGCGTACCCCTGTATCGGCGACGAGGAGGCGTAACGGTCGTTTCACCTTAAACGTCTCAATGATATTCCGGGGCTGCTGCCGTACAAAATAAACCGGCTTTTCATAGGCCACCACCGTATTATCAATCCCGCTGGGCGTACCGTGATGAATCTTCTCCACTTCATACGTCAAACCAGACACCCATTCATCCGTGGCCAGACGGGCCAGCCCCAACTGCCCGGCTACGGCGCGAATAACGGCGGCCGTGATGGCTGCGCCGCTGCCCAGCCCGCTGGCAATGGGGATATCGCTGCGGACTGTTACCGTGAGATTGGGCAGACGGGCTAATCCGGCGGCCGTCTGGATTTGCCGCATCGTCGCCACCAGCGCGTCGGACTGGTCGGCTTCATCGAGCAGAAAATCGGCGTCCAGGTCGGGAGCAATGATGCGCACGCCTTCGCCTTCGTTGGGGGTGACAACGGCCGTTGCCCTCACTTGAGAAACGGGGGCAGCGATGGCGGGACGGCCGTATACCACGGCATGTTCGCCAAATAGAATAATTTTGCCGGGAGCAGAAGCTATCATAGGAATGAGGAACGAGGGATGAGCGCTCAGTCCTCATCCCTCATCGCTAAAGCACATAAAGCGCAATAAACACCACTACTCCAAATAGTCCCACCGCCGCCTGCAACGGCCTGTCGCGCAGCAAAATCTCCTCCGGCGCGCCGCCTTCATTTTGCACATGAATCAGGTACAGATAGCGGAAAATGCTGTACAACACAAACGGAATCGTCAACATCATCACATGATTTCCCGGCAGCCCTTCCGCCAGGAAGGTGTACAGGCTGTAAGAGACGATGGCGCTGGTCATCACCACGCCCAACATCCGGTCAATAAAATCCAGGTTGTACTCATTGAGGATGGCGCGGTGACTGCGGGCATTATCGCCTAACAAGACCAGTTCATGCCGCCGCTTGCCCAGAGCCATGAACAACGCCAAAAAGCCGCCAAACACGTACAACCAGGGAGAGAATCGCTGTACGTCAATGATGGTAACGCCAGCCGCGATGCGCAAGACAAAGCCGGTGGTGATAATGAACACGTCCAGCAAAACGACATGTTTAAACCAGAAGGTGTATGCGATTTGGATAACCAGGTAGCCCAACAAAACCCAGCCGAAGTTGGCCGCCAGCGCGAACCCAGCGGCCAGGCTGCCCAGGGCAAACAAGATGGAGGCAGCGCGGGCAATGGTTGGGTCAAGTTGGCCGGAGGGTAACGGCCGTTCCCGTTTCTCCGGGTGCTGGCGGTCGCTTTCGATATCGGCCAGGTCATTCATGATGTAAACTGCGCTGGACATGAGACACAACAGCGCAAACGCTGCCAGTGTATGCAAAAAGCTGTCCGGGTTCGTCAATTGACGGTCAAACAGCAAAGCCACAAAGACAAAGATATTCTTCGTCCACTGTCGCGGACGCATGGTTTTTAATAAGCTGATAAGCACACAAATCTCCTCAATTGTGATGTGTAAGGATATTTAATCACGAACAATGCCCTGAGGCGAATTTGCCCAAACATCGAAACGGCAGATCTCTGATTTACCCTATCCTTAACTGTTATTAAACCTCAGCCTACCTGTTGCTAATGATTGTGGTCTATAATTTGAAATTAAGGGCCTTCAGGAATTCAGAGGATAATTGCTCATGCGTTATACGTCAAACGTGAAGTATTCTGGTGACGCATGAATTTGCGTAAACTCCACATATTTCCAGGGAGCCGAAAATAATTGATGCTCGAAACTATTGATGAGAAGGATTACACGATGAAGTCACGTTCTTTGTACACACTGCTGACAATTTTTTTGCTATTTTTCGGTTTTAGCGCCGGGTATTTATTAGGCCAATCACCGGCCGCTCCGGTGGATTTATTTGGCCCGGCAATGGAGATGCCGGAAAATGCCGACGAGGTATTTGCCCCTTTTTGGGAGGTTTGGGAGTTGGTTCATACGCGCTATTATGAGCAGCCGGTGGACGATGCACTATTAACTGAGGGGGCGATTGACGGTATGCTGGCCGTGTTAGATGATCCGCACACGCGCTATTTGTCGCCACGAGATGAAGAAAATACACGAGAACGGATGGATGGGGAGTTTCAGGGAATTGGCGCCGAAGTAGAGAGTGTGGACGGCGCGATCACGATTGTCTCGCCAATTGACGGCTCCCCGGCAGAGGCAGCGGGATTACGGCCGGGGGATATTTTGCGACAGGCTGATGGCGTTGAACTGACAGGAATGGATTTATTTGATGCGGTGCAGTTAGTGCGCGGGCCAGCAGGAACGGCCGTTTCCCTGATCATCGAACGAGACGGCGAACGATTGGAAGTGACCATCATCCGCGATGTAGTTGAATTAATCAGCGTCCGCAGCGAAGTGCTGGAAGAAGGAGTGGCTTATCTTCGCATCACCCAATTTGGCAATCGTACCAGCCAGGAAGTAGAAGAGGCGTTAACGGCGCTGCTGGCCGAAAATCCAACCGGGCTGATTTTGGATTTACGCCGTAATCCGGGCGGCGGGCTAGGAACAGTCGTTGAAATCGCCGACCAATTTCTGCCTGAAGGCGTGGTGTTAGAAGAGGAATTTGGCAACGGCCGCATCAACACCTTCGAGTCAACCAAAAAAGGATTAGCCGAAGAGATTCCTATGGTCGTACTCATTGACGAAGGCAGCGCCAGTGCCTCCGAAGTGCTGGCCGGGGCCATTCACGACCGGAGCCGCGGCGTCTTGATTGGGCAAACATCATTTGGCAAAGGAACCGTACAAACCTGGCACGCGCTCAGCAACGGAGGCGGTGTGCGTATCACCATTGCCCGCTGGCTCACGCCGGAAGAATCCTGGATACACGAAGTTGGTATCGAACCCGATTACGTGATCACACTGCCGGAGGTGGACAACCCCGATGATTTTGTAGACACGCAACTGCAAGCCGCGATTGATTATTTGTTGGGCAAGCCCATTTTGAGTAACGAGGAATGAAGCGTCAGGAAAAGAACAGACTTTTGAAGTTTTGCAGTCGGGTACACAACTATATATGGCGTCAAAACTTCAAAAGTCTCCAGGGGGGAGTGAACGCTTACGTCAGGAATTATTTTTATTCTTCTGACCTTTGATTTCTGCCTTCGCTTTGGCGGCTTGTTGGAGGATGTTGGCGGCGCCGCCACGGGCGTGTTCGCCTTGCGTGCCCAGCATGGCGGCCAGTTCTTCAATACGGCCGTCATCATCCAACTGCTGAACGGCCGTGATCGTGCGGCCGTCATTCACCTGTTTGCGGACCCGGTAATGGACGTCGCCATACCCGGCCAACTGGGGCAAATGGGTCACGACAATAACCTGATGCTCGGCAGCGGCCGTTAACCGCCACAACTTGCGCCCCACAATATCCCCCACCCGGCCGCCAATCCCCTGGTCAATCTCATCAAAAATCAACGTCGGGGTGGCATCCACTGCTGTGAGCGCCGTTTTCAGCGCCAGCATCAGCCGCGCCGTCTCACCGCCGCTGGCGATCTTCGCCATCGGCTTCAGCGGCTCGCCCGGATTTGTCGAGAGCAGAAATTCGGCCCGATCAATACCCGTCTGGTCGAACGCCAGCCGCTGTTCGCCCACATAAGCGCCATCCTCAAGCGGCTCCACTTGAAAATCAACCTGAAATCGCGTTCCTTCCATTCGCAAATCAGCTAACTGCTGTTCCGCCACCGCGGACAGCTTCTCCGCCGCCGCCCGCCGTTTTTGCGACAATGCCTGGGCCATCTGGCCGACGCGGCGCAAGTAACGATCTTGCGCCGCGTCCAGTTCAGCCGCCCGCTCTTCGCTCCGGTTGATAGTTTCTAATTCCGCCGCCGCCCGGTCACGCAAAGCCAATACCGCCGGAATATCCGGGCCATATTTCCGCTTCAAACTGGCGATCAGTTCCAGCCGCTCTTCCACCTCATTGAGACGGGCGGGGTTGAATTCCAATTCTTGCTGGTAATCATCCAGCTCCGTCACCAGTTCCTCTAGTTGGAAAGCCAATCCCTGCCACCGTTCCAGCAGGGAGACCCGCGACGCATCGAATCGGGCCAATTGGTCTAACGCGCGTTCTGCCTGCCCTACCATGTCGCCGATGGACTGGGAATCATCATCTATGCCGTTCATGAGCCGCAGCGCTTCGCCGGCATGGCGCATGATTTGTTCCACGTTGGCCAACCGGGCGCGCTCGGCCCGCAGTTCCTCTTCTTCGCCGGGTTCCAGTTTGGCGGCGTCGATCTCTTTTACCTGGAATTGGAGCATGTCTATGCGCTGGGCCAGGATGCGCTCATCGCGCCGCAGCGCCTCTAATTCGCGCTGGAGTTTATGTAGTTGGTTCACTTCGCGGGCAACGGCCGTTCGCTCCGCCGTCAACCTCGCATACGAATCCAGCAAGGGCAGATGAGAACGGGGTTTGAGCAGGGAAAGGTGTTCCCCCTGTCCATGAATGTCAATCAAGGGAGCGGCAATCTGGCGCAGCAGGGCCAGGGTAACAGTACGGCCGTTCACACGGGAAATATTACGGCCGTTCGCCCGCAACTCCCGCGCCAACAGCAAGGCATCCCCGGCCTCATCATCCAACCCCTCATCGGCCAGCAAAGGCGCGATCATCACTTGAGCCGCCGGACTAAGTGTAAACGTCGCTTCCACATGCGCCTCACTACACCCGGCCCGAATCGCCGTCAGGTCGGCGCGGCCGCCCAAAACCAACGTCACCGCATCCAAAATGATAGATTTACCGGCCCCGGTTTCCCCGGTTAACACATTAAATCCGGGTGCAATCGGCAGCCGCAGTTCATCAATGATGGCAAAATTACGAATATAAAGCTCTGTTAACATAGGAAAGATAGCGCATTGAGCGCGAGGATGAGAAAGCGCGCTTCCTCTTGTTCTTGCTCATCACACCTTTACAAAATAGTAGGCGGCGCCCGCCGCCAGAAATGCGTAAAATCCTGTCCAAATCAGTGAGCCTCCGCCGCGTAACAGCAAACTCGTCATTCCTCCGGCAGCCGCAATCTGTTCCGGAGACAGCAGCAGCGCCATCGCCACAGAAAGGAGAAAAGGGCCTGCTTGGGCAATAATCGCCCCCAAAACAACGGTCGCACCCACAAGATGCGCCAGCCAGCGCCCGCGCCGCCGCCGCACGGCCCAGAAAACGATCCGGCCAATCAGTGTGCCAGCAACCGGCGCTACGAAAATGACAAAAAAGCCTAAAAAGCCGACCAGGTAAGCGGCGATGATGGATAAAGGCAGGGCAACAATGAAGGCAATGATGTAATCCAGCAGCGTAATCGTGTAATAGTTTTTCTGCAAATCGCGGATGCAGTCCGGGCAGCTGTAGCCGACGGGGGTTTTGACGGCGCAGCTGATGCAGATGGGCTGGCCGCAGTTGTAGCAGCGCAGAGACGTTTCGCGGTTCGGATGACGGTAACAAAACAGGTCGAAATCATCTCCGGCGGCGGCGATGGGGTCGTGGTCATGATCGTGGTCATGAACGGCCGTTTCCGCCACCGGTTTAGGCTCAGGTTTAGGCTCAGGTTCGGGAACGGCCGCTTTCTTTTCAGTTGCCGGCGCAGTGGCCGTCTTCAACCATTCCCGGGATTGCTCAAACGGGTCTGCCTCGTCTTCCACTGGAATGGGATCGCCCCGCAGTTGGGTCAGTCCCGTTTTGGCAGCCTCATTATCCGGGTTGATTTGTAAGATACGTTCATAAACGGCCGTTTTCTCAGCCAGTTCAAATGTAACTCCGGCCAAACCCAGCCAGGCCGCTTCCGACTCTGGCGCTTCCTCAAGAATTTGGCGATAAAGTGTTCTGGCCGCCGCCCGCTTGCCGGAATCGGCCGCCTTTTCCGCCTGCCGCAGCAATGATCGCAGTCGTGGTCCGCTTATTGTCATATCCATACCTTAGGAATGCGTATTAAATAAATAATCTACGTAACTTGGATTGGAGATTAAAGATTAGAGATTAAAGATTAAAGATTAGAGATTAAAGATTAAAGATTAAAGATTAAAGATTAAAGATTAAAGATTAAAGATTAGAGATCGGGCTAATCTCCAGTCACCAATCCCCAATCTTCAATCTTCCGTCTTCAATCTTCAATCTTCAATCTTCAATCTTCCGTCTTCAATCTTCAATCTTCCGTCTTCAATCTTCAATCTTCAATCTTCAATCTTCCGTCTTCAATCTTCAATCTTCCGTCTTCAATCTTCAATCTTCAATCTTCCGTCTTCAATCTTCAATCTTCAATCTTCAATCTTCAATCTTCAATCTTCAATCTTCAATCTTCCGTCTTCAATCTTCAACCTTCAATCTTCCGTCTTCAGTCTCAATCCGGCCGTCCAAATCCCAGCCGGCGCATCAACCGGCGATAAAAATAACCCGAACTTTCCACACGGGCAAAACAACAGACATTGGCATGTTTTTTGATGATGATCAGGTCGCCGTCTTGCAGCTTGACTGCATCCTGGCCGTCGGCCGTCAGCAGCGCTTCATGATCCATCTGCACTTTGATGGAAATCTCGGCCTCTTCATGTAAAACTAACGGCCGATTCAGAGTAAGGTGCGCAGCAACCGGCGTGACAATGAAGTTCATCAACCGCGGCGGCAGCATGGGGCCGCCGGCGGCCATTGAGTAGGCAGTGGAACCCGTAGGCGTGGCTACAATCAAGGCATCGGCGGCGTAAGTGGTGACCAGATCGCCATCAACACGCAGTTCCATCCGCAAAATACGCACGTGTTCACCGCGCCCAACCACCAAATCATTGAGCGCGGTGAAGGTATTGAGGATACGGCCGTCCCTCTGCAACGCCGCATGAAGCATCAACCGATTCTCTACCCAATACTCCCCGGCCAACACCTGACTCAACCGTTCTCGCCAATTATGCGGCTGGGCCTCGCTCAAAAAGCCCACCCGTCCCATATTAACGCCAAAAATCGGTACGCTGTGTGAAATCGCCAGCCGCGCCGCGTGCAAAGTCGAACCGTCGCCGCCTAACACAACCAACAAAGAGGTATCCCCCATGTTACCGTTGGCGCTGTCTTCATCCCAGGTCGAACTTACCCAGGAGTCAATTCCCTGTTCGGCCAACCAGCCGGCAATTTCAGCCGCGACCGGCTTCGCGGCCGGTTTTTTTGATTGATACACAATGCCGATACGGGTCATAATGAACTGTTAAGTGCAAAGTGCAAAGTGGCAAGTGCGCGCGGTTAACCTTCTGCCTTCTGCCTTCTGATTTCTGCCTTTAGCCAGTTGGGCAGTTCTGCCAATGGGATGCGGGTTTGCTCGCCGCCGTCTAACGGCCGTACCGCTGCCATCCCCTCACTCAACTCCGACTCGCCCAGGATGAGAACATAACGAATGTTGTGCTTATTCGCCTCGCGCATCTGGCTCTTCAAACTGCGCCGCGCGCGGGCAAACGCCAGCCGCGCGCCAATGCCCGCCGCGCGCAGTTGGAAAGCCAATTGGACGGCGGCCGTTTTCGTTGCGCCGCCAAAATGGGCTACCAGAACCGGCGGCATGTCCGGCTGGGGCGGGGCAATGTTCTGCTCCTTCAACCCCAACACAACCCGTTCAATACCGCAGCCAAAACCGACGCCCGGCGTAGACGAGCCGCCAATCGCCTCAGCCAATCCGTCATACCGGCCGCCGCCGAAAATAGCAGACTGCGCCCCAATCCCTTCGGCCCACACTTCAAACACCGTTTTGGTGTAATAATCAATCCCCCGCACCAACCGGAAATTGATGGCGTAAGATTGCTCCAGCGCATCCAACAAGAGGCGCAAATCGGCAAAATGGGTTTCGCAATCTTGGCAAAGATAATCAATGATGTGCGGCGCATCGGCCAACAATTCATCCATCCCCTTCTCTTTGCTGTCCAACACACGCAGCGGATTTTTTGCCAGCCGTTCCTTATCAACGGGAGCCAGCTTGTCGGCATGGGCCGCCAGGTAGGTTTTGAGGGCTTTGATGTAGCCCGGCTTGCACGCAGGGCAGCCAGTGCTGTTCAGTTGGAAGGTCAATCCTTTATATCCCAGAGCGCGGCAAAAATTCATCGCTGCCATCATCACTTCCAGGTCGGCCGCCGGGTCGGTTTCCCCTAAAATTTCGATGTCGAACTGGCTGTGTTGGCGGTAGCGGCCCGCTTGCGGCCGTTCGCGGCGGAAGATGGGCCCAAAAGTGAACAACTTCACCGGCTGCGGCCAGCTTCCCATCCCATTTTGGATGTAAGCGCGGACCAGCCCGGCCGTAAATTCCGGCCGCAGGGTAATGCTGGCGCCGTCCGGTTCGGCGATGGTATACATCTCTTTCTGCACAAAGACGTCAGACGCCGTCCCCATCCCCCGCGCGAAGAGGTCGGTATATTCGATGACGGGAATGTCTATGCGTTGGAACCCATAGCGGCGGGCCAGGTCGGCGGCCGTTTGAACGATCCAATCCCAATAATGCCGATCTTCGGGCAGAACGTCTTGCATACCTTTGGCGCGTTGTAAGTTTGCCAAAAGAAACCTCCAAGGTAATTGTGAACAAATCAGCCCCTATTATAGCGGGATACGGCCGTATAAAGTAGCCCATCTCCCCAAAAGGGTCTACGACCAAGTTGTCAAACATGTTTACAACGTTACTGGGCACGGCCGTGTTGGGCATGGCCGCGCCATGCCCCTACCATTGCGGCCTGACGTAGGGGGTTGGCGTTGCCAAACCCAAAGGCGTTGCCAAACCCAATGGCATCGCCAAACCCAAAGACGTTGCCAACTTGTTCGTACACCCTCCCCAAAAGCCGCCATCCCAACCATTCCCGTCGGGGTGGGATGGCGCGGATTTCTCTCGACTAAACGAACGGCCTACCGGCCGCAACCATTGGACAGCTGCCAAATTTGCGGCGATCGCGCTAACGCGCGAGGGGCGGGACTTCGTTACCACTTCGCCCGCCAAGAACAGGGATCAGTGTTCTTAATGAGATGGGGAACGGCACGCCAGCGCCACCCGGAGGCCGACATTGCCGCCACGGGCGCCGGGGGTGAAGGCGTGATACGGGAAGCCGCGCGCGCGATGGAACGGGCGTAAGCCCACGAACCGCCGCGCAAGACGCGCCGCGCCTCTCCTTCCGGCTCTTCACGGCCATCGGCTGCGTCAAAAGGATACGGCCGAAATTGGCTTGACATCCATTCCCACACGCCGCCGCTCAAATCAAAAACCCCGGCCGGGGAACGGCCGTTCGGGAACATCCCCACCGCCGCCGTCTGGCCGATTCCCGTTTCGTGGGCGTTCAAATAAGCCGGGTTCCATTCATTGTCCCAGGGATAGAGACGGCCGTCCGTTCCCCGCGCCGCCTTCTCCCACATCGCCTCATCCGGCAAACGAAAATCGCGCCCAGTCGTCGCTTTCAGCCAGTTACAGTAAGCCGCCGCTTCATACCAGCTTACCCCCACTACCGGATGATTGGGAACTGTCCAGCGCGGCGCTTGCCAATAACGGGGTTCTGTCCAGCCTTCCTTTTGCCGGTATTCCCAGCCTGCTTCCGTCCAATAATCTCGGTTGTCATATCCCCCGGCAACCACAAAACAGCGGTACTGGGCCACCGTCACCGGATATTTACCAATGGCATAAGCAAGCAAATTCAAGCTGTGCTGCGGCTCTTCATCATCGTATGCCTGCTTATCTGCCTTTTTATCACTGCCCATCAAAAACGGCCCGGCCGGAATGTCCACCAGCGCCGGTATGGCACAAGCCACATCGGGGCGCGGGTCGCCCAGCCAGCCCAGCGCACCGCCCGCTTCGGCCCGTTGGCGCGGCGTCAACCGCCCCTTCTCTAACAAAGCGGCCAGGCGTTCGCGCAAAGCGGGCAGCAAATCTTCCGCCACATCGTTACTTTCCAGCGCCGCCCGCCCCACAATCAAGGCCATCTCCGCCGCCCGCCAGATACGGAACCAGCCCCCTTCATCCGCATCGTCGGGCAAACGACGCGGCAAAATGCCTTCTATCGCCAACATCACCATTTCCCGGTTGTTCTTGTTATACACCAACGCGCCCGCCGCTAGGTTCAACACCTCGCGCCAGGTATCCCCCTGGGCAGCCAAATCCGGCCCTAATTTCCGCAGCCGCAAGCCGGGCGTCAGGTAACACGCCGCCAGATACTCCTGAAAAGTACGGTGGGGAAAGGTGTAAACCCGGTTATCTACCCCGCCCCGCCCCACCAGCAAATGGGCCCGCCGTTCGGTGTAGGCCAGGAACTTCTCGGCGCTGGCCCAACTGCCCAAATGCCGCCGGGCCAGGGTCATCAACGCCGTCTCCGGGATGTCGGCGGCGTCTTCCTGGCCAATGCTCTGATTGTGCGCCTGCCAGGCGATCTCCCACAACAGCCGCTCCAGGTTTTCCAGGCTGATGTTCAGTTCGGTCAATTCGGCCGGCAGTTCGGCGGCGGCGTCCTGCTCCTTGTGCCGCTGCCAGCGCAGCAGCAGCGTCTCCACGCACGCCTGGTACAGCTTGGCCCGCTCATCGGGCAGCGCCCCGTAAAACGTCTGCACGATGGCCATGATGGTCAACAGCATCGGGTTAGCGGCCAGCGGCTGCAACTGGGGACGCCGGGCCGCCGCCTGCAAACTGGCCGTCATATTGTCAGCCTGTTCCCGGTTCATCTCCCCCAATTCGGCCAAAGCGCCATACCAACGGCCGATGAAGCGCTCAATTTGCCCCTCGTCCAAGGGCCTTAACGTCTTCACCGGCGCCCCGGCCGGCGCTTCCGCTGCCGTAAAAGAGAGAACCCGGCAAGTCGTCAGCCAACGGTTGCTGCCGCACACCCCCTGTTCCAGATTGGCCACCGCCTGCCAGATGCGTCCCCGCTCTCTTACCGGAACTTCATCTACCCCATCCAGCAAAAAGATGACTCGTCCTTGCTCTACCAAAGCTTGTAACGCGGGCAAAGCGCGGGCACAGCCATCCCGCTCCAACTGCCGCCCGGCAAACTGCCACAAAGCCAGCGGCGAATCCGGGTCAAAACCGGAGCGGGCAAACGCGCGCAGTTCAATATAAACGGGAACCGGCGGCGTCAAAACCCAATGGCGCTCTGTTAACTCATCAGCCTCAAAATGTTTTTCCAGATAGGATTCCCGACTGTAAACGATCGCGCTCTCCTCCGCCTTGAACCGCTTGATACCCACTGGCCAGGCCAGATTGTCCAACCAATCCCCGGCCGGTTCCAGCCAATGTTGGGCCAAAATGTGGGCCAGATAACGCAGCAAAGTTGATTTCCCCGAACCGGGATCGCCCAGCAAGATGAGCTGCTGGTTGTAATGGATGTGGGCCAGAATGGCGTTGAAAAACAGATGCGCTTTATAGTCCGCTTTGGTTTCGTCGCGGTAAACCTGGTGAGCAAAATCGCCATTCAGGTTGATGAAAACCTGTCGCAGCGATAAATGGGCGCTCTCCCGGCCTTGCGGGTCAAGCGGCACCAGCGGCAGCCGGCTGCTGCGGCGCAGCATCAATTCCAGGTAAGGGCGCAGCTCTGGCGGCGTCTCGGCCGGGGGCAGGCCGCTTTCTAGTTTGCCAGGGGCGGGCCAGTCCGCGTTGGGCCGCATCTCCTGGCCTGCTTTTACCAGTTCCAACAACCGGTCTTGCCGCCGCAGCAGGTGAATCAACTCGCGGGCCTGGCCAGTCAGGCCGCCTTCGGGCAGTTCGTCAAAGTTGACGTCTAATTCAAGGCACAGGGTTTTCAGTTCGTCCCGGTTAAAAAGGACAGTCAGGTTGTGCAGGAGTTGGCTCATGGCGCTTCTACCTTTTATAAAAATGGCAACGGGCAAGTGATGAAATGATGTTAGCATAAAACGGCCGTTTTTACACCCGTTGCCAACCTCCCGGAGGTTCGGAACCTCCGAGAGGTTAAAACATTAATTTCCCCTCATTTTCTCCGTCAATCCCCTTCTCGATAGCTTTTGACAGAGAACCAACATTATAAATGTGGGTTGTAACCAATGGTAGTCCAAATTGGCTGCCTGAATAAAAAATATTGAGAGACTGCCGCAGCAGTGCGCCTGCGGCAGTGTGGCGAAGGGAGGTAAACAGTGACCCAAAAGTCCTCGCGATTACCGGGATTTTACAAACTGCCAATTGCCGAACGGCTCAAAATGGTAGCCGATTGGGCCGGGCTGGATGAGACTGAACAAGCGGTCTTAACCGGGCGCGGCTTACAAGCGGGTCAGGCCAATATGATGATTGAGAATGTCCTGGGTACATTTGAACTGCCCCTGGGCATCGCCTGCAACTTCTTGATAAACGGCCGGGATTATATCATTCCCATGGCCGTTGAAGAGCCCAGCGTCCTGGCCGGCGTCAGCTACGCCGCCAAGTTAATTCGCGCCGGGGGCGGCTTTCAAACTGAAGCCAGCGACCCGGTTATGATCGGCCAAATCCAGGTGTTGGACGTACCCGACATGGACGCCGCCATCGCCGCCATTGCCGCCAACAAACAGAAATTGATGGATTTGGCTAACTGCTGTGACCGGGTCATTGTTGATTTAGGCGGCGGCGCACGCGATATTGTAGTACGGCCGTTCCCCGATACCCCCGTTGGCCCCATGCTCATCGTCCATCTACAGTTCGACACCCGCGACGCCATGGGCGCCAACGCTATCAACACCGCCCTGGAATCACTGGCCCCACACATCGCCAAATTAACCGGCGGCCGTACCAACCTACGCATCCTCTCCAACCTGGCCGACCAGCGGCTGGCAACCGCCCGCTGCACCATCCCGGCCGACCAGTTGGCCGTCCCCGGTATCGAAGGGCGCGCGGCCGCACAGCTCATTGCAGAAGCCAACGCCTTCGCTTTGGTAGACCCCTACCGGGCGGCCACACACAACAAAGGTATTATGAACGGCATTGATCCCGTCGTCATCGCCACTGGCAACGATTGGCGGGCCATTGAGGCCGGCGCCCACACCTACGCCGCGCGGAACGGACACTACGCCGCTCTCACCGACTGGCATATAGATGAAAACGGCGACCTGTTCGGCGCCATTACCTTACCAATGGCCGTCGGCATGGTTGGCGGCGCTACCAAAGTCCACCCCACTGCCCGCGTGGCCATGAAAATCCTGGGCGTCAAATCAGCGCCTGAACTGGCCCAGATCATAGCGGCCGTCGGTCTGGCCCAAAACCTGGCCGCCATCAAAGCCCTCTCCACCGTCGGAATTCAAAAAGGGCACATGGCCCTGCACGCCCGCCAGGTGGCTATGGCCGCTGGCGCTGCCAACAGCAATATCCAGGCAATCGCCAACCAACTGGTGACGGAAAAGAATATCAATGTGAATCGAGCGAAGGAACTGTTAGCAGGTAATTAGTAATTGGTAATTAGTAATTAGTAATTAGTAATTAGTAATTAGTAATTACCTCATCAGCAAAATTATGAATGAATACACCCCCCAACAAGGTCTCATGAAACCCAACCTGGACGTAGGCATCGTCGGCTACGGCGCTTACGTCCCCCGCTACCGTATCCCGGCCAAAGAAATCAGCAAAATGTGGACGGGCGGCGTTGGCGGCGTGCCCATCCAGGAAAAAGCCGTTAACGGGCTGGATGAAGATGTCGTCACTATGTCCATTGAAGCGGCCCGGAACGCCCTGGATCGCGGCCAGATCAATCCCCGCGACATTCGCGCCGTCTGGGTAGGCAGCGAAAGCCACCCCTACGCCGTCAAGCCCAGCAGCACGACCGTTGCCGAAGCCATCGGCGCAGTTCCCAATACGCAGGCCGCTGACTGGGAATTTGCCTGTAAAGCGGGCACCGAAGCGATGCAGGCAGCCATCGCCTTTGTCGGTTCGGGCATGGCCCGCTACGCGCTCAGCATCGGCATGGACACGGCCCAGGGGCGGCCCGGCGATGCATTGGAATATACGGCCGCTGCCGGCGGCGCGGCCATTTTGATTGGATTAGCTGAAGAAGCCGTCGCTGTTATCAACGGTTCCTACTCCTTCGTCACCGACACGCCGGACTTCTGGCGGCGCGCCCACGCCAACTATCCTTCGCACGGCGATCGTTTTACCGGCGAACCGGCCTATTTCAAACATGTGATGGGCGCGGCGGAAGCCTTGATGGAAGCGTTGGAACGCATGGCGGCCGATTATGATTGGGCCGTCTTCCACCAACCCAATGCTAAATTCCCCCAGCGCGTGGCCAAGATGCTGGGATTTACACCGGAACAAATTGCGCCCGGCTTGCTTAGCCCCCGTATCGGCAACACCTATTCCGGCTCCACGATGATTGGGCTAACGGCCGTTTTGGATGTCGCTGAACCGGGTGACCGAATTCTAATGGTCAGCTATGGCTCCGGCGCTGGCTCCGACGCCTTCGACATCCGCGTTACCGACCGGATTGAAGCGGCCCGCGACCGGGCGATGAAAACGGAAACGTACATCAGCCGCCGCACAGAGATTAATTATGCGACATACTCGCGGTTCCGCGACAAGCTAAAAATGTCGTAATTCTAAAAATATGATTAATGATTGATGATTGAAGCCGGTCTTTTAATCATTAATCTTCAATCTTTAATCATCAGTCTTCAATCTTTAATCATCAATGGATTTATTATGACCAACGTATCTATCATCGGTATTGGACAGACTGAAGTCAAAGAGATGTGGGACACTTCCATCCGCCACCTGGCCTGGTATGCCATTGAGGCGGCGCTGGATGATGCCCATACGACAGATGTTGATGCGATTTTTGTCGGCAATATGCTGGCTGAATCGTTGAGTAATCAAAATCACCTGGGGGCGCTTGTAGCCGATTTTGCCGGTTTGCGCGGCATTGAAGCCGTGACCGTAGAAGCGGCGAATGCTTCTGGTGGCGCAGCGCTGCGCCAGGCGGTGCTGGCTGTGAAAAGCGGACTGGTGGAAACGGCGCTGGCTGTAGGCGTGGAGAAGATGACGGATGAGACCGGGCCAAAGGTGACGGCCGCTGCCGCCACCAGTCTTGACGCCGATTATGAAGCGATGCACGGATTGACGCTGGCGGGCGCGGGCGCTCTGCTCATGCGGCGTTACATGCACGAGTACGGCCGGCAAGTGGCTGATTTTGCCGGATTCAGCGTCAACGCGCATAGTAACGGCGCCGACAATCCGCAGGCGATGTTCCGCAACCGGCTGAAGGCGGAACGGTTCACCGCCGCACCGTTGGTAGCTGACCCGGTCACGCTGTTTGACGCCGCGCCGCTGGGGGATGGCGCCGCAGCGGTGATTGTGACCAGCCATGATCGGGCGCTGGATATGGTTCCGCAGCCGGTGCGCATTGCCGGTTCGGCCATGGCCACCGATACGCTTGCTTTGCATGACCGTAAGGAGGCGCTATGGCTGGCGGCGGCGGAGAAGAGCGCTCAACGGGCGTTGGCCCAGGCCGGGGTAACGCCGGATGAGGTTGACCTGTTTGAACTGCATGATTCGTTTACGATCATAGCGGCGCTATCGCTGGAAGCGGCCGGGTTTGCCGAACGAGGCCAGGGCTGGCGGTTGGCGCAGAATGGAGGTATTGGGAGGAACGGCCGTATTCCCATCAGCACGTTTGGCGGCCTTAAAGCGCGGGGTAATCCGTTAGGCGCGACGGGCGTTTACCAGATTGTGGAAGTAGTACGCCAACTGCGCGGCGAGGCTGGCCCTTGCCAGGTAGAAGGGGCCAAGATTGGTATGGCCCAGAATTTAGGCGGGATGGGGGGAACGGCCGTGACGCACATATTAAAAGCGTCAAAGTAGTAGAGTGGCCAAGCGACTCTGCCGCTTTTTCCTCTTTTGACAGCTTTTGACAGCATCTTTTAGCCTGTTGACAGGTTATGAAAGCAAACGTGTGGATAATAATACTCGGTAGAAAGGTCGAGATTACGAGACTAACGACTAAAGGACTAAAAAATGGAAGTTTCACGTCATTGGCGTTTACAGGAACAGCGGTACAAATTGGTAGGCGAAACTTGCGATTCATGCGGCGTCAAATTATTCCCGCCGCGTGATGTGTGCCTAGAATGTGAAGCGCCGGCCAAAGAACTATTCACCTTCACCGGATTGGGCGAAATCTTTTCCTACACCACCATTTATGATGCCCCGGCCGGGTTTGAACACCACGCTCCCTACACCATCGCCCTGGTTAAACTGGATGAAGGCCCCCTCGTCACTGCACAGTTGACCGATGTCGAAAAGGAAGACGTTGCTATCGGGATGCCGGTGGAGATGGTAACACGCAAACTGCGCACCGATGGCGAAGAAGGTATGATCGTATACGGTTACAAATTTAGACCGCTTAGTTTGGCTCAAACCGTCAACTAGCATTTGCCTCCATTGAAGAAAAAATAGCTGGGCTGCCGTTATCAAACGGCAGCCCAGTTTTTTATTCCCCTAGCCCGGTAGTATTCATATTGACTTATCGCCACCTCCCCTTTAAGATTCATTGTAAGTCCCTGTTGCTAGAATAATCTACATTTTATACGTGGTGACAATTGAAGTTCATATAATTCACATGGTTCGTCATGAATGAGTTTGCTCCTTCCTCACTATATCAGCGCATTTCCAACCTGCGTTGGTTGGTGGTTTTTTTCACCATTATGCTGATCGTAAGCCACCAGATCATTGAGTTCACCCCATTAGACGAACATATACAGTTAGAAAATTTTGAGGCTGTCTACGTCATCGTTGGGTCAGGGGCGCTTTGGTGGGTCATGACCTCGCTGCGGCGCAGTATTGGCGAGACGGAAATGGCTGAACACGCCCTCCAGAAAGCGCATGGGACTTTAGCCAAAGTGAACAAGCGGTTGACTTTTCTCATTGACGTCAACCATCGTCTAGCAAAAGTCGAAGATGAAGAAGCGCTTATTACCATGATGTTGGAACTACCCCGCGAAATTGTCCCGGCTGTGGCTACATCGCTTGTTTCTTTCGACCAACACCAGCAAAGGCTGCCAACCATTTATCACCATCAGATGGAACCGGCACAATTAGAAGCCTGGTCCGCTCATCTGGTTGATCATGATACACGTCAACAATGCGCCTCTTGTGAGGTGTATTCCGTTATCCTGCCCAACGCCTGCCCGCTTTTGCAATCCGCCCTTTCTCCATTGGGGATAAATAAAATCCATTGTTTACCGTTAGGCGATGGGCGGGCGCACAGTGTTCTAAACATCTATTTACAGGATGCCAGCCATCCAACGCCTCAAGAACAGTTGCTGCTAGACGCCCTGGCTCATGAATTAACGTTAGCATTGGAGAGCCAACGTATGCGTACACGTGAATTGGAAATGCTCACCCATATTCAACGAGCACGCCAAGTTAGCGATCTGCACAATGAACTTACCAAGGTGCTGGAGCATACTATCAACGCCCTGGAAGTGAGTGGCGGCGCGCTGTTTTTAGTTGAGTTGGAAACAGGAAAACTACAATTGGAAACGAAAGCGGGACGGCCGTTAACCAGTGACCTGGGTCTAATTCATGGCATTGCCGCCGATGCCTGGCTGGCTGAAGACACGCTCATCATCCGCGATCTAGAAAAAGCCAAAGCGGACAGCATTCGTTCCTTATTGGCAGCGCCAGTGCGAACAAATGATCAAGCCCTGGGCAGCTTGCTCTTGTGGGACGATCACCCCAATGTGTTCACCACACATCGCAGCCAACTGGTGTCCACCGTGGCCGGACAGGCGGCGCTGTTAGTCGCCAATCAGCGCCTTTTTTTGCAAGGCGAGTACCGCGCCGCACGGGCCGAACGCGCCCGGTTAGCCCGCGAAATTCATGATGGCCTGGCCCAAGCATTAGGCTACCTCAAATTACGTACAATTCAGATCATAAATTGGCTGCAAAAGGGGGAAGAGAAAAAAATTTTGGCCGGTTTGATGGAAGTACAAAAAGTACTAAATGATACTTATGTAAATACACGAGAAGCGATTGATGGCCTGCACCTGACGGCACAAAACAGTCAATTGGAGGAATGGTTTAACGAAATGCTCTCAGAGTTCGAGACGGTGAGCGACATCCAGGTAAAAGCGGCCGTTCTGCCTAATATCACCCTCCCACATGAAGTGCAAGCCCAATTACAGCGTATTGTTCTGGAGGCATTGAACAACATTCGCAAACATGCCTGTGCCACAGCGGTCAGAGTGGAATGGCATATGAGCAGCGAGTGGTTGACCCTGCAAATCTATGATGATGGCATTGGCTTTGATCTCGATGATGTGCTCCCTATTGCCCGTCACGGTACACGCATCATGCGTGAACGCGCCGAATTGCTGGAAGCCGATTTCCACATTAACAGCCAACCAGGTGAAGGAACGCAAGTAACTATCAGACTCCCGCTCAAAGAAATGATTCACGAGGCCACAAATGACTGAACCCATTAAGCTGCTGGTCGCCGATGATCATGTGCTTTTCCGCAAAGGAATAATAAACTTATTGAGCGAACAACCTGATTTTCTTATCATTGGAGAGGCCAGTAGTGGGCCGGAGGCCGTGCAGCTCGCCCGGCAGCAGCAGCCAGACGTCGTCTTACTGGATGTACATATGCCTACTAGCGGGGGAGTGGAAGCGGTGCGCACCCTCAAACAGGAGTCAGATGTACAAATAATGATGCTTACGATCTCCAGTAAAGATGAGGATTTGAAAGGAGCTTTAGCTGCTGGGGCCGATGGTTATCTATTGAAGAACACCGACCCCGATCAGCTTTTTCAGGCGATCCGGCAAGTGGCGGCCGGACATGGCGCTTTATCGCCTGAGATCATACCAAAGATAATGCGAACCGCCGCCACCAGCCAAGATACGGCGCTGGCATCTGCCCTTAGTCCACGCGAGTACGAGATATTAGTAGAAGTGGCCAAGGGCGCGACGACGGCCGAAATTGCCGTTACCCTCGTCATTTCCCCGAACACCGTCAAAACACACATTCGTCGCATCATGGATAAACTACAAGCCGCCAACCGCACCGAGGCTGTTGCCCGTGCGGCCGCAATGGGGCTTCAACTACCCCACTAACCCGCCAGAGTCTCACAACTCGCCTCCAGAAGGGTGACAGAGGAATCACCCAGTCAGTCATCCTCTGTCGCCTAACTCCCCTTTCCCTATTCACCAAAAAACAGGATACCGGAAAACGGCCGTTTTCCTTAAACAAATGCGAACCCAGAGCAACTATATCAAACCATACAACAATTAGCGACCGCCATTATACCAAACGCTACCCAAACCCACTTCTATCACCCCTGATACACTTAAAGCCAATAATCACTCCAAACCATCTCCCATGCCGCAAACATTCAGCCCCCTCGTTCCACGCTCCGCATGGAATGACCGGTTAGACGCTCTGCATCGGGCAAAATGCGGAGCGTTCAGGCAGGGTTTCCCACGTAGAACGTGGGCACGAAAAGGGAGAGTGAACGGTTACTCTTTGCCGCTACATTAAGCGTTCATCTTCCAAACTAACTTTTCGCCGAAAACTATTCCACCCTCGAAAAGGGTGATAAGCCATCACCCTTTCGGCCTTTTAAATTTCATCCTCCATTCAATCCATTGCAGGATACCGCTTACCCATCGCTTCCCTTAGACTATTACCATGCCGTTATAGTACCTTCGTACTATGCGCTTCGCTTATCTTCAAGATTCATGGATGCCTGTGTGCAATTTTGCACCCATCGGGGAAAAAGTTAACCGGCCTAAATTTATCAATTTACGGAGGGTGAAACCTATCATGAAAAGCATTAAATTTTAAACATAAGCTTAGTGATTTGAATTCCAAATCTGATTTAATCAGAGCATTTCCGCTTTGCGTTCTCTCGACAACAGTACTAAGTCAAGGCTCAATTAAAGTTAAGGAACGGAGGAAAATCCATATGAATCGACCAGTCTCGCGTTTAATCTGTACGAGGAGCATATAAAATGAAAATGAGAAATTTGTTTGTCCTTATAATGGTATTTATGGTGATGGTCATAGCTTCCGGCAGCCTTTCTGCGCAAACTGGCCCTGTAGTGGCTGCGCTGAATGCCCAGAGCATTGACAAGGGTGAGGGCAAGTGGTATGCCCGGGTCACCGTCACTGTGGAAAACAGCGGCAATCCGGCTGGGAACATCAAGGTCTTTTATAACTTTGGTGGTGGGATCAAAGCAAAGAAAACCAACGGCAACGGCCGTTTCACCGCCAAGAGTGAAACCTTCGAGGGCGGCCCCGATTGTGTCACCTTCACGATCACCAACTTAAACGACGCGAATGGTGGAACACCCAGCATCGAAGTCTGCGCGCCGTGGGCAGGACCGCCACCCGATCCAGACAACGATAACGACGGCACGCCCGATGCGACAGATAACTGCCCCACCGTTGCCAATCCGGATCAGTTAGATACCGACGGCGACGGCCAGGGCGACGCCTGCGACGATGACGACGATAACGACGGCGTACTCGACGTCAACGACCTCTTCCCCCTCGACCCCGCCGAGTGGGCCGATAACGACGGCGACGGTACCGGCGACAACGCCGACCCCGACGACGACAACGACGGGGTAAACGATGTCGACGATGCCTTCCCCCTCGACCCCACCGAGTGGGCCGATAACGACGGCGACGGTACCGGCGATAACGCCGACCCCGACGACGACAACGACGGCCAGACCGACGCCGATGAGACGGCCTGCGGCTCAGACCCGCTAAATGGTACGAGCCTCTCGCCCGACGCAGACGGCGACAACATCCCCAACTGCGTTGACCCTGACGACGACAACGACGGGGTGGACGATGTCGACGACCTCTTCCCCCTCGACCCCACCGAGTGGGCTGATAACGACGGCGACGGCATCGGCAACAACGCCGACCCCGACGACGACAACGACGGGGTAAACGATGTCGACGATGCCTTCCCCTTCGACTCCACCGAGTGGATCGATAGCGACGGCGACGGTATCGGGAACAACGCCGATTTCGACGACGACAACGACGGAAGGCCCGATGCTACCGATGCCTTCCCCCTCGACCCTACCGAGTGGGCGGATGGCGACAGTGACGGCATTGGCGACAACGGTGACAACTGTCCGCTGACGTACAACCCCGACCAGATCGACAGCGATGGCAACGGGGTAGGGGACGCTTGTGAAGTGGCGGACAATGACGGTGACGGCATTGACGACATTGACGACAACTGCCCGCTGACGCCCAATCCGCTCCAACTCGACACCGACAGCGACGGCCTGGGTGATGCCTGTGACGACGACGATGACAACGACGGGCTGCTCGACGTTGACGAGGCGAACCTGGTCACCGATCCACTCAATCCTGACAGCGATGCCGACACCGTACTCGACGGCGCCGATAATTGTCCGCTGACGCTCAACACCGACCAGCTCGACACCGACGCTGACGGCCAGGGTGACGCCTGCGACCCCTTCCCCAACGACCCGGCAAATGATGCCGATGGCGATGGTATCGGGGGTGATATAGACAACAGTCCGCTGTTCAACCCCGATCAGGCCGACACCGACCACGACGGCGTAGGCGATGTCAGTGATAACTGCCCCAACGTGGCCAACTCCGACCAGCTCGATGCCGACGGCAATGGCGTGGGTGATGCCTGCGTGATCATCAGCGGTGCGGTTTACAGCGGGCGCGGTACGGTAACCTATTCCCTGGATCCGCTCGGAGAGCCGGTCGTCCATCGCAATGCTCTTTTCGCACCCGATGCGCCACCTATCAACGGGGGGCCTGGCGGAGCGCAAGTGATGATTCAGGACATGCATACCGGGGCTGTTATGGCCTACGGCATCTTTGAAACAATCCAAACCGGTTCCCAATTCTCTTACACCAACTTCTGGAGCGTAGATGTGCCGGTGGGTGGCGCCTACATTGCCATGTTCAGCGCCCCCGATCATGACCTGACCAGCGCCGTGTACGATGTGCCGGTGGGGTACGTGACCCCAGCAGTGGTGCGCGAGGCGTACCTGCCAGCCCTGTACATGGATCTGGCTACGGGTGTCATAGACCCGATCAACAACCCGGTTCAGCCTCTGGGGAATCTGCTCGTTCATGCCTTTGAGGAGAACGCGGTCAACGGCGCACCCGACATGCCGATCGATCCAGGACTGAATGGCGTCCTGTTCGAGCTGTATGACCCGGTGACCGGCAATGTCGTGGCCAGCGGCCTCAGCGGCGACATCCCGGTTGGTGCGCCTAACCCTAACTGCCCCGTTGGTGTGGACGGACTGGGAACCGCCTTCTTTACGTCAGACGGTCTGGATATCCCCTGTGCCGAGCTGGCCGGCAACTACTACTTCACCAACATCCCACCTGGTGAATATCGCCTCCGGGCGACGGCGGGCAACATAGACGGGGACGGTAATCTCTGGACAAACGGCTGGTACCACACCTACACGATGGAAGGCACCCAGGAATGGGAAATCCTGATCTATCCGGGCGATCCCGGCACCGAAGCGGGCGCCTTCATGGCCTGGTTTGGCTTTGTCAAGAAGCTAGGCCAGCTCCCAGATCCCCTCCCTGGCGAGACACGGTCCAACGTCAGCGGCGTCGTTGAAGATGCCGACGTACCCTGGGAAGCGGGTCCCCCTCCAGGGACATGTATTCCTCCCGTCGGCGGACCTAACTGGGACCCGAATATTTGTGAACCCCCCGAGGCGGGGGCTCCGCTGGACCCGGTCTTCATCAACCCGGGCGTCACCACCAACGGCCCGGTTCCCGATGCCTTTCTCGTGCTCTGGCGAGGCGCTGGCGAGACTTCCCAGGTCGTCGCCACCGTGGAGGCCCATCCGACCGACGGCACGTTCAGCATCAACAACATCCCGGCGGGTACCTATAACGTCTTCTACGTCGACAAACCGCTCAACAATATCTTCGGGGAGTTTCAGATTACTGTCGACGGTGTCAATGATATCGTACTCCCACCCTTTGCCCAAGAGCAGCCGGGTGTGCCACTGGCCATCGTCGCTCGGTTTGGCGCCCGCGTAAACGGCTTCGTGGTGGATGACCAGAACATCGGGATTGCCGGAGCAACCGTGAACCTGCGTTACCAGGCTGGCAACGCCGCCTTTAGTACGGTCACGGACGCCACCGGTTGGTACAACTTCGACTTCCTGCCCGAGATCGAGACAATGGCCATGATTGACGTCGAGCCGCCGCCCGGCTATCGTGGCAAGCTGGTGACGGACACCTATTATCCCAACGCCTTTGTGCCGCCGGACCCGGATTGCGTGGACTTTGACAATTGCCCCATCGTGCCCGCCCCATGTAATCCTGCTGTTGACCCGCTATGCGTCATCCCTGGCGATCCACTTGTCGTGGAGCGCAATGGGATGAACCGCTGGGTACAGTATTACACGGCCAACTACAGGTCGAGTCTGATCCTGGAGCCGGTTCCTACGGGTGTCGGCCAGGTCCAGGGGCTTGTGTACAACGACACGCTGGCCATGGGTACTTGGACCGCCGACGGCCTCTACGACAAAGGAGCGGAAGGCGTTGTGGAAGGCGTGACAATCGAGCTATTGGATGCCGCTGGCAACCCGTTCCTGATAACTGATCCAATCACCGGTCTGCCAGTGCAAGACCCGGCCACGATTACTACGAGCGGAACCTACGACAAGGCCACCGCCGTGGCCCAGGGCTACATCGTTCCGGGCCAGAGCGTCCCGCCCGACGAGTGGGGTGGCTTCTTCTCCGGCCCCATGCCCGGCTTTTACGAGTTCAGGGATGTGGCTCCGGGCAGTTACACGGTCCGCTTGACCCTGCCGCGCGGCTTCCAATCGCCGGCCGAGGCCGTAGATCCACTGACCGGACTGGGCTTAGGCTACGTTGACACGCTGGTGACGGTTGCCGGCGGGGCGCGCGACGATGTGAACTATGGCCTCTACACCCGGGTGCCACAGGCTGGTC
Source organism: Chloroflexota bacterium (assembly GCA_024275635.1). Classification (GTDB taxonomy): domain Bacteria; phylum Chloroflexota; class Anaerolineae; order Promineifilales; family Promineifilaceae; genus JACKCC01. The sequence goes on along the minus strand of JAJRYT010000169.1, from coordinate 21,127 downwards.
AGATGGAGGGCGGCATCTTTGATGACACCATCCTCGATCAGAGATGGTACAGCGCCTTCTCTGAGGAGAAGCAACTCCTCGTCGGTTATAGTACGGTCGTCCGTGACTACCTGGGCTACCAGCTCGACATCTTGGTCCAGCCTTCAGGCGTGTGCTACCCCGGCACAACGCCCATCCCGAATCCGCTGCCCCCAGGTTATGTACCAGAGCCGTATGGGGCCATCTGCGATCGCCCAGACCTTGGGTATGACGTAGAAATTGACCGGCTGGTCGCCCCCGGCCTGCGCCTTTACTGGGGCAACGATCCAACGCTGCCCGAATGTACAGGGCCTGGCGGTGAACCTGCTCTTACCGATGGCGCTTGCTTCAATCCGAACAAGTTTAACCTCGAGCTGCCCTATACGATGGGACAAGGCCAGGCCAAGTATGAAGCCGACTGGTCGCTGGGGCTGCCCATGAACCCCGGCGGCTCGGCACCGCCCGGTAACGCCATTTGCGTCACCGGCCTATCCGGCTCAAGCCACTGGACTGAGGGCACGAAGTGGAGCGCCTCACTGGTGGTCACCGTGGAAGATGACATCGGCCTGCTGCCGGGCGCTGAGGTCCTTGGGAACTGGAGTACTGGCCAGGGATCGGCTGCCATCACGGATATAAATGGTCAGGCTACTCTGATCCTTGAAACTGTTGAGAATGAAGCTCTCACCTCCGTAGACGTGACACTGAACGTACTTCCCGGCGAGGGACAAACGGCCGTGTATGATCCGACTTGTGGCGTTGGCAGCGACACCACGACCATCAACCGGCCATAAAGCTTTCAACCAGTAATTAATTAGCCCCGGCCCGCCTTTCAACGGGCCGGGGCTGAGGACATGGTTCAAAACAAACTCAACATATGCTGAAGTTGTGACTTTGAAGTCAGGCGCCTCTTTTTGGAGTCTGGCGCATTACGACCAGCGAGGTTTTCACCTCTGGTGCATTGAAGATATCATCGTCCAAGAACCTCGCTGGTCTCCTTTAGTAAAATAAAAAGCGCCAGTGTCCAGTTTATTATTGTTTGTGCATGAACCGTCATCTCATCAAGAAGTCAGTCGTTTTTTCTCTGCTAGGGCTGCAAATCAGCCTTGTTTTGTTAATAACGCTATTTAAAGTTATCATCGCCCCCGGCCAATTGCCGGTAACGGGGCCGAGCATCCAGACCATACTTTACGGGGCCGGCTCTGGCGATACCAGCGCCTATCTACTGGGCGATGTTGTTATGGCTCTGGTATTGTCTGAAAGCAACGGTGAGGTTGATGACAGCACTCAAGATTGGACCACATCGGAGGTGCTTGATGTCCAAAATACCACAGTCGCGGGGCTGGATGCGTGGGTTCAAGCCGAGCCAAACGCCAGCTTGACCTTCATCTATGTGTGGGCCGACGCCCCGCCTCCTGGTGGGGTGAGCAACACCGTTGAAAGCGATTACGAAGCCGAAAAGTATATCAACAACTTTGACCCCAATGTCATCAACAGTTTTATGGCCCGGCTGGGGTATACAAATTTCTATTATCTAACCAATATTTACGATTACCTCAACGACCTACGCACTGCCTACGGCGCCAACTGGGCCTATCTGGTACAGGTGCAAGATGACGAACGCACGGTCGAGAATGAGTGCGGGGTGGCTGGTTCCATCTATCGCGGGCCTGCACTGACCCTGTATGATTGCGATTTACGGGGTGGCTACACTGTGGCTCACAAAACCGGTCACATCTTTGGAACCAAAGATGAATACTGTCCCGGCGCTTGCCTTAACCCCTTTGCCTTTGACGCTTCAGGCAGCAGCGATGGCGAAACGCCTTCGGCCAATCTGCAATTTCGCTGGGATTTTAATGGGGATACGGCCGTAACCGCACGCCATATCTGGGGCAATCCTTACGATCACGCGCCAGTTGTAAACGGCATCTTTTCCAGCAGTACCGGAAGTGCCACCACTCCCATCCCTTTGGACTTTAGTTTAACCAGTGACGCCGACAGCGGTACAAGTTGGGATGGTTTGCTAGAATATCGATTCGATTGGGACAGCGACGGCAACTGGGATGCTGATTTTGCCCTGGCCAGCGTCTGGGGCAATTACAAACTCGCCGAACCTGGCGATTACCCAATCACCATGCAAGTCCGAGATCGTTACGGGGCTACAGCCCAAGCCAGTGAACTCATTGCTATTGCCGGGCCTCCTCCCCCCATTGCCAGCTTCAGCGGCATACCAACCAACGGCAGCGTCCCATTAAGTGTCAACTTCACCAACAGTTCAAGCGGCAGCTACACTGCCTGCTCTTGGGATTTCGGCGATGGCAGCAGCAGCGCCATCTGCAATCCGCCCGCTCACAGCTATTCCCAAGCAGGCGCTTATACTGTGAGTTTGACAGCCAGCGGGCCGAGCGGAAACGATACTCACACCAAAATCAATTATGTTACTGTGTATGCAGGGGTTTTCTTGCCAATTGTAATTACGGCCCCATAAGGATAATTCGGCGGTATTATTTGCAATGAATTCTCAGGAAACTGGTCAAATCAAGGTTTTGATTGTAGTTGCGCATGACTTGTTTCGTAAAGGGTTGGTGAATCTGGTCAATGGACAATCCGACTTTATTGTAGCTGGCGTGACGAGCAGCGGGTTGGAAGCAGTGCAATTAGCCCGCCAGCAACAGATTGATGTAGTCCTAATTGATACAATAATCCCATCTGAGACGATACGCATCTTGAAAGTTGAGGCGAGCGTGCGGGTTTTGGCGCTCGATATTGGCAGCAAGCCAGCTGAAATCTCAAATGTTTTGATGACGGGAGCAGATGGGTTCTTAATGAAGCCAGCCACACCGGAACATCTCTACAAAGCAATTCGCCAGGTAGCTAAACAAGGGGTGTTAACACACAAACTGATTCCGGAAGGGAAACCAATAGAAGCAAGTCTAAACTCGCGTGAGCGTGAAGTACTCGCTGAATTGACCAAAGGTGCAACCACGGTTGAAATTGCCGCAATATGTAACCTTTCTCCAACCGTTGTCCAAACAACAATTAATGACCTCAAAGAAAAATTAGACGTCGTTAATCGCACACAAATCGTTGCCCGCGCTGTCGCGTTAGGACTGTATATGCCAAAGTTAGATTGAATTATCACCTGAATAGGTGATTCTCCATCATCCTTTTGATTTGGGAAAAATCACCCCCCTTATTCATCCAAAAACAGGATACCGTTCGTCAGCAATTTGATTTACACTGACTTTATTATAATAGCATAGTCGGTTGAGGATTACTTCTTCCTGAAATTTAGGTTTGGGTAAGCTACGATACATGGTCGTTGCTTAAACCTGGTCAGGCAGAAGCTCTTGGCGACAAACGTCAAGCTCCTGGGGGCGGAAATGTCTAAACAAACTTTGAAGGGACGCATCAGATATTTTTGGCTAGTTTCGATTGTGGCAATTTTCGTACTGACCGCCAGACCATCAACATCCATTGAGGCGCAGGCAGGAACAGCAACTGTTGGGGGCAGTATTTATACCGGGACCAATGATGGGGCCGGGTCAATCCTTGCACCTAATCCGCTTACCCCGCCTATTTTTGACGCTCAGGTTATGGTGCAGGATATGCATTCCGGCGCTTTTGTAACGTATGGAAGCATCGTAAGTACAGGTTCCAGCTTGAGTAATGAATGGACGGCCGTTCTCCCCGCCCCTGGTGAGTATGTGGTCATTTTCAGCGCCCCCGGCCATGATTCTACCAGCCGTGAATTCAACGTTGAGCCAGGCGACAATCTGATTCAGGATGCCTATCTGCCGCCTCTGGGCGGGCCAGACCCTAATCCGAACTGTGCCATCGGCCCTAACGATCTCCCCAGGGCCAACTTGCTCGCTTATGCGTTCTACGACAATCTGGTGAACGGGGAAGATGATGCGCCTGATGATCCGCCGCTGAATGGCGTAACGTTTAGCGCCTGGGACGCGGATGGCAATTTGTTGGCGACGGGCGTGAGTGGCTCGCAGGAAGAGATTATGTTGGCAGATGGAACGGCCGTTAACAACACCGCTGGCCTCTACTACTTCACCTGCCTGCCGCCCGGAGAAGTTTTCATCACCTCCGACCCATCCACAGCCTACTTATACGATGTAGACGGGCCATCATCCTTCGGCCCAGTTAACAATCCGGCCACGCGGTCGCCGCTGGACTTTGACGCCACAACCGAATTCTTCCTTATGAGCAGCGAGGAAGGCGGCCGTGCCTTTGAAGCCGTCCTCTACCCCGGCGATCCAGGCGTGGAGGATGGTGGTTATCTCATCTGGCATGGGTTTGTGGAAAACCTGGGCCAGATCACCGCCGATAACCTGGCTGACCGCTTCCCGCCCCGCACGACCCTGACCAATGCCGGTAAAATCAGCGGCACGCTGTTTGATGCCGACATGGCCTTTGACGCGCTGGAACCGGCAGACGCATTGGTTCCCCAGGCGCATCCGGGCGTTTCCGCCAACACCCGCGTCGTTGATGGCTTTGTGATTCTTTTTATTGATGATGAAGCGATACCGACCCATCCGGTGGCCGCCGTGGAAGCCAACCCGGAAACCGGTTTCTTTCAGTTTGATGATGTCCCCCCCGGCCGTTACAAAGTTTTTCTCTCCGATGTACCCATCAATTACGTCTGGGGGCAGGCCCAGGTAATCGTCCCGGCCAGAGACAATTGGATTACCCTACCCTGGTTTGAGACATTGTTACCCCGCTTCTATGCCCGGGTGCAAGGGACAGTTTATGATCATTCAACCACGCCGCCGACGCCGATGGCGGGGGCCGTTGTCCACATCCGCTACAAAGATGGCAGCATACAACACACTACAACAACCGACGCCAACGGTTGGTACAATTTCGACGCCATGCCGGAAATTGAAGTCCTGGCCTATGTGGACGTGGAACCGCCGCCCGGCTACCGCGGCGCGATGATAACCGATACCTTCTATCCCAACATCATCTACACACCGACCTGTAACCCTAACGTCCCGCCCGCTCCCTGCGTCGAGATGGGCGACCCTTACACCGTCACGCATAATGCCATGAACCGGTACGTGCAGTGGTACACGGCCAACTACCAGGCCGATCTCTATCTTGAGCCGGTTCCCGCTGGAACAGGCCATATAGATGGCTTTGTCTTCAACGACCAATTTGAGCGAGGCGACTGGGTAAGTGATGGCGTTTTTCAGCCCAACGACGAGAGAACGCTGCCTGGCGTGACGGTTGAATTGTGGGATGCAAATGGGACAACCCTGTTGACGGAGACGACATCAGGCCAGTTTGACAAGGCAGCAACGATGGCACAGGGTTGGGTCGAACCCTACACCTGGCCGATTGACGAATGGGGCGGCGCTTTTGTGGGGCCGATGCCCGGTTATTTTGAATTTCGCGACCTGGCTCCGGGTGATTACGTTGTTAAGGCGACTGTGCCGGATGGGTTTGCGCCTTCTCCAGCCGGTTCGGATGTGGTAACGGTGACGGTAGGGGGCAACGGCCGTATCCCCATCAACTTCGGCCTCAACACCACCCCGCCCGGCTCGCCCATCGGCGTGCCATTGGCCGGTGAAATCGAAGGCGGCGTCTTCGATGATCTTAACATTGACCACCGGGGCGGCGACATCACTCCCAATCCTACTGATACCCAAAGCCTGCTGTTCGCCGAAAAAGCAGGCATAGATTACGCCCCGGTCGGCGTCTACGACCACCTCGGCTACTTCCTGGGATCAGGTTTCATGGGCAACCCTCTGTGCTATGCCGGCGCGCCCGACATCCCCGGCCAACCCGGCGTCAGCCAATGCCCGCCGGAAGAAGTTCAGATACAAAAGCCAGAATTAGAGCGGCGCTTCGCCCCCGGCGTTCACATATACCTCGGTAACGATCCCGCCTTAGCCGGCTTCTGCGCCAATTACCTGCCCCTCATGCTGCCCTACACCTTCGGCCAGGGGCAGTATAAATTTGAAGCCGATTGGTCACTCGTCCCCGTCGCCGCCGATCCGGCCAATGACGCCGGCCGGTTGTGCAACATCGCCCCCTGGTATAGCCCGGCCGAACCGTTCATTGGCGAAAACGAAATAGACTTCCCGGGTATTGCGGCGCTGGCTGGGCCGCGCATGGCGCAAATGCAGTTAAAAACGCCCCTTTTCAACGGATTGTGGAACACTTTCCGCGCTTTTTTCAATGCCCGCGTGAACAGTGTGGCCCTGGGGGGCAGCTTTGCAATTAGAGGGGGAAATTTCGGCAATGAACAAGGCTTCTCAACCGTCACGCTGGGCGGCCAGGAACTCAAAGTCATCTCCTGGTCGAATAATGAAATTAAGGTACAAGGCGTACCAGACCCGGCGGGTAATATCATCATCGTCACCACCACCGCAGGGCCTTCCAACGGCATCCGATTGGACGACCTGGTTTATCATCCTAACTGGGCCAGCTACCTGGATGCGCGCTCCGTATTTGTAGACGGCAGCAGCGCCGGGCCGGAAGATGGCTCCCAGGCAAAACCCTGGCACAGTATCACAAAAGCGTTGGACAATCTGCCAGAGGCCACGCCGCGCTACGTGTTTGTCGCCCCAGGCACGTACAACGAACGGTTACAGATTGCTGAATCAGATATTCAGCTTATCGGCTCTGGGCCGCATGAGACGATTATTGATGGCCTTTCCGAGTCCAATGTGACCGAATCGCAGGGGGCCAGTAACGGCGGCGGCCCGGTTATTTTCATTGGCGCGGGTGGGGCAGACGGCCGTGTCCAAAACATCGTCATCAGCGGCTTCACCATCACCGGAGGGAGCGTTGCCGAAGATATTGGCGCCGGCATCTTTGGCGACTACGGCAATCGCAACATAGACATCAATAACAACATCATTGTCCGCAACGGCGGCTACTACGGCGGCGGCATCTGGCTGCACCGCTCCAATCACAACGTAAAAATATGGTCAAACACCATCGCTGAAAACGGCAACTATGGCGGTTATGGCGGCGGTATTAGCGTTAACGACGAGCCTGATTACGTGGTGGCGGAACATCGCGATATGGGCCTCATCTTGCCTGAAGATTACCTTGCTACCTGCACCCATTGTGGCGAACCCGAACATACCAGGGATGACCATAGGACCGGGCCGCCGCCGGGCACATATCAAATATACAATAACCACATCCTACACAATTATTCACCCGATTATGGCGGTGGCATCTCTATGTACGAGATCAAGGACCGCCTGATGATTTACGGAAATGTGATCGAGGAGAACAAAGCTGAGGATCACGGCGGCGGTGCATTTTTTGAAGATACCGGGCCAATTGACCTCTACGGCAATCTGTTTCTACGCAACCTCTGCTATGACGATGGCGGGGCTATCAGCTTTGAAGATGTCGGTAATGACACCTCTCTGGTCAGGATTTACAACAACTTAATTGCCGAGAATATCGCCGATGATCATGACGAAAATCACGCGCGCGGCGCGGGTCTGGCGTTCGATGACACGTTTTATGTAGAAGTTTTCAACAATACGATTGTGGGCAACATTGTCGCCGGCAGCTACACGGCCGCTGGGGGCGGGATAGACAGTGAACGCAATGGTCATGAGTATGATGGCGTAGACGGCGAAGCAATCGCGCCCGGATTTAGCGACGTGAAAATCTACAACAACATCATCTGGAACAACTGGCGGCTGCATTATGACCAACCGGCCGGAAGCGCCGATGAAGAAGACCTGGATTACACCTGGGGCCTCAATTATGTTTGGGTCCCGGATGATCTGCACGTGGATAATCCGGCGCTGCAGCCATCGTGGGAAAGCCACAATAATTCGGAGAGTTTCACCTTTGTCGAAAACAATATCATTTCCGACGGCGCTTATGCTGATCGGGCCGGTAACATCCATGTTGATCCCCAGTTCATCGCTCCCACCGTCATGCATTTCCTGACCGACGGCGCTTCTCCCCTGATGACTCCCGGCGCTGATTGGCGCCTGCTGGCCGGTTCGCCAGCCATTGACCAATCACCGGCTGCTGCCTCGCCGCGCTTTGATCTGGATGGGCATTTGCGCCAGCCGGTACAAGGTATGGTTGATCTGGGCGCGTATGAATTCCAGTCGCCCGACGCCGGGACTATCACCATCATCCATGATGCTGACCCGGCCGACGGCACGGATTTCTTTTTCACGGGCGATTGGGGCAGCTTTAGCCTGGATGATGCCGTCCCCGATGATGGCGATGGCATTGCCGAGACCATTGCCTACACAGGTCTTATTTCTGGCTCTTACACGGTTACGGAGACAATGCCCACTGACTGGAACCTGGTTGGCATAGAATGTGTCTCTAACCTGGATAATAATTTTGATGTGAATGGGGAAATTGCGCTAACGATATACCTGGAAGATGCCGAGGATGTCACCTGTACTTTCAACAGCGCCAGCAGCAGCGGTAACCTGGATGGCGATAGTGATAATGACGGCCTCAGCGACGCGGATGAGGCGCTTTTCGGCACGGATCCGCTCAACCCCGACAGTGATGGCGATGGCATTCTTGATGGCAGCGAACCGCAAATTGCGATCCAGGTCACGCGCAATTTGCTGGCCGACATGGTTCCTACAGGCGACAGGAAAACTGATAAACATCTCACGAAAGCGATGGCGCGCCTTGAGAAAAGCCTCGACGCCGCGTTTTGGGTGGATGACAGTCATCTAACTGGTAAAGGTAAGAAGGTGTTTGATGAGACAAAGAAGGCGGTGAACGAATTGTTGAAGGTTACCCGTGATGGCGGTTCAGAAGCAGTGGGGGTGGAAACGGCCGTTACTGCCCTGGTGAATGCTGCTCAAACATTGGCGGAAACGGCCGTTGACCAGGCCATTATCGCCGACGGTAATCAAGAGAAAATTGACAAGGCATTGGGAGAAATGGCAAAGGCCCGGGAAGAACTAGACAAAGGCGAACCGGACAAAGCCATCAGACACTACAAAAAAGCCTGGAATTATGCCCAGAAAGCCTTAAAAAACAACCATAACATCGCGCACGATAACCATCCTATTCATAATGACAATAATCAGCGCAGACATAAGCAGCCACATCATTAAACGGTCACTTCAGATGCCAGGCCCTTTTTTCAGGTGCAACTTTTGCAAAAGAATTTGAAGGAGCCTGGCATCTCTGGAACGTACTGCTTACTTTTAGGAGAATTCAAATGCGGCGCGTTTTGATCATTGGCAATAATTTATTAATGGGCGCAAGCCTGGAAAGCTTGCTGTCCCAAGACAAATATTTAGAAGTTTCAGGCATCGCATGTACCAATCAAATCAACCTGTTGCAAGAAGTAGAACAATTTCATCCTGATGCGGTTGTATTGACAGACTTCTGTAACCCGGTGAAAATGATCGGGTTGGTGGACTTGTTAAAACTTAAAAACAATCTACGGATTGTAGGGGTAAGCCTGGAAAGCAATCTGGTGGTTGTATTTGACCAGCAGCCTCATCAAATTACAGAAATAACCGACTTCCTCAAAATCATTTACGCTTCAGAATTCCAGAACGCTAGATTTTGCATGTAGACACTTAAGCCCTCCATAAACCTGCAAAATTTATTACCAATTACGCAATATCTCAATAATCAGGGAAGCCTCCGAGAGAATCCTTACGGCAGACAGCGTGAGTACCAAACCGCACGGAAGATTGCCCCCAGATATCGAGAAGTCACCCAACTCCCGCCAACCAAAATCGTTCATCAATTCACGCCCCCATATATCAGAAACAGGGTTACAACCTTCCCCGTAACGCTTGCGTATATCGGGTATAATGTCAATAATAAACCCTCAAATCATAAGGAGATAAACAAATGGCTAAAAGTCACGAGGTTGATTACCAGGTATTTGGCGACGATCTTCAATTTGTAGAAGTTGAACTCGATCCGCGAGAAACTGTTATCGCGGAAGCTGGGGCAATGATGTACATGGAAGATGGGGTGACCTTTGAAACCAAGATGGGTGATGGCTCCAACCCCAGCGCCGGATTCATGAGTAAGTTAGGCAGCGTTGCGAAACGGGCTTTTACCGGTGAATCTATTTTCATGACCCATTTCACCAATAGCGGGCAAGGCAAGAAGCATGTCGCTTTCGGCGCCCCCTATCCCGGCAAAATCATTGCCATTGACCTCGACGAGGCCAACGGCGAACTGATTTGTCAGAAAGATTCCTTCCTGTGTGCGGCACTGGGCACGGAAGTCAGCATTGCGTTTAACAAAAAGCTGGGCGCCGGGCTGTTTGGCGGTGAAGGGTTCATCCTACAGCGGCTGCGCGGCGATGGCAACGTGTTCATCCATGCCGGGGGAACCATTATTGAAAAACGTTTGAGCGGCGAGAAACTGATGGTTGATACCGGCTGTATCGTCGCTTTTGAACCCACGATTAATTACGACATTCAGCGCGCCGGGAACCTGAAGTCTATGATTTTTGGCGGCGAGGGGTTGTTTATGGCCACATTGCAGGGAACGGGCCGTGTCTGGCTGCAATCGCTGCCCTTCTCCCGCCTGGCTGACCGCATCCTGGCTAATGCGCCCTCGGCTAGCGGCAAAACAACAGGCGAAGGGTCAATTGTTAGAGGTTTGACGGATTTGTTGCAAAGCTAGGAAAAGTGATGAGGACTGAGTTCAGAGGGATGAGCATTTCTTCACTCGTTCCTCGTTTCTCAGTCCTCATTCCTTTTTTATGTCTACAAAGTAACTGATGCACGCTTCATCAATCAAGTCGGGCGTAAAATGGGGTTCTGAGCCTTCATACTCACAAAGGGAAATAACTGTTTTGATAATATCCCGCGGATGAACGGATTGCATCTTTCGCTGTGGTTCACGATACCATTTTTGTAACAGATGGACGAAGCTTTTTTTGTCAAAAGATATTTTGATTACCTCGCACATTCGCAAAAATATCTGGTAAAACAACCGTTCGTCAGGCCCACCAACTTCTACTTTCATTTGAATACGGCGCAAGAAAGCATCGTCCACTAAATCTCCGGGGTCAAGGTTGGTTGAAAAGACGATGAGTTGACGGAAAGGGACTTCCAGACTTTGGCCTGACTGGAGGCGTAGAAAATCTATGCCGCTTTCCAGGGGGACGATCCAACGGTTGAGAAGCTGTTGGGGGCTAATTTGCTGACGGCCGAAATCGTCTATGAGGAACATGCCGCCGTTGGCTTTTAATTGCAGCGGAGCTTCGTATACTTTGGACACAGGTTCATACCGTAAATCGAGTGAATCCATGACTAACTCACCGCCAACCATGACGGACGGCCGCTTAAATAGCCGCCAACGCCTATCAATTTTGAGTTTAGATGTCGCGCTGGACTTCAAGGTTGCGGCCGTATGAAACGGCACTTCTTCCATTTGCAGCGGTTCATGCACTAACGGATCCACAATGCGAATGATTTGACCGCCGACGGTGATGGCATTGGGCAACCAAATAGGATCATCTTTCGCTAACAGTCCGGCAATTGCCTGGGCAATCGTCGTTTTACCGTTTCCAGGCGGGCCATACAGAAAAAGGGACGTTCCAGAATTGACTGCCGGGCCAATGCGGCGATGGAAACTATCCGGCAAGATGAGATGACGAAGGGAATTCTGCACCTGTTCCGGCGTGATACGCTGTGTCTGGCCGGTTTGGGCCAGGACAGCTTTGTTATATGATTCTATGGAGACCGGCGCCAGGCCAACGTATTGGCTGCGCTCAAAGGCATTGCGGGCGCGCTTGGTTCCAGCTTCAGTCAACCCGTAGGTAAAGCTTAAACTGCCCAGGGTTCCAGCTTTAACGATTTCTACCAGATGTTCCTGCTTCATCCGGGAAAGTAATTCGTCAAGGGCACGTGTCGGCAATCCCAGTATTTCCGCAAACCGGCCAATGTTGACTGTGCCTTCGTTAAACAAAAGACGAAATATAATGTCTTGAACTAATCCAACGGGCACATCTAGTTCACTTATTTTGGTAAGTGGGGTTAATATTTGATTTAATTCACCCGATGTCATTCAAACTCTCCAGACGCTAAACTGCTGGCTTTAATAGCAAATGGGCCGTCACACCGGCGCTATGTTAAGCTTGGAAGACGCACGCCTATTTCTATCTCTCTTAGTGAGAACACGGTTTGTGCGAGAGATGTCAGCGCTTTAAGTATAATCCTGGATGGAAGTGTGTCGTATAGGAAATAGGGAACGTATACGAAAAGAGACGGCCGTACACCGTCTCTTATTTTCAACGCAGCCTATCAATTGGGACAGAGTATTAAGATAACGCCGGGTTAGAAACGGCCGTTTCCGGGTCAATATCCTGTATTTTCACCTCATCCTCATCCCCATTAACCCGCGATAGACGTCCTTCACGAATCAGGGCCACAGAAGCAATTGTATCCTCGCCGCGCAAATCCATGACCCGTACCCCGCGCGTAGATCGGCCCTGCTGCGAAATTGTGTCCGTTGCCGTCCGCAAAATAATACCGCTAGACGTAATACAAGTCACCTCGTCGCCGCGTGTGACCACACGGGCGCTGACAATCTTACCGGTTCGCTCCGGTTCTAGCACCATCGCCCGCACCCCTTGGCCGTACCGGTTCTGGGTACGGTATTCAGATAATGGCGTTCGTTTGCCATACCCATTTTCCGTAATCACCAACAAATCATCGTCGGGCGCAACCACATCGGCCCCGGCTACTTTGTCCCAACTGTCCAGCCGAATGGCGTTAACGCCAGCCGCCGTTCGGCCCATTGCCCGCACATCATTCTCTTTGAAGCGGATGCCCTTACCCTGTTCGCTGACCAGAATCAAATCCTGATCGCCGCGCGTTAGTTTTACCCAGCCCAGACTGTCGTCTTCATCGAGGCCGATGGCGATCAGGCCGCTGGGTCGCACGTGTTTGAAGGAACCGACCTCGACGCGCTTGATACGGCCGTTTACCGTCACCATCGTCAAATATTCCGCATCGGCAAAATCATGGATAGCAATAACGGCCGTAATCTTCTCATCCGGCATCAACGGCAGCACATTCATCAACGACTTGCCCCGCGCCGTCCGTCCCATCTCCGGGATATTGTACGCCTTCTCCGAATACACCTTGCCCCGGTTCGAGAAAAACAAAATACTGTTCAACGTGCCGGCCGCAAACAACTGCTCCAACACATCCTCCCCCCGCGTACTCATCCCAATCAGCCCCTTACCGCCGCGCCCTTGAACACGATAAGCAGCCACCGGCGTGCGCTTAATATAGCCGCGCTGCGTAATGGCAATCAACACATCCTCATCCTGGATGAGATCTTCCATATTTATATCAGCCGCCAGCCCTATCGCCACTTCGGTGCGCCGCTCATCGCCAAACTTCTTCAGCAGCGTTTGCACATCTTCCTTAATGAGGCCCAAAACCTGCGTCTTATCCGCCAGCAATCCGCGCAGATATGCGATATGCGCCGTGATTTCCTTATATTCATCCTCAATCTTCTGCCGTTCCAGAGCCGCCAGACGACGCAGCTGCATATCCAAAATAGCCGTCGCCTGCTGCTCCGTCAGGCCAAAGCCGGCCATCAGCCGTCCTCGCGCTTCATCGGCATCTGGCGAGCGGCGAATCGTCGCAATCACCTCATCCAGGTGATCCAGCGCAATCATCAGCCCTTCCAAAATGTGCTGTCGCTTCAACGCCTTATCCAACTCAAACTGCGTGCGGCGTGTAATGACATTTACCCGGTGGTCAATATGAATTTGCAGCGCCCGTTTGAGCGAGAGCAGGCGCGGCTGTTTATCCACCAACGCCAACATCTGTACCCCAAACGTCGTTTGCAACGCTGTGTGTTTGTAAAGCTGGTTCAGCACCTTTAACGGCTGCGTCCCCCGCTTCAATTCCACCACCACCGAGATACCGCACCGGTCAGAACTGTCGCGCAAATCAGAAATATCGGGGATGACACCCTTATTCGCCAGTTCGGCAATACGCTCGATGAGCATGGACTTATTCACCTGAAATGGTATTTCGGTAATGTTGATCCGCTGCCGATCCGATTTGCCCGGCATCTCCTCAATCGTTGCCAGGCCGCGCACAATGATACGACCGCGTCCCGTTGCGTAAGCGTTACGAATCCCTTCATTGCCCACAATAATGCCGCCTGTGGGGAAATCCGGCCCGGTCACAAACTGCATCAAATCATCCAGCGTGACGTTATCCAGATCATCCTGGCGGTCAATCAGATAAATGAGTGCGTTCCCAATTTCGGTTAGATTGTGGGGCGGGATATTCGTCGCCATCCCCACGGCGATACCGGATGAGCCGTTAAGCAATAAATTAGGCAAACGCGCCGGTAAAAGTTCTGGCTCGGTCAGGCTGTCGTCAAAATTGGGGGCAAAATCAACCGTATTTTTATCAATATCTTCCAGCAGTTCGTTGGCGATACGGGCCAGACGGGCTTCGGTGTAACGCATGGCCGCCGCGCTGTCGCCGTCAATACTGCCAAAGTTACCCTGCCCGTCTACCAACATGTAGCGCAGGGAGAAAGGCTGGGCCATGCGCACCATCGCGTCGTACACAGAGGAATCGCCGTGCGGATGGTACTTACCCAACACTTCGCCGACGATACGAGCGCTTTTGCGGTGCGGGCCAGTGGCGCGAATGCCCATGTCGTGCATGGCATAAAGGATGCGCCGGTGGACGGGTTTGAGGCCATCGCGCGCATCGGGCAGGGCGCGGGACACGATAACGCTCATGGCGTAGTCAAGATAGGAGTTTCGCATCTCCTGGTTAATGTCTATGGTATTGACAGTGCCGATTTCCAAAAGAAACCTCCGAAGAAAAGACGGAAGGCAGGAGGCAGAAGGATGAATAAATGCCGTGCTGCATTACGCGCTTTTGACTGTTTGTTTTTAGATGAAAAATAGCCACCTGGGTCGGGGTGGCTCTGGTCTGGAAATAGGGTGTTTCACACGTTGAATTATACCTGATTGTGGGTCAAAGAACGAGTTTTAGATGGAGGATTTAGGAACGGCAGTACCAGTGGTGACGGCCGTTTTCCGAACATATTTCTACAACTAGCCAAAATGGACGTAAAACCCACGTATTCAGAATATACCCAGTGAATGATATGGGTTTTGTAACCCATAACTTGTGACATTTGTCACTAATCCTCTTGTTTTCAAGCTGATCTCTTGGATTTTCACTCATATTCTGTTAATATTTCGTAGATAATATGGGTTATATAACCCATAAATTCAGCGACTTTGGTAAATTTTTTACAACTTCCTAGGAGGATTTACATGAAAAAGTTTTGGTTTATTACATTAGTTTTGGTCTTCATGCTGGCCCTTGCCGGCTGTGCCGGCGCTGCTGGCCCGGAAGGTCCTGCTGGCCCAGAAGGCCCCGCCGGCCCGGAAGGTCCTGTTGGGCCGGCCGGCCCCGCTGGCCCAGAAGGTCCTGCTGGGCCAGCAGGGCCGGCCGGTGAGGCTGCCGCTGCCAGTGAAGCCGTCGCCATAATGCCCGAATACGTTGGTACATAATCCTGCGCCGAATGTCATCAGGAAAATTACGATGCATTCATGAAAAGCGGGCACCCGTACAAACTGAACAAAGTGGTTGACGGCCAACCGCCAGAATACCCTTTCA
The DNA here is from genome assembly GCA_024275635.1 of Chloroflexota bacterium. GTDB lineage: Bacteria > Chloroflexota > Anaerolineae > Promineifilales > Promineifilaceae > JACKCC01. The sequence goes on along the minus strand of JAJRYT010000169.1, from coordinate 5,486 downwards.
CTGAGGTTCCCAACCCGCCAGAAGGATATACGTGGGATGACATCAGCTATGTCATCGGCGGCTACAACTGGAAGGCGCGGTTCATCGGCCATGATGGCTTCATCATTACCGGAGCAGACGAAAATGCGACCACCCAGTACAACCTATACAATGCCGACCTGGATATGGGCACAAACTGGGTAGGGTATCATCCTGGTGAAGAAAAGCCGTATAACTGCGGCACCTGCCACACCACCGGCTATAACCCAGAAGGCCATCAGGACGGCATGGAAGGGATGATCGGCACCTGGACAGAACCTGGCATCCGTTGTGAAGAGTGCCACGGCCCTGGCAGTTTGCACGTAGAAAACCCCTACAATTGGCAAATGAAAGTGGACCGTGATGCAGCCGCATGTGGCGATTGCCACTTCCGCGGCACGCAGGAAGAGGTCAATGCTTCTGGCGGCTTTATTCGTCACCATGAACAATACGAGGAGTTATTCCAGAGCAAGCATATTACGCTCGATTGTGTTACCTGCCACGACCCGCATACCGGGGTAGTCCAGTTACGGAAGGAAGGGCTGCAAACGACCCGTACCAGCTGTGAAAACTGCCACTTCCAGAATGCTGAGACTCAGAAAAATGCGGCGCATATCGAAAACAATGTCGAGTGCATTGACTGTCATATGCCGCGCATCGTCAAGAGCGCCCTGGGCAACGCGGAGATGTTTACTGGCGATATTCGCAGCCATTTGATGGCTATTGATCCGATGCAAGTGGGTCAATTCAGTGAAGATGGCAAAGTGGCGCTGTCGCAGATTTCGCTGGACTTTGCCTGCCGTCACTGCCATGTAGATGGCGGTGTAGCCCCGGCGAAGACGGATGAGGAACTGCAAGCGATGGCTATTGGCTATCATGAAGGATTATCGGAAACACCGTAATCCATTTTGATTTAACCACAAAAGAGACGGCCGTATCCGATGGATACGGCCGTTTTTGTTTCCCCCTTCCGGCAACAAAGCGAGAAGCGAGAAGTGCCTGAAGCGCCTAAAGTGAAAAGTGTCTGAAGAAGCGCCAGACGAACTGGGATAACGCTAAACAAAAAAGTCCGATTCATCGGGCGTCATTTTGTGGGCTATTTATCGCCTGTCGACTAAAGGATTCGTTCAGGTAAAAATAAATGGGGGGTAGGCTTGTTTCTTGCCTGGTTTCGCCTTTTTCGTGCCAGGACAATGAATTGTTTACGGAATGAAGTCGTTCTTTCCACCATTCGTTATCAAAAACAAGCAAACTACGATTAAATGCAGAATCGCCCATAAGGTTATCCAGGCAAAAAAGAAGCGTCTCCCCAAAATCAGGGCGGCGCTCAAATCAAAAGCCGGAGGGTTGATCAACCAACTGCCTAGATCGTTTTCACCATCAAAAGTAAGGGCGTAAAACGTGACTATCCGCAGGTCACAAGTCACGTTTTACGCCCCGTAGCTCCTCAAAGTCCCAGAGGTGCCGTATCCTAATTTCCCGGCGCGCCGGTAACAATCCAATCACGCAGCGCGGCCAATTCATCATCCAACACTTGACCAAAGTGACCTTTGCGGGTGGATTGCACCTCAATGAGCAGGCTGGCGTCCGGGTCGCCGGGGATAATCACCGGGCCGTTATTGCCCCCTTGCATGATCATCTCATAGCTACTCAAGTCCAGTCCCGCTTTAGGCTCAAGGCCGGCATGGCAGAAGGTGCAACGGCCGTCAAACATCGCCTTAAACACCCCTTCATATGTCCGCGGCTCCCCATCCATCAAATAGGGGCTGGTATTGAGCAGTAGATAGAGCTGGCGATCCAAAATTGCGTCCATTTCCGGCGCATCAAGGCCAATATACGTCCATTCGGAAGCATGACAGGCAGAATTCCCACAAAAAGAACCATCGCTGGGCGGTCTTCCTTCCAACGTAGTGTAATCCACCGTGGGATCGTTTGGCTCATGGCAGGCAGCGCACGAAATATCAATCGCCTGACCATGCAGCGCGATCCAACTGGTATGGATATGAGACGTCGGTTCCGGCCCCTGAATAATTTCAATATTCGTTACCAGGGCATTCGGATCATGAACCACCGGAACCGAATGGCAGATATTGCACTCCAGGCGAATTGCCTCTTCGGTACTGGTAAGATGTTTGCCGTCATGACAACGGAAACAACCAGGCGCGGCGATATGACCCAGATTGTCCGGATGTGTCTGCCAGTCCACTTCTTGATCCGGGAAAACTATCTGGTTGTAAATATCTTGCAGGACGTCAACCGCCTGTTGGATTTCATCCGCGCGCCCAACATAAATTTCCGGATAATTTTCTTGATAATAATCGACCAAAGCGGTTAGCTCTAACATGGCCGTTTCCTGATTCGGGTAGGACGCCGACAATAATTTAACCGCTTCTTGTTTCATAAAAGGCAAATCACCCGCTATTAACTTTTTCTCCATCGCCTGATCAACGGCCGTTCCCGGATCAGGCATAGAATGGGTAATCCGGTTATGGCAGGTAATACAATCCATCCGCTCCAACGTTGAACCCGCCACGTCATCTGGCGTCAGACCAGAAGCGACATCGTAATATTCCTTGATTTCCCCATCGGCATCTACCGTCCGCACATAAGGAATTTCCTGATCTAGCGGATCCGTTGCCAGATACCAGACTTCGTTTTCGATGTGCCAGTGGATTCCCCGGCCCAGCCCTTCCCGTTCGCTGCCGCCGCCAGTCTTCATGATCAGCGTCGTCTCCTCCTTAGTGTTCGCTTCATCGCTTACCCGGTGACTGATCACCCGCAGACTGTCATCAGAAAACTTTTCCGGAAAGTGACAACGCTCGCAAGTTTCACGCGCCGGTCTCATCTCCTTAGCAAAGATAGGATATTCATAATTCACGGCCACCAGATCAATGACATGGCGCATATCGCCCGCTTTTCGTGAGAATTGTTCGGTTAAAACATCGCGCCCAATATGGCATTCGGAGCACAAAACGCGGGCGTGCGGTGAGACCAGGTAAGCGCTGTACTCCGGCGGCATAGTGTGGCAGGTCGTTCCGCAGAATTGGGGAGAATTAGCGTAATCCCATCCCTGCGCCCCATAGTAAAGCGCAATCGCAGACAGAACGCCCATAAAAGCATAAGGCAGGATCCGAAGCCAACGCGGCGTCCCTGCCGGGGGAAAGAAAAACTGTTTTAGCCATGAGAAAGGACGTAGTCTCTTCATAAATCGATCTCCAATGTAAATAGGATACGGATAACACGGATAAATCCGTGTTATCCGTTAAATTTGTGCCCCATTTTCGTTCATTTATTGGTGCGCCGTAGCGCAAGTGTCTCCTGAGAAAAAAGTGGTTCTTTAGGATTTCGCGGGGTCGAGAAAAAAACCTGACACGAATAACACGAACGACACGAATAATAAGAAATTTCGTGAAAATTCGTGCCATTCGTGTCAAAAAATGAACCATCCGGTGAACTAACCACGCGAAATCCCAGAGACCCAAAAAAGTTTCACGGGTAGAGCAAGCCAATCCGGCCCGCCCTACCCATATGAATTTTAAAATGAGCAGCTTCCCTTTATGGCGTCGGCGTCGCTGTTGCTTCTGGGGCAACCGGCTCTGCCGTAGGTAGAATTTCCGTATGATACCCTTTGGCGTCAGCCGCCAGTTCGTCCAATTCCTTGACCGCATTCACTTCCCCATTGTGGCAGTGTTGGCAGGCGTAAGAGAGCGTCAGATAAGGCATGACTTTGGCGCCGTCGTCATAAAACTGCGGCGCATCGGGGTCGGTATTGATGGCAAACTGGTGTGAATGCACATCCCCGGTGAAAATATCCAGGTTCGCCTGGGCCGACTTCCCCAGCGGCGGCATATGGCAATCGGTACAGGCCAGGTTTTCATGCTTCTCGTTATTCTGCACGGCCGCATTTTCCCAGTGGCACGATTCACACTGCTGTACAATCCCCTTATTCGGATTTACTTCATCATCGCTGTACAAAGCGCTGGCATGGGGGTCGTGACAGGTGACACAAGAAATAGCGAAATGCTTGGAGTTGTATAGGTCTTCGTACTGCTCATGGTGCTTCTCAAACCCGCCGCTGGCGTCGATCTCCGCCGGATTATCGCGCACATGGCACTCGCCGCACAATTGGGAAGCATACTCCACATTCATTTCAATGCCGTAAGGGTCTTCGGCGTGGAGACTGCCCGGGCCGTGGCACGCTTCGCACTGCACGCCAGGGGCGGCCCAAGTGCCAATAATTCCTTCCAAGCCGTCCTGGTGGCCGTCCGGATTATAGCCAGTGGTATGGCAGGTACCGCAAGTATAAGCTTTTTGCTCACCGGCGTGGTAAGCGACCCAACCCGCCTGGTTGCCGACCGTACGATTAGCAAAGTTGTACTGGGTTGTCGCATTTTCATCGCCGGTAATAATGTAGCCATCCTTGTCCATGAAGCGCGCTTTCCAACCGTACCCGCCGATGACGTAGGTGATATCATCCCAGGTGTACCCTTCCGGCGGGTTCTTGACGCCGCCGGTGATAGCATCGTAGGGATAGCGGGGCCGTTCGCCATTCTCTACCTTGGTCAACTTATAGGGGTGACCGGAGAGAATAAATTCCGCATACTGTTCCTCGTGGCAGTTGCCGCATTTCTCCGAGCCAACGTACTGCCGGCTGATGACAGCATCATCGCCGGTTGGCCCTTGCGGCCCCATGGGCCCCGCCGGACCAGCAGGGCCAACCGGCCCTTCCGGACCAGGTTCTGCCTTACAAGCCGCTAACAAAATTACGACGATTAACAACGCACCAATTAAATATCTTTTGCTCATCAGGCATGATCCTCCAAAAGTAAGAAGCGCTTACAAGCTTATTAAATCGCAGGCTACTTCATTAAAGCCCAGGCCACACGTATCAAACGCTCTGTATGGGCGATTATCCCCAATGGGTTAATAAACCGAATGGGTAATTTAACCCAGTTTACCCCAAAAATGAGCGGTAGATGAGGAAGAGTGTCACCTATTTCTGGTAACATATGTCATGTACAATTGGGGTGTCCTCCCTATCCGATACTGGATCGACCCACCAATAATTTAGCCCAACTAGAAAAACTGGTCACTCACTCCCCGGACGAACTACAAAGGTTAATGGGTGTGTAATCTATATTTCGGGCAATGGTTCAAAACTTACACATGGTTTTGTCCCGGCCATTGTCGGACATTGGAAATGCCTGGCTAAAACAGAAAATCCGGGCGTGGTTCATTTTTGACAAAATCATCTTTACAATTAGATGAGGGGGGTGCATAACTATTACACACCGCAATATATTGACATAATCGAACAAAATGATAATCCTTAGCTCGACTTTGTACATTCCTAACAGATTGCTTCCAAACCGTACTCGACCGCGTGGGTTTGTATTCAAATAATATTTGCATGTCACTCTTTTTATGCGATGTTCAAATATTCGTACTCGAGTAAAGTTGCATTGACT